>CALUGQ010000029.1 GCA_944320235.1 uncultured Prevotella sp.
AAGGGTCAATCATATTGTAGCCAAAGGGGACAATCCTGCTTGGCCAAAAGGGTCAAAGTCGCGTGGCTTTTCCATATTCCGAGTATTTAGGGTTAATGTATGCCTGTGGGTCGTAGGGCAGGAAGCAGGAACGAGCCACATCGCTTCCCGATTTATCCACAGGAGGTAATCCAGTTGACTCAATGCAGTTGGCTACAGCCTTGAAATAGCGGGAATGTTCCCAGCCTTTCAAGTCGATGGGGATAATCCACTTCACGCCATCGCCAGAGGGACTCGTGAACATCAGTTCCGTATCGAAGTAGTCGTGCTTTAGCAGTTGCTCTTTGAACCTGTCGGGATTTCCGACATGATCAAAATCGAGGCACAACAAACCTGAGTGCTGAATCAGCTCTTTCTCATTTCGCTTGCGAAACAATCCCGAAAAAGTACAGTAGTCAAAGTGCGTTGCCTTGTACTTCTTAGCTTCTGTGGGTGATGTCAATGAGCGGAGTGTGTCGGTCTGCGGCTTGGCATAGTGACCGACAAGATAGCGATAGACATCAACCACCGTGATGGCACGGCATGGCTCGATATTCTGAATGGGGTTTCGGTAAAAGGAGAATCCATGCAGGTCGTCCATACCGCGCCAGAAATCGGTTGCGTAGTCTTGCATCATACTTCTTTCCCTTTCTTTGAAAGAACAAATTCACGGGCTTCACGCATAAGATCTTCCTCGGACTTCTGAGCGCCCTTCTTTAGCCACTCATCTATTTCCGACTGTAGGAACATAAGTCCCTTGGTCATCTTATGATAGGGAATTGTCTTCTTAGATACCCATTCATAGACAGTCTGCTTCTTGGGATGACTGGGGTGATAAGCACAAAGCTCATCGATGTTCATCCATCGAGGTAATTCACTGGCCTGCTGTTTGTGTCGCAGTGTGTTGACTGTCTCCTGAAGACTGTCAACTTTTTCAATGAGGTAGGTCTATGCTCTTGGCATCTCCTCCAACGATTTTACCTGAAATGTTTCGGTCATATACTTATATTTTTTTGAATTGAATTTTATGCCTTTTTTCGTTGAATGGCAATGCAAAGTAAGTCACTATTTTACGAACAGCCATAAAATTCGAGTTTCAACAGATCGATATTATAATTGCTTAAGATTTGAGTATGATTTTGCAGCAAAAATCATACTATAAACCTCATAGACAGAGCTTTATAACAACAAAACAAAAGGTGATGAAAACATGCAAATAAGGAAGGGTAATGACATAAAAAAGCCCCCGAAAACTCGGAGGCTCAACCCGATAAAGCAGGTAGAAATCAGATAGCAGGAACACTTTCTACGTTATCATTGGTGGGAGTAAGATTCTCAATATGGATGACATCGGCAGCATTACGCTTACTCTTATCAACAATGTGAGCATAAATCTGAGTGGTCTTTACATTCGTATGTCCAAGCATTCCTTTAATGGTATAGATGTCGGTATCACGTTCGAGTTGCAGAGTTGCGAAGGTGTGACGGCTGCAATGGAAACTAAGTAGTAAAGCAAACGATTTCGGAATTGAATAAGGCAAACGTAAATGGTTGAGAAACAGCAAAAAACGATTTTCTCGCATAGTTGGTACTATGCAAGAAGTAACGGTTATGAGCAGGTGTTCAGTTACCAAATCGTTAGCTCGGTTGTTACCGAAAGCCGATAGGTAACGAAATAATCTACGACAGCATCACATTGCGTTGATTGTCATTATTTTGCATAGTTAAGAACGCTTATATACAGGCTAACTTTGCCACTAAAAATATAAGCGTATGAAAGTAGAAAAATTCAAGGTGTTGCTCTACCTTAAAAGGGGCGGATTAGACAAGTCTGGTAAAGCTCCCATCATGGGACGCATTACCGTAAATCGAACGATGGCGCAGTTCAGTAGCAAGCTGTCGTGTACTCCAGAATTATGGAATCCTCGTGAAAGCCGACTAAATGGCAAAAGCAAGGAAGCGGTAGAAATCAATGCCAAGATTGACAAGCTGCTGCTTGCCATAAATTCGGCATACGATTCTCTTTTGGAGCGTAAGATTGATTTTGATGCAACAGCAGTCAAAGAGGCTTTTCAAGGAAGTGTTGAAACTCAAATGACACTCCTCAGACGATTGGATATTCATATTGAGGATATGCAGTCGAGAATCGGTATCGATGTCGCCAAGTCATCTATGTCAACCTATATCTATACTCGCAGATATCTTGGTGAGTTTATTAAAAAGCGTTTCAAGGTTGAAGATTTGGCTTTCGGGCAATTGAATGAGCATTTGGCATATGAGTTTCAGGAGTATGTCTTGAAGGATAAAGGGCTTGCTGTTGATACGGCAAGGCATTATCTGGCCATACTCAAAAAGATTTGCCGATTGGCTTTCAAAGAAGGTCATGCAGAGAAACGCTATTTCGTAAATTTCAAACTTCCAAAAGAGAATAGGAAAGCACCACGTGCATTGAGTCGAGAGGACTTTGAAAAGATCCGAGATTTGGTAATTCCTGCATCCAGAGTCACGCATAATATCGCAAGGGATCTATTCTTATTTGCTTGCTATACAGGTGTTCCCTATGCCGATGCTGTTTCAATAACAGGCGATAACATCTATACTGATGACAATGGTGCATTATGGCTGAAATATCTGCGTAAGAAAAATGAACATTTGGGACGAGTAAAACTATTGCCTGAAGCTATTGCTCTGATAGAGAAATATCGCAGTAATGAGCGCAAGGAGTTATTCCCGATGATACACCACCCAAATCTGCGAAGACATATGAAAGGACTTCGAGACTTGGCAGGAATTAAGACGGATTTGGTCTACCACATGGGGCGTCATACATTCGGAAGTCTGATTACGCTTGAAGCAGGTGTCCCCATTGAAACAATCAGCAAAATGCTTGGGCATACCAACCTTACCACTACTCAACTTTATGCTAAGGTAACACCTAAGAAGTTGTTCGATGATATGGATATATTCATCAAGGCAACAAGTGATATGACATTAGTTTTATAACCCACAAAAAGTTTGAATTATGAGAAGTACATATAAACAACTATACTATATCAACCGCAACAAGATTAAGGCTGATGGCACAACTGCCATTATGTGCAGAGTAACCATTGATGGCAAAGCTGCGGTGTTGGCGACAGGGCTTTATTGCACTCCTAATGAATGGAACAGCAAGAAGGGAGAAACAAAGAATATTAGAATCAATGGCATGCTCAATGACTATAAGAATCGTATTGATGATACTTACAATAGTCTGCTAAAAACAAATGGTGTCATTACTGCCAAATTGCTAAAGAATGCCATTACGGGTGTTTCAGATATTCCCAAATACATATTGCAAGCTGGTGAGGTTGAGAGGGAGAACCTTAAAATCCGTTCCGTACAGATTGACTCCACATCTACATATCGCCAATCAAAGATGTACCAACACTATTTGCGTGAGTATATCAATTCGTTGGGCAAAGAGGATATGCTATTGACTGATATTACAGAGGAATTTGGCAACAGCTATATTCTTTATTTGAAGATGAATTACCCGCATAAGCCATCATACAGGAACCATTGTTTGTGTTGGCTGAAACGATTAGTCTATTTGGCTGTGGACAATGGCATCTTGCGTTTCAATCCAATAGACGATATCCAGTATGAGAAAAAGCCTCCGAAGAAATTGATGTATATAAGCAAAAGTCAATTGCAGGATATTATGAACCATCCAAAACTTGATCCATTGCAGGAGTTGGCGAGACGAACATTTATTTTCTCTTGTTTTTGTGGATTGGCGTATGTGGATGTACAACGATTATATCCTCATCACATAGGAACAACTGCTGAAGGACGCAAATACATTAGAACCTGCCGTAAGAAAACAGATGTAGAGGCATTTATTCCACTGCACCCAATTGCTGAGCAGATATTGTCGCTGTACAATACCACAGATGACAGCAAGCCAATCTTTCCATTACCTTGTAGGGATATGATTTGGTTCGAGATACACGAATTGGGATTTGCACACCAATTCAAGCATAACTTGTCCTACCATCAATCGAGGCACACATTCGGAACACTCCTTGTCTCAGCAGGTGTTCCAATGGAGAGTATTGCAAAGATGATGGGACATACCAATATCCGTACAACTCAAGGCTATGCAAAAGTAACTGATGATAAGATTTCGGAGGATATGGATAGATTGATGGAGAATATGAAGAAATAACAACCAATAACGGTAAGATAATAGTATCGATGGCACTATGACGATAATATAGAATGTATTTGCAGAGTTACTAATGCTATTAGTTGAAACAATTATTATCTAATTAAAAATGACGCCCACTGCGGAGCGTCATTTTGGTGCAGGAGGGGGAATCGAACCCCATGGTTTCTATGCCGTTTTCCTAAATTGTATTTTCTTGTCTTGTCGCTTACTTGCAACTCCTACACGAAACCAACTGCACCTGTAATTAACATTGCTACCATACTTACCTCCTTTTTAACATATGAAATAATTGTCAAAATATCCGCAGTGAAGCTGGTAAGCGCAGACAAGTCAATAAAATCTAGTACTTCATACAGCCAAATGAGTATGCAAATATACGATTTTTTGAGAAAATAATAAACTTTTATAGTCAGTCGCTTATTTCCGTTGCAGTCCATTAAGTTAGTACAGACTCTTCTGAAAGTGAAAAGGTCAAGCGGCAAGCCGTTTCGGGCAGAATCTTCCTCCTACGGAGAGTATTCTGCCCGAAAACCTTTCCCCTTTCACGTCTGTACAATGGACGCTCTCGGCAACGGAAACAAACGACTGACGGAAAAGTAATAAACTCAGAAAAAGAACAGCGTACAAATAGGATTTAATCAAATAGCCTAAATGTACGCTATTCCCATTTCTATCTTTGGAGGGTTATTTTTAAGGAATCATAATAATGGGGCAGACGAGAAACTGCACTCCCTCCAGAAAAATAATCTTTAGCCTTTTTATTGTCATTTTTGCTTGCGTCCTTCCCAATACCATCGTACAAACTGATAGGACAAACTTATTACTAAAAATATTGGAGCTAAAATCTCATATAGAAACTCCACCCAATTTCTATTAGTCCCTTCTGTATAATAGTAATATTCATCCAAGACATTGTTATACTCTGATATTATATGTTTAAATTCTTCGATTTCTTGAGGTAAGAATGTCTGATTCCCTGTTTTGAAATTTGGTAACTTAAAGGATAAAGTATCAATATATCGCCTTTCTTTGATACATTCTAAAATAGAGTCTTTATTAACAAGAATCCATGAATACATAGTTTTATAATCTTCATCAATTAACTCAATCTCCTTGGGGCTATATATTGTAGTATTAAATGTGCGATTATATATATTGGGATCTAATTCCCAATTTACCCTCCATTCAAATGTATTGATTCTGTGGCTCCGTATATTTGCCTCTCGTGTGTAAAAGAATTCTCTGTTATCACTCAATATGCAAAATATACCTAAAGATGCGAAGATTAAACACCAAAAATCAAACTTCCGCCATTGTTTATCCGATATTGATGTATTCTTTACAATGAATATCCCTATTAATGTCAAAATGACTAACAAGATAATTAGGTAAAGAGGATTTATCAATAGATTTTCATACCAACTCATATTATATGTAATCAATTTGTAAAATAAGACAAAATATTATCTACCAAAGAATTGTTTCAATCGCTCAATACCTTGTTTGTGCTTCTGTGGGTTGGTCTCTTTTAGTTTGATGATGTTCTGCAACTTCCACTTAACCGATGGGTAGTTGCCCAAATCCCCTGCACAACACTTGCCCCAATCGGGTGTTCCTTCTTCAAATGACAAAATAAAGTCTTTATCTGCCTCTGTTAATGCAGCATTGACTTGTGCAATCAGATTTGTTCTCGCTTCTTCGTAATCTGCATAACTAAATTCGACATCAGACATTCCATTGAATTGCTTTTCTAAAGCGTCAGCTTGGTCAATGCTATTGGGTTGCAAAGATTCAATAATGGGTTTGTCGCTACCGAGTAGGCATAACATAAAACCATCTTTCACATCATCGAAAGATGAAATTTCCATATACTTGCAATCAAACAAATCTCGTGGATGCTGGCGACTCAATGCAGCAGTTATCTTACCACCATATAATTGTGAATATGACACAGTACGAGCTTTACATGCCATACTGAATTCTTGTTGAGCCTTGTCACACAACATTTTTTCTTCAATCACTCCGATTAGACCTCTCTTCGTGCCATTTACCTCAATCTTAACAGTTGCTCCGTTGAGTGTGCATTGCAATTTCCAAACATCATACTTCGGAACGACTTTAATGCCAGGAACAGACTTCTCTATATTAGCTTTAAGAGTTTTTAGATGTTCGTTAATGGTTTTCAAACTCTCTTCTCTTTCCTGTATTGGAATGTAGGTCAAGTCAATATCCACAGAGTAACGAGGCATATTCTTATGAAACAGATTGATGGCTGTTCCCCCGTGAACCGCAAAATCCTTGATACGATAAACTGAAGGCATAATGCGTATCAAAAGGGCTACTTGTTTTTTGTATATATCATTCATATTCGTTCAATTCTTTAGGTATTGTAATTCTATACTTCTTTATATATATTCCGCTCTCTACTAATTGCTGCTTGGATGTGCCGAGATTTATTCTGTCTATATTCAGCATGTCGGACCAATAATGCCCTGCTTTTTCGGCCATATATAGGAAAACTCTTTTTATTCGCTGATTTTTTATATGTTCAAGCAGTGTTTGCACCACATCAGCACGCAATGAGGTTAATTGCTCCATTATATAGTATAAGTCCATGTAATTATATTGTTCTGGAGCCAAAAGCAAGCATTCCATAAAAGCTTGTTCTGGAGAAGATACTAAAACATCAACACCCTCTATCTGTAAGGTACTTGTTTGGGGTACATCAATCATTTTAGTGCTAAATGGCTTGAAATTCTTGTCAAAAGAATCACTTGTCATCCATTTGGGTATATTGGAATTATGATGGGCTACCATAAGTAAGGGCTTTCCCATCGGAACATAATGATTAAAGCCGAAAAGTTCCAATGCAGAATGTGCAGCCACTCTCGCCTTTTTATTTAACTGTTCATTATAACAAGACAATGCTGCGAATGAAGATAATGAATCTCCTGTACGATACATAACCCCTTTATCTAAAGTCGCAAGCCATCCAGATTGTCGATACTTTCTTATCAACTGATCTGAATAACCATTTTTCCTTAACCAATCAGAGAAAAAGAGTCCATTCTTCTTGCCTGACATAAGCAGTTGGTTTAATTTACTTTGATATTCTAAACTCATAGTTTATAATAATCGATTAAATTCAACCGCAAAGATAGTGTTTTTCTTGATAAGCACAATAAATACGGTTGCTTTTATTCGTCTAAACTAAACCTATGGTATAGAATAAGCAATTAAAAGCAACCGATTATGACAAAGGAGTGATTATCCACTATCCCGTAACCTGTACGCCTCCTTGAATCCGCTCATTATTGTCCGCTGTACATCGGAGGTGCGGTAGAGGATTTTACCGCCAACCTGAATATAGGACAAGATGCCGTTGTTGCGATAATCCTGCAAAGTCCTTCGGCTCACTTTCAAGATGTGTGCAACTTCCTTATCGGTCAGCAGTTCATCGTTGAACGCACCCGGCTGTCGGCTCTCAAATAACTTCTCAATAGACACTAACAGTCTGTCGATGCTTGAGTGGAACATCTTTACCCACTCATGGTCTTTTTCTCTGATTTCATTGTTCATACGCTTTTAGTTTTTATCATTGTTATTATACTCATTTCACTCGGTTAAATAGTTCTACCTCGCCATTTGGCTTCCTTGCGTCGATCCTCCACAATCCTGATAATGCGTTCAACATCTTCGGGACGGTAGTAGGTCTTGTTACCAATCTTGCTGAATGCAAGCGTTCCGTTATCACGAAGTGTTTGTAATGTCCTCGGACTGATACGCAACTTTCGACACACATCGTGGTTGTCCATCCACTCGTCAATTTTCTTCTCACTGTGTCGGCGACAAAGGTTATCCACTCGCTGCACGAAGTACTCAAACTTGGCTGCAATTCCCTCAAAGGTTCTTTCTTCAAAACTGATGATGTTCATTGTTGTCAATATTTTTAGTTATACATATTTTTCTTTTTCCGTTGGTGTTTCCACTGCAAATAAAAGCAGTTAAGAACAGACTGCAATGGGTGTGTCCATACGTGTCATAGGCTGACATATCATTGCATATTCGGTGCGGTAAATTACCCCACGAAATCCCATCATATCCATCATTATAATCATTTTTCTTTTCGCAGTAAATACGTTTTGTTGGTGCGAAATAATGGATAAGTTGTCATACCTCAATGATTCATCGAACTTGTTGCAGTATATGGCGTAGTTCGTGGCACTTTAACAGCCTATGCTAATAGTTTTACTCACCAATCAAAGTATAGTTATCACACCTATACACTTAGTTTCCAATTAAAGCGACTGCACGTTTCGGATCTTGTCCGCTGCATTGTCGTTTGTCAGACCGATGCTTATCCGTCTGCCAAATTTTTGGCCGAACAGCCGAAACAGACAGCCACTAATCAGTCATAACAGGATAGCGGATAGACCAACTTCCGATGTCTCGGCAGTCCGTCTATCCGCTATCGAAATTAAGGCCTTAATTTCCGCAATTTATGATTCTATCCGCAATTTATCATCACTCCCAATAACAGAAATTTTGAGCAGTCCTCACCATTAGTTCACCTGCCTAAAAAGCAGAACAATACTTAATTGCCTAACTGAATCCAATCGTTTCATTGCCTGAATTATACACACTTACTTTGCTCACGACAATTGGTCAATGTGCGCACTGAGACCGGAGTATAAACCCTAAAAAATAAACAAATGGGAACAACAAAAACAATTGAAAAGAACGCTTTGACTGAAATGATGAGTCTGAGCGTATCGCCATCGGCAGCGAGAGATGCCGAAGTTAAAAGAGTGTTGAATTGGCTTTGCAGGATTTCACGCCAAAGAATCGTATTGCAGACTCTGTAATCGAGGGAGAGGCAGTAGCCGAGCCACAATCCGTTATGGATGTTTCAATCATTACAGAGGAGCCACCCAGCATCCAACGCAGAGTCAGCAGTAAGCAACGCAAACTCTCATTGGAGGAGTATCGCAATTCCTATCTAAAAGTACCCGTCATTATCGACCGTAAACCTGTATTTGTCAGTTGTGAGGTAAGGGACAGACTTGAAGATTATGTCCGTAAACTCGGAGGTCGAAAGATGAGTGTTTCTGGCTTGCTTGAGAACATAGCCCGTCAGCATCTCGACACCTACGATGCCGACTTTGAGCAGTGGAGAAAATTGTAGTGCTGACCTGACGGATAGCCTGCGATAAAGCAAGAATCCGAGAGTGCGAGAGGTCGGAAGCACGGAATAACGGAAGCAACCGATATACCGCTCACGGTACCATTATCAGTGACTGAAAAAGCAATCGAAGCCATCGAAAACCGTAAATGACGGTAGAAGCAGCAAGACCTCAGTCTTGGGGTGTAGCGAGGTTATCTTTCGGGATGCCGAAAAATGTCGGACGAGCCGCCATTGCACCCTAAAAACCTCGCTCCACCCTGAAGGTGGAGGCAATCCGCTCCCGATGGTCGCAGATTGTGAAAAGCCGAATCTGAAAATCAATAACCAAGTAAAAAATCGCAATGATGAATAATAAGAAAATAACGAAACCCAAGCCCAGAGGTAGACCACAAGTAAGCACCTTGAAGCGACTTACAAAATCGGTAACGGTGAAGTTCTCAAAGCCCGACTATGAGAAGCTACGCCACCGAAGTAAGAACGCTAATCGCACGCTTGCCGAGTACATTCGAGATGCAGCCTTTGAAGCACGAATAGTAGCCAAACATTCGGCTGAGGATGCAGCCGTAATCCGTAACCTCATAGGTATGGCAAACAACCTCAATCAGCTAACAAAGCTGTCGCATCAGACGGGATTCTATCGAACAAAGAACGTAGTGATGGAACTGCTTGCCAAGTTGAAGGAGATATTAAGCGACTACAAAGCCGAAGAAAGGAGGTACAGATGATAGGAAAAATAAAGAAGGGCAAATCTTTTGGCGGATGTGTACGCTATGTAATGGGTAAAGACGATGCCAAAATCCTTGAATCGGATGGTGTATTACTCGGAACCAACAGAGAAATGATTGAAAGTTTCAACTGTCAATGCCTCTTAAATCCGAAAATTAAGCAACCGTTAGGGCATATTGCACTGAGTTTTAAGCCTGAAGATGCACCACGATTAACCGATGAGTTTATGGCTAAAATCGCATTAGAGTATATGGAACTAATGGGTATTAAGAACACGCAATTCATCTTGGTAAGGCATCATAACACCGACAATCCGCATTGTCATTTGGTCTATAATCGCATCAACTACGATGGTAAAGTAATCTCTTCGCAGAATGATTTTAAGCGTAATGAGATTGCCACAAAGAGGCTGAAAGACAAATACGGATTGACCTACGCAGAGGATAAGAGCAAAACCAATGTTAAGAAACTCCACGATCCTGAACGGGTGAAGTATGGGATTCATAATGCTGTTAAGGCTGCATTGAAACGGAGTCGGACTTGGTGGGACTTGGGTAATCAACTGCAAAAGCAAGGTATTGGTATGACCTTCAAGATTAACCGAAGAACGGGTAAGAATGAGGGATTAAGTTTCACCAAAGATGGCTACACTTTCAAGGCTTCCGATATCAGCCGACAGTTCAGTTATTCAAAACTTAACGAGCAATTAAGTTGGGATAAGCCGAAAATGCAGACCGAAATAGAGCCTAAACAGCAACCGATAAGGCAAGAGGAGGAACGCAATTACAGCGTTACCGACAATCTTATCGAGAGCAACGGAATGGGTTTATTCACTCCATCGGATACTCCACAAGAGGATGAACAAGCACCTTCTTGGCAGAAGAAAAAGAAGGATAAGAAGAAAAAGAATCGAGGAATAAGATTCTAATCAACCCGAAGTTTAACAAATTTAAATTCAAACAATCATGAACAAAAACTATAATCACAACGACAATGAGTCGTTCATGGAAGGCATCTACGGATGCTTGGAAAGAATCGAAACAGGCATTAACGAATTGAAGAATATTCAACCGAGCGTGAGCAATTCGGCAGTTAAAAATGAGGCTAATGAAACATTAGTACAAGAGATTAAGGGGCTTGTAGGCAATGCCATAGGACTTAATTGCCGACACACAGACCGCAAACTTGAAGAGCAGACTAAGGTGCTAAATTCCAATTTCAGTGCCATAAATGAGGCTGTAAGGGATGTAAAGGCTATTGTCAATAAATCGCAATCATCTGGCGATCTGCTAAACTCATTGGCGGAGATTAAAACCATTCAAGAGCAAAAAACTGATGAGGTCAAGACATTAGTCCAGAAATTGAAAACAACCATTGAGAATGGTGTTCATAATTTCAAGCATCATAGAATCGGCTTCGAAACACCATTTGTTTTTTGGACTATTGTGATAGAAACAGTTTTGATTTTGGGGCTATTTACTTGGATAATAATATCGGAGAAGCCTAATCAGCGAGAAGAGGATAACGACCTCAAATACCGCTACATCAAGATGAAAGGCGATGCCTCGGCTGAGCAGATAGCCACATTGGAGGAGATCTTCGAGCTTAACCGAGATAACCAAAAGATTGAGCAAATGCGTGAGGATGTGGAGACCTACGAGGAGGCAGTTCGCAAGCAAGCCGCCCTTGCCGAGCAAGCACGTCTCAAAGAACAGGCTGCTATGGAACAAGAATCCAAAGCACAGTCTATCAAGGCAAAGCAGGAACAACAGAAAAACAACACTAAATCAAAGAATTAAGGAGATGGTATGCATTAGAAAATGCTGTAAAAATTAGGTTTCAATTGCTGTATATCCCGTAGCCGTTATTTAAAGAGCCTTCCCTTAAGCAATTGAGAGAAGGCTCTAATTGTATCATCTTAAACCGTTTATCACGCTTATGGCAACAATAAAAGTAAAATTACGTCTTTCATCTGTAACAGGATGTGCAGGAACGATATTTTATCAAGTGACTCATCGCAGAGCAACACAGCAGATAACAACCAATATCCGATTGCAGCCCAACGAATGGGATGCAATGAGAGAACAGGTTGCTGTAAGTGTTGCGGACAGATCTATTATTCAGAATCGTATAGATAGCGATACCGCACTATTGAAGCGAATTGTTAAGGATTTAGATAACAGTGGAGCGACCTATTCGGTTGGCGATATTATCAAACGCTACAAGTCGCCCGAATGTCATGTGTCGGTATTGGACTTTATGCAGAACCAGATACGATTGATGCGTAATGCCAATCGTTTGGGAACTGCACTGAACTATGAGAAAACAATGAAGAACTTCGCCGAGTTTCTTGGTGGAGTTAATTTGCCATTCTCGGCCATAACAGAACAACTTATTGCTGATTATAATGCCTTTCTCGTGCAGCGAGGGATGGTAAGAAACTCCATTTCATTCTATATGCGTATTATGAGAGCGGTTTACAACAAGGCAGTAAGACAAAAACTTGTTGAACAATCGCACCCGTTTACGGAGGTTTATACGGGGATTGATCGCACCCGCAAGCGAGCTGTGTCTGAATCTGTAATATCTCAGTTGTATAAGCTGAAACTATCTGAAGGAACTCCTCTAGCCCTTGCCAGGGATATATTCATTTTCAGCTATTGCACCCGTGGAATGGCATTCGTGGATATTGCATACTTGAAGAAAGAGAATATTCAAAACGGTGTGATATGTTATGCCCGCCGTAAAACGGGGCAATTATTGAGTGTGCGTATAGAGCCGAGCATACAACGCATTATCGACCGATACTCGTCGGCATTATCACCCTATGTTTTCCCGATTTTGATTTCTACGGAAACAAAGCAAGCATACGAGGAGTATCAGGCGGCAATCAACAATCATAATCGTTTGTTGAGACGGCTATCGAAGCTGTTGCCTGCGGATTGCAAATTGACATCATACACCTCACGCCATAGCTGGGCTACTGCTGCAAGAAACCACAACGTGCCTATTTCCGTCATCAGTGCAGGTATGGGACATACTTCGGAACAGACTACTCAGATTTATCTAACAATGTTGGAAAACTCGGTGATAGATGATGCCAATCAAGGACTTATTATGTCACTCGTGGAGTAGTGCCACAAAAGAACTATAAGTATCACGTAAGTTTTTGATTTAAAATATTATGCAAAATCGTTTAATGATATTTTTATAACATTTTTAATCATAGCAAACTGATTTATATAAAATTACTCAAGTTTCGGATTTAGAATATTTCGATGAGAAGTAAATAAAAAAGGCTTTGAGAATTTCTGTATATAACAGA
>CALUGQ010000030.1 GCA_944320235.1 uncultured Prevotella sp.
GCGTGCAACTCATTGAGCTGCACGCTTTTGCTTGCGATTTAGTATGTATTTACTTATCGGAATCATTTGACTTCCTCGAAAACGACTTTAACTGACTATCAATGCGTTAGCACCGGATGTTGCACACATGTCGCAAAAACGGAAATAACCATTGATAATCAACATGTTACAAAATCACTACAAAGGTATTAATTTCTCCCCAAATAACCAAAAGAAAACACATAAAATGTTTCATTGTTGTTGCATTTTTTTGATTTATGTTAGACTAGGAATGCAGTAATGATAAAACCTTGTCATTACTAAAATCTGCCAATACTGACAACTTTTAGTCGTGATGCCTTATTGCTCTACATTATATTTCTGCCAAAGGTGGCACTTTTTGTGGTTAAGCACGCTAAAAAATGGTATCTACGAAGAATAAAAGTGAAGAAAAAGATATAAAATTGACTGTATTTTACAGAAAAATGGTTTTCTTTTCTTTGTTTGGCGGAAATTTAATTAATTTTGTACGCGTATTATTATATAATAAGGTACAACTCATCTGAAGAAGAATGGAAAATAGAATCAAAGTGGTTCTCGCAGATAAGAAGAGGACAAACAAGTGGCTATCCGAGCAATTGGAATGTGCACCAACTACCGTAAGTAAATGGTGTACCAATTCCAGCCAACCACCTATGGAGACATTTGTCAAGATTGCGGAACTCCTCGAAGTCGATATTAACGAACTGTTGAGGATTGAAAAGAAATGATATGTCTTTAGTATCTATGGCAAAATGAAATCCACGTCATTGCATAAGACAAAAGCGTTATAAACAAGAATAAAAAAAGAAAATCATATGAACGAACGTTTAATAGTAAAATCATTCGGTCCTGTTAAAGACCTTGACATTTTATTTAAGAAAGTAACCTTGTTCATAGGAGACCAAGGCACAGGCAAGAGTTGCGTGGCAAAACTTTTCTCCATGTTTAAGTGGACAGAGAAGGTTCTGAGCCAAAAGAAATACAAACTATCATACTTTGAACAGTATAATAGATTTCAGAAAATGCTGTGTAAATATCACAGAATAGAATCCTTCGTCAATGAGAGCTCATACATCAAGTTTGAAGGAGATTTATATGATTTTTTGTATGAGAACGGAAATTTCAGCGTAATCGACAAGAATCATGAGATAAAAGGCATCTCAAAGGTAATGTATGTTCCAGCAGAACGTTCGATAGTGAGCGTAGCCGAAAACAAGTCAAAACTTTTAAAAGAGTTGCCTGATTCCAGTGAGACATTCTCTGACGAATTTGTAAATGCGAAGAAATTCTTTCAGAATGGCTATAATCTACCGTTTGAAGGATTGCGTTTTGAATATGACAGTTTGAATGATGCAGGATGGATTCACGGGGTAGACTATAAAGTAAGACTTATCAATGCTTCCAGTGGCATTCAGTCATCCCTTCCGATGTGCATTGTTTCGGAGTATTTGAGCAGTAAGATATCCGATAAGGAAGAAGTTAAGCTCTCAAAAGAAGAAAAAGACAAACTAGAAAAAAGAGTAGCTGAAATCATGCTGAATGAAGAATATTCTGACAGTATCAAAGATATGATGATTCGTCAATTGTCATATGCCAATAGATATAATCAGTTTATAAACATCGTTGAAGAACCAGAATTGAACCTCTTCCCTCGTTCGCAGATGGAGGTGCTCTTTTCTTTGATCTCCAACAATGCAAGTGCTGAGGAGAATATGCTTGTGTTCACTACGCATAGTCCATATTCATTGGCAATTATCAATACAATGATTATGGGAGCAAAAGCATATGCCAATGCTACTGAGGAACAGAGGGGGCAGATAGAGGCCATATTGCCTGTAAAGTATCAAATTAATGAGAATGAAATAGCAGCCTACCGTCTGTCTTCCTCAGACGAATGTTATTGTCAACCTGTGATAAATGAAAAAACAGGACTTGTTTCCAAGAATGAATTAGATTCTGCATCAGACGAAATAATGCGAGTCTTCAACTCTTTGTATCAATATTATGCCAAGACTCTCGCAAAATAACGATTTACCTGTAGCCATCACAAACCTCAGGTTGTGCACCGCATTACAAGATTGTGGCGCTATTGGTGTGGCTAATGCTTTCGACAAGAGTTCTGCCGAGCATCTTTACGTCTATGATGACGGGAATCTTGGTTATACAGATTGGACAGATGTAGCACCTGAGTTTGTTACGAAGTGTTTCGTGGCAACAAATCCAAACAATATCACGATTGCTTTGCTGCCACTTGATGGCAGAATAATCACAGGACCAAGTGTTATTGTCGGTGGAGTGTGCGACGGAATGCTTCTGACAGATAAAGAAATGTGTCTTATTGAGTTCAAAACAAATGTTTCGGATTTCAATTATCTGACTATTATTCAAAGAGCGAACGATGCAATCGCGCAATTATGGCATACATTTGATGGAATCATAAAGCCAAGATGTGCAAAAAAATCCAAAGATGTAGAACAAATGCTTTCGGTAGACTTCTATGTTGTATTTGATAAAGATCTAGAAGTGACCGGAGCAAACGCAGAACTGATGGATTTGCAGATTCAGTTTCTAACGGACAATAACCATCCTCTCTATTTTGACAACGGAAAGACTTTCCAATAAACATAGGAGTCGCACAAGAGAAATAAGTCAAATGATAACAAAAGACGAAATACAAGAACTGCTGCATAGCACGGAAACCTATCGAGTGGAGCGAACCACTTCAACAGGTGACATGGATAAGTTCCAGGAGGCTATCTGTGCCTTTGCCAACGATCTGCCAAATTCACGAAAGAATGGCTACCTGATACTGGGGGCTTACGACAACGGCACATTGTCGGGGCTGAAAGTCACTGATGACCTGCTGAAGAAGATCGCTGCCATACGCAGCAATGGAAACATTCTACCTATACCTGTGATGAGTGTTGACAGATTCACATTTCCCGAGGGATAAGTTAAAAGACAATACCGATCAGATTGATGACATCTGCAATCGTGACGAGGTGTATGCTCTTGCAGAAAAGTATGCAAATACTGGCTTCGACATATTGAAGGATTGGAATGAACATCTTGATGAAGAAACACTCTTCTATAAACTGATTGGTTGGATGGACAACTTCTATCAGGAGATTAAGGATGAGGTAAGTTCTTTAGTATAAACCCACAATGATACTATGATAAAAGTACAAGTAAAAAGCTTTGCAAAGGACACTACAGTAATTTCCAAGGAGGATGAAGCTGCAAACCAATTGAAGGACAATCTTCAAGAGGAATTAGCATCTTACCCAGAAGCAAAAGGAATCATCTATATCATGACCAGCATTCGTATATTCGGTCAAAAACGAAACGATATCGATATGCTTGTAATGGGATTCATTGACAATCTGACGCTAAAGAATGTCAATACGAAGAATTATGATGTTGTCAAGGAGTTGGACATCAGAAGTTTTATTTGCAATATAGAACTCAAGTCACATTCCGCAAGTAGCATAAAACGTGAAGGAACAGATTATATTGTTTCTTATTTTGGAATTCCGCATAATGCCTCTCAACAATGTAACGAAGCAAAGTTCTCATTGTTCAATCATCTGAATAACCAATTGCATATCAAGCCATTTATATGTGATATTCTATGGTTAAATGGCTTGTCTAAGACAGATCTTTCTTATATGAGAGGTAGTGTGATAGATAATGCACTCCACAGAGGATTTAAGTTCAGAGATCTGGTAAATGTCATTCTTCAACAGGCTAATGTTATGAAGATTGATTCAAACCATTTCTGTTTGGATGGTTTTTCTGATGGAGAATGCGAATACAAATCCATTGTAGATCTTTTTACTGAAGAAAGAAAACCACAGGGCCTTACCAAACAGAAGTTCGAATTGTTAAGTCAGAAGAATACTGACGTTGAAAAACTGTTAACGGATGCAGGTAATAAGCTTACTATAGTTACTGGTCGTGCGGGTACTGGTAAGACTGTACAATTGCTCCAATTGGCATTCCTTCTCGCAAACGAGGATTATGATAACCGCTGTCTGATCCTTACGTATAACAATGCTTTGGTTAGTGACATCAAGCGTCTGATCGACTATACCCCTATGCCATCAAAGGTTGATGGACGTACTGTATCTATCAAAACCATTCACTCGTTCTTCATTACATTGATGAAAGAAGTTGGTGTTGATGTCAAGACTCTGAATCCTTTGAAAAAAACATTTGATACCGAGTATAATCAGGCATTGAGGCAATTATACGAGTTTATAGTTGAAACATGCCAGAGAGAGGATGTCGAAGCATTAAAGGATATGGCTGAAAACTCTATCGACTGGGATTATATCTTGATAGACGAGGCTCAAGATTTCTCCGATATAGAGAAAAAGATTCTGTTCAAAGTATATGGTGCAAATCGATTGATTGTAGCTGATGGTGTTGACCAGTTTATGAGAGTCGGTAATCGTCAGATATGGGAAAGAGGAGTAGAAAAGTCACTCGTAAGAAAACCCAAAACAATGGAACTGGAACGCAGGCAAAAAGCAAATCTCGTTTCATTCGTGAATGCATTTGCGCGTTTGGCCAATCTTGATTGGAAAGTAAAACCTAATGATGAACTTCCTGGCGGAGAGATAAAGATTTATTCTAACTTCAAGAAAAAGACATTCAAGGAGCTCAAGGCTAACTGTGAGAAAAATAAGTGTGAGAATTATGATATTCTCATTCTGGAACCACCAACTCAGGTTATAAGAGACAACAAAGGCAAACAATTTGCAAAAGCAGAGGCTTACAATAAGGCAGGTATTCCTGTATATGACGGCATAAACGATAACAATCGTACTGTTTATCCAACCAAAGATGAATGTCGTGTATATCAATATGACTCTTGCCGTGGACTTGAAGGTTGGTGTGTTGTATGTGCAGATTTTGACGAATTGATACAGTATAAGTTAGATACATACAAGGCTAATGAAGATGAATTATGCTTTGATCCAGAAGTGGCAAAGAAAAGAAGCGTGCTCTTATGGGCGCTTATGCCATTAACTCGACCAATAGACACACTGGTAATAACATTGAATAATGCAAACTCGGAGATTGGTAAGATGCTAAAGCAACTTGCAGACATCTATCCAGATTTCATTGAATGGAACATAGATTAATTATGGACAGATTTTTCTACAACAATTATTATAAATATTTTCTCTGGAATAATGGTTTGCTCGAGCATTTCTTCAAGAATGGCAAAGGCGAGATCCTTCTCCACATAGACAGACGTCTTTTGGAAGAAATTGGCAAAGCAAAAGGTATTGAGACAGATGACTACAAGGAAGATTTCATTTCCTGTGTAGAGCATTTTTGTGCACATTACAATAGGTATGTTTGTGTGAAACGTGATCCCAATGGAGATAATGTTTGTGGTTATTCTGATTGCAAATATTATTCAAGTATATTCTGTTTGAAGAATAATAGACGTTCAGATGTGTTGGCTGTAGCAAATCATATCTATTCAAAAGACATTAAGTACTTTGACAGATATGAAGCTATTGATGGCAGTATCAAAATCCGCGTATCAGAAGAAAAGAAAGCATTGATGCATGCTATGCCATTCTTCGCTATTGTTATCTATGTGATCTTGAAATTTGATAATGGAGAGACACAAGAGTGGGCAAATGTGGGAGACACTATTTCAGCAAGTTCAAGGACTTTCATACCGGAATTGTGGGAACTTATCAACCAGTATAACAATAGGTTTGATAAAGATGCCAGTGTATATGATCGTTCAAATTCGGAGTATGGTGATTATGCTGGAAGAATCTTGTACCATCTTCCATTATCGGCTTCCACGCGAAATAAGATTCAAGATGCAATATACAAATCCAGTGTATGGAAACTGATTGATTCAAAGACTTTCCTTGAGATCATAGGAATTATAATGAATTCACTCAAGGATGTAAAAGCCAACGAAGAGCTCAGAGACATTCTGCTTAAGTGCTATTCTGCAAACGACTATAAGGGAATATCTGCCCGAAAGGTACAATCTGTGATTGACGACTTTGATATTGATGTTTACGAAAGTAAGATAGCCGAACGTAAACAATCTGCTGATTACAGCCAGACAATAGTTAGCGGAGAGTTTGCTTTAGGCGTTTTTTTTCCTAATGATGACGAAGGTACAGAAAACTCTATTGTCCTACTTACAACCGTACAACAAAGCGTCAACGAGAAAGGATATGAAATAAAAGAAGGAAAGTCTGGAACTTTGGCTGGATATAATACATCATTTGTTAAGATAGACAAGCAAGCCAATATTGGACTGAAAGATTATGTCTTAAAGACTAACAAATACAGCATTCTCCCTTTGCGTACTGATGATGTTATCTTCTTCTACGAATACGATGATAGCCTCTTCATTCAAACGAGAGAGATAAAGCCATCAAAATCCTATATAATTGCTGTGCGTAAAGGCATAGAACCAGATTTTGAGAAATGGTGTGCTGGCAACAATAATACAGTGAAGCGATGGCCTAATGAAGACACTCGTGAACTGTTTGGTAATGACTGGACGATCTATTATACCGAAAATAGATTGAATGGCCAATACTATAAAAAGGACGAAACAAAGGCTTCAGAACAACAAGAGTCGTCAGCCATTGTTATGAAGGGAGGTATAAAGAAGAGTAATGGTGCCTACTTCATTAATGCCCTGCCGTATTTTGAGATTCCTGCAACAATCATACCCGAACAAATTAAGGTATTTCTGAACCTGAATGGAGTCTATGATGAAAACAAATATATTTATGGTGTTGTAGATAATAAGATTATAATAGACATCAAAGAGATGCCTATTGAAAGTTCTGAAGTAGCATACGTTGATATTTGCCTTGAACATAACGGTAATGATTACTGTTGCAGTATAAATGTATGTGGCCAGAGCATTTGTTACAATCCTCTATATACATATAAATACAACAAATTTGGTGTTCTTACCAATGATAAGAATGATTGTTCTTTCTATGGAAATCACATTGATAAGAAATATCAAACAGAGAAGATTCAGGGAATATTCCAGATTAACAAAGAGGACTTTTCTCATATTTCGGATGATCTTTATTTTACGAATCTCTTGGCAGCTTGCTGTTATAACTCTGAATACTCTGAGATAACTCATGCTAAATTCAGAAAGTGTGTCAGTTATGCAGCCACTCGCTTAAATATAGACATCCAGAAAGAAGGATTCATAAGTAACACGAAAAGATTATTTGGCAAGGCAGGCATTGTACACTTTGACTACTCAACAAGCAAGTGTCAAGCCATACCGCCATCATTTATGCGTGTTCCTTTTTCGGTACATCAAACAACTGGATCTCAGTTACTAATGCTGGGAGGTTGTTATACCCGTTCCTTTATTGCTGACTTGACAGATTTTTGCAATGATCACAATGTCAGCATCTTTTCGATAAATGGTAAACGGCACAGTGATGAAGAAAAGTTGTTACCACCAATTATACTAGTGGGGCACAACTTTTCACCATCCGAGTTTAGTAATGAATACAATCAGCAATGTGATATTTTGGACGATAATGATTTCGCTTTATCACTACTTAATATGGTTCCAACATATAATGAGATATGTTCTCAGTTCCATTTTGAGCATAACGATTCGCATGAATTCCTGCCTCGTCTTGAACCGTCATCCGAACCATTGTTGCCAAGAATAAGATCGATGAGGAGCACAAGTACACAGAGAGTCAGATACATAGAAAAGGCAAATAATGTCTTTGCGGAAATCAAGAATGGAATGACTGCATGGGCATCAGTGTATTGCCATCACGAAATGAGTAGACCTATGGTGATCATGCAAAGAGATTATTCCGTGTATCTACCAACCACATTGTTGCTACCTAATTACATAGAACGAGCTTTGTATCTGATGAACTTAGGATTACCTGAAACACGAAAAGTTTTTGTATGTGGTGATTCTGGTGATACTTATTATTCACTACTCAACCAGTACAAACTTCATAATGAAAACCGATGCAACGTTCTCGCAAAAAAACTGACAGGATCAGAGAACTATGCCACGAACAATCTTGCAAGGAAGGGTGTTCAAACGAAACATAAGATGGAATTCTATATATCAGCTCTGAATGGAGGGAAGTATCGTGAAATATATATGATACTTCGGGATAATAACTGTACTAATATTTTAGCTGTTGCACATAGACACAGGGTTTACCTGAATTGTCAAGGGACATTCTTTAGAGTTGACGCAAAGAATGTTAACGAGGTAATGACCTTCCTTATACAGGATAGATGGGTGTTCGGAAACGAACGGAAATCCATTGGGTATTCAAAAGGTGGCGGTCTGTCATTCGAATCTGTCTTTAGATTGACAGATGAGACGCTAAAGCTACCAAACTTAACTAATTTCAATAATGAACCTATTCAAATCCTATAATATGAAGAAATTTGAACATTTGTTTTCCCAAGATCCAATAGGAGCTTTCGAAAAAATAGAAGAAGACTATACGCGTTACTTTGAGGTATCATACAAAATAAGTAACACGGAAATTAATAAAGAGCGTATGGATGTTCTTCGTGCAGATAACAACCTCAGCAAAGAGCCTTATCTTGAAGTGCTTCCGGAGTATTCTCCTGCTGAAGGACTCCGGAACATGGATGACTTGGTCAGCAGATTCTCTGAGCATTTTGGTGGTGAAACTTTCGCAAGGGAATACTTTGAGGAGTTTATTGCTAAAGGCTTGATGCAAGGGCTGATGGACAAGTATATTCCATACGGTCATCAGATAGGAATGCTTGAGAAGGCTTTTGCCGGAATTGACGAAAAGGGTAATCCGTTAAAATATAAGAATACAGTTATCACTTCTGGTACTGGTTCTGGTAAGACGGAATCTTTTATGTTGCCTCTATTAGCAGACATCTATAAGGAATACATTAGCAGTAGCTGGGCGCCTGCAATATCACATGCAAAGTGGTTTGAGGGGGCAATAGAAGGACGTTCTAAAAAGAGGCAATATATTCCAAATCAACGTCTGAATGATCCACGTCCTGCAGCTATAAGGGCGCTTGTTCTGTATCCAATGAATGCGCTGGTTGAAGACCAAATGGCACGACTTCGAGAAGCTCTTGATAGCAATGATGTTCGAGCATTCATGCATAATAAGATGCAGGGCAATCGCATCTACTTCGGAAGTTATAATGGATCAACTATAGCAACCAAAAGTTATGACCTTCTGAATGATCCCGACCATAAGACAGCATTTACAAAGAGAAAACAGGAGGTTGCGGAACAGCTGAATAAGATTCATGAGCATTTTGAGTTTGTCAATAGATATGTTGCAACTAATCCCGACAAGAAAGATGCTCTCTATATAGAACCACGATTAGGTGGAGATTTGACAACCAGCGAGATGATAACTCGTTGGGATATGCAATATTGGGCTCCTGATATCATGATCACTAATACCTCAATGTTGAGTATTATGCTGATGAGAAGGGCAGAAAGTCAAATGTTTGAAGATACGAGACGTTGGTTAGCTGCAGAAGACTTACCTGAAGCTGAACGAGAAGAGGCAAAGAAAAATAGGGTGTTCCATATCATTGTAGATGAGCTTCACTTGTACAGAGGAACTGCTGGTAGCGAAGTCGCTTGTTTGTTGCGCATGCTGTATAATGCCATCGGACTTGAACCTATAGTTGATGATGGTCGTGGTAATAAAGTACCTAACCCTCAGATCAAAATACTCGCATCTTCTGCATCTTTGGGTGATGAGACAGAAACCCAAAAATTCATGGAGGAATTCTTTGGTATTTATAGTACCATAGAAGGAGAGAATGTATTTAATGTACAGGCAGGTTCTAATTATATTGGTAAGAATAAGGATGTTATCATTGATTATACATCATTCTCGGAATTCAATCACGAGAACTTTGTGGCAATCGAACTTGATCCGGAAAATGCAGGTAAGGTAGAAGATGTTCGCAAAGGAAAGATACTGAACTTCTTAAAAGACAAATTCGATTGTGATACGATAGAAGAGTTCTGCAAGAGATATGAAGAGCAGATGTTTAAGGACTTTTATGATTGTCTGCCATCAAATACGGACAATTCAAAAAGACCTATATCACAATCTCAACTAATTGAGTCCTTGTTTGCTGGTAATAAAGAAGCATACCGTGGATTCCTTATATTCCGTGGCTATATAGATACCATCTATAGGAATCATAAGCTACCAAGGTTCCGCTTCCATAAGTTCTTCAAGTATGTAGAGGGATTGTGGGGCGAACTTAACCCTTCTCTTTCGGATGATGTTCCTGCTGTGAAGAACCTTAGCTATAATTCAAAGGAGGTGGGAGCAAGAAAGGTACTGGAATTGCTTCGTTGTGAGAACTGTGGTCAGTTATTTATTGGAGGAAACAGAAAGAGAGAGACAAACGATGGAAGTGTGTCATTGACTCTGAACTTCCCAAATTTGGAGCAGATACCTAACTTTAATCCAACTCCTATGGTTCAGAATAAGACATATCAAGACTATGCAATATTCTGGCCAAAAGATCTGAACACACCGATAAACATACCAGAAGGAAGTGCAAACCAAGGTGGTGGAGATCATGTGGTTGTTATAAGCACTGGAGAATGTGCGTATAGTAATGGTAAAGCTCAATGGGTACCAGGTTATCTTGATTCTCTCACAGGTAAGTTCACTCCAAAGGAGCAATCGCTTGCAGCAAATACGGGTTCATTAAAGGCTAGTATTAAAACTAATGGCATCCAAGGGTTCTTGTACAGAGTTGTTAACAATAATAATGGTGCAGAAATAGATGACAAAAGAGCATCAAAGATTTATGCAGCCCCTTGTACTTGTCCTCATTGCTTACAGGATTACACATTAAGAAAGCATACGAATTCACCTATTCGTAGTTTCCGAACTGGTATTGATCGTAGCAACCAGATACTTAGTAAGGAATTGCTGTACCAGTTAGATGATAATTCTGCTAAGCTTATCGGCTTCTCTGATAGCCGTGAGGATGCAGCAAAACAGGCACTCGGTATTGAGAAAGAACAGTACCGAGATATGGTACGTATGCTCTTCGTGGAGTGTATAGAAGAAATTGGAAAGGAAGTGGATGAGATTGAGCTGTATGTTGAAACGGAAAAACAGAACTGCAATGGTGATTTTTCGAAAATGATAGCAATACCATCCCTTGTACAATCAAAATTCCCCAATTTTGCAAATGCAGTTCAATTAGCAACTGATATTCTATCAAATAAGGATATTTCTTCTTATAAAACAGCAACTATACCTTTGATAAATTTAGTTGGTTATGGTATTGACGGTATATTAGTACGAAAACTCCTCCAACGAGGTATAAATCCCGCAGGTGAGGCTTTCAGGTTTCAATGGTACGAAAAAGATCCAGGGGTAGGACTTTACCACTGGAGTACTGCTTATGATTTTGAAAACTATTCTTTAGTTCAAAATCCTAATTTTAAGGACAAAGAATATGAAAGCCAAATCAAAAAGCAACTTAAGAACGCTGTCTTTGCAAACTCATTTGGTAAATACATGGGAGTTAGTGTGCTTGATGCTGGTATTGGGTATTTGTGTGGTCCACAATCTAAAGACATAGAATCTTCAAATGAATATCAGACATTAAGAAGATTGTTGCCCTCTGATGTAAGCGTTTATGAATTTGTTGATGCATTCATTCGAGTAATGGGTGATAACTATCTCTATCCAAGTGTAGAAGAGGGTAATGCTTACGTAGATTACGAGCACTTAAAGGGTTCTGTAAAACGTCCAATTAAGGTATTCTGTGAAAGAAGAGGTGGTGATGAAAGCAGTTTAGGAGATGCTCTTGTAAGGTATTTAAAGAAATATTGTACAGACATAAATGTACTGTCTCTTGAACTTGAAAAGTTGTCGTTTACGAAGATGACGAACGAGAAGTATATGAAATGTCCGAAATGTGGTCGAGTTCATCCTAATAAGGGCTTTGGGTTCTGTACAAATACAAGCTGCATGGAGAAATTAGATCCATCGGTTACTGTAGATACAGATTCTCTACACGATCATTACATTTCGTTTGACATCTTGAAGGAGAAAAAGGCTCCAAGGCGATTGCATACAGAAGAGTTATCAGGACAGACAGATGACATTCAGGCACGTTTGCGTGAGTTTAAGGATCTCATTCTCATTGATGATAACGATCCGACAAAACTTGGAAAAGAGATGACCATGCCTATTGATATGGTTTGTGTTACAACAACCATGGAAGTAGGTGTGGATATTGGTAGTTTGCAAGCTATCTTCCAAGGCAATATGCCACCTACACGTTACAATTATCAGCAACGTGTAGGTCGTGGTGGTCGTCGAGGACAGGCTTATTCTACAGCATTCACCTTCTGCCGTGGTAGAAGTCACGATGTGTACTATTATGAAAAGGCTACAGATGAAATGGTAGGTGGTATTCCTGCAACACCAACATTATCATTAGCTCCATATAAGGACACTAATGGTGAGGTACGCATGAAGAGAGCGATAATGAAGCGTGTTGTCTTCAAAGAGATTTTACATCAAGCATTCCTTGATCTTCCTTATCAATATGACCTTCAGGATACAGCAGGTGAATTTGGACGTATTGCTGATTGGGGCGACAATCAAATAGTGCTTAAAAACTGGCTTGCATCAAACGAAGATGCAGTGAATTATATTGTACATCGTTATTTTGATCAGTTCAATACTAATAACCAGATTCAAAAGGATATCAAAGAAATCATTGAGTGGATATTAACTAAAATGGTTGGTCAAATTGATTTTGCTGTAAAAAAGACATCTAATCAAGACAAGGGACTTGCTGAATACCTTTCAGAAGCAGGATTCTTACCTATGTATGGTATGCCATCTGATTCAAGGAACTTCTATCATGGGTTTGATAGTGTATTCAAAAGAGTAAAGAGTGTTGACCGTTCAAGTGAGATTGCCATATCGGAGTTTGCACCTGGTTCTGAGAAAACAAAGGACAAGGGCAAATATCGTGTAGAGGGTTTGACTATACCGATGATTGATGAAGCGAATGACAGAGGACAGATCAGTTTCTTTGACCCTAATGGTGATGCCTTGTCTGATAGGTATATCCTCACGTATATTAAAAATATAGGAGAGGATGATAATAATATTAAGGAGATCATTGAGGCTCCAGTTGGCGTACCATCTCATCAGATAAAATTGACCGACAAGCAACGCCTTATTGTGATTCCTCAAGCTTACCGATCACTTCAGATTAAAGGTAATACAGGTACTCCTGTGGAGAATAATGACAAGGGGAGTAGCTTCACTCAAAGCCAGATCTTTGCACGTGATAATAGTTCCTCATCTGCTCCATCAAACAAGAAAACTGTAGGTAACGTAGACATTTCTGTATATGAGATGGGATTAAACGAGGATCCTACGGTTTGGCATGTAAATAGTAATAATAACAGATTCTACACTGGTGCATATTCTGCAAACGGATTGGAAATGCCTTATGGTAAAATGGCAAACTTTATGTTCTTTGATAAATACAATACGAATGGCAGAACAGAGACCTCAAGAAAAGATCAAGACCCGCAAAACACTTTAGATATAGCTTTGGGTTCAAAGAAGATCACTGAAATGATAAAGCTTGAGCTGAAGACTTATCCATCTGTACTTAATCTGTCATTAGAAACTGGTAATCGTTCGGCAATCAGAGCAGCATTCTATTCAGCAGCATTCCTGTTGCAACGAGCTCTTGCAGATAAACTAGATGTACAACCAGACGAAATCGAGATCTGCGAAAAAATAGATGATAAATTTGAATATCCATCTTTGTATCTTAGTGATGCCCTGCCTAATGGTGCAGGTATAGTAAGTTACCTATATCAAGATGGTAAGCTGGAGGAACTGATTAGAAGCATTGTCTCATTCGATTCGTTTGATGCCAACAAGACATCTAAAGAAAAGAGTTTCATGCAATCTATTATCTCAGACGAACATAGATGTAATTGTCTAACTGCTTGCCAGAAGTGTATGTTGACATACTCAAACAGAGGATTCCACCATATTCTTGATTGGAGATTAGGAGTAGGTCTATTGCGTCTGATGTTAGATGAGAATTACGATTTCGGATTTGATGCATCACATCGAGGCGATTTTGATGAGATGGCAGATTTCGGTCATATTGTACATGAGTGTGCAAGAAAGTATAACCTCTCAATTGATGCTAATGGCGATAATTATTGGATAGACGACAATGGCTTGTGTACGGTATTCTATCATCCTCTGTGGAAAAAAGAAGTGGTACTTTCAAACATTCAAGTGCAATACAGAAGTTTGAGAATGTTCAACACATTCAAGGTGTTAAGATCAGACTTAACAGAAGATAAGGATGATAATATCACTACTCGTACTACTCCAGGTGCTAGTCTACTAAATAGGCTAAGAAAGAAAAATAGTCAACTTACCACACCAGTAAATCCTCAACCACCAACGACCTCTGATGAGGTAGAGGACGATGATGATATTATATTATAATGCATAACTGATCCTATTTTGCTGCTTATATGTTAGAATATCCAAGAATCATAGATGTAGAGCGTAAGCAAAGTAAGTGCACCAAGTGTGGCGAGCGTGTGGTGGATATTATCTACGGCACAGGTGACATGACAGAAATAGAGTTTGTCATGGAGTACAGACGTGAGGGTATCATGGGTGGTGACAACATTCCTCTCCCTCCGCCAATCTGGGCTTGTGGTTGTGGTTGCAAGCGTTTCAGTAAGGTGAATCTTGATGGTACGGATACTTCTGTATCTGAGCTCTCTCAAGAAGTGAGATGTGTTTCCAATTAGGAAACATATCTCATTATATATACGTATGCGCGTGAGGACTATTTGCTCAGCGACCGTTTGAACCTATTACCTGGATAATGTTTGGCATGGGCATATCGCATAGCACGGCGGGCCCAATCGAGAAAGTCTTCATCCTTATCTCGCCACGGCATATCGTTTGATGTGCCGCCACCGCCTGACACCTGAGCTACGCCAGTCGCACCATCTATTCCGGCAATGAATACTCTCAGACCAGTGCTTAGCACATCCTGCCAACGGAAATTGTTACGGTCATCAATGAATGTGTCCTCTGCCATCGCATCTGCTTCGGGGATTTCTCGGCATATTTTGACTGCTTCATATAGCACTTGATCAAAAATGGAAGCTTTGAGAATAATCTCGGCATCTCTGTTGATATAGTTTATCATGACATTGTCTTTCTTCATGATTGCGTCTAGCCCTTTCAATTTGGAATTGTAGGTAGATTTGAGACTATCCAATTCTTGATTAACTTGGTCAAGTTTTCCTCGCTTTTCTCTCAAATTGATGGAAAAGCCACGCGACTTTGACCCTTTTGGCCAAGCAGGATTTGCCACCTTTGGCTACAATATGATTGCCCCTTTA
>CALUGQ010000031.1 GCA_944320235.1 uncultured Prevotella sp.
GCGGAAATAGCTCAGTTGGTAGAGCACGACCTTGCCAAGGTCGGGGTCGCGGGTTCGAGTCCCGTTTTCCGCTCTTTTTTTTTACACAGAAAAACAACGTTTCCAGATGAATTTATATTTAAGGTATTTTGATAGAGAAACATTGGTTCATAATGTAGATGATGCAATAGATTTTTTGGCAAGCATAGATGACATCGGCATGAACCCGATGTTAGAAGAAGACATACGTGAATATGCAGCAAGTGATGTATATTATCCAAAGCGTTATAAGATTCGGCCACGTGTGTATTTCATCATAATCAAAACAGAAGCAGCTACGATGCTTGATTTCAAGGAAAAACGGGCATTGCATAGTGTCGCTCCTGGGAGTGAAAGGGATAAAATAATGTCACCTGTTATAGCGCATCTTAACGAGGAATTACCTGGTTGGTATGAAGGGGTAATTGATTTCAAACGTGTGCTGCAAGTGCCAGGAACAGGAAAATATCAATACCGAGATACCCATTTTGTTGCGCAATGTAAGGCTATGTCTGGCATTGATTGTTATAACCGCATCGTTGAACATTTGCGCCAAAGGGTAGATAGTAGGAGCCAGTTCCCTTCCGCAAAAGGCAAAAACTTCAAGTTTAGATATCTAGGGCAGTGTAAGTAGTTGCAGCCTTTGATTTGCCTTGGTATAACAATTATTTGTTTGTCGTAATCTGTATGAGCAATGAACAAAGTTATGTTGATTGGCAATGTAGGAAAAGACCCTGAGGTTCGTTATGTTGACCAAGGCGTTGCTGTCGCAAGGTTATCTCTTGCGACAACTGAACGCGGGTATGTCCTTCAGAATGGTACACAGGTACCGGATCGTACTGATTGGCACAATGTGGTTTTATGGCGTAAGTTGGCACAGGTTGTTGAAAATTATGTCCGGAAAGGTGATAAGCTTTATATTGAAGGCAGAATACGCTATACATCGTATAATGATAAGCAAGGAGTAAGGCATAACGTGACTGAGATATGGGCTGAGAATATGGAAATGCTAGGGCCGAAGAATCGTCAATCAGCATCGGATTCGAGTATGAATTTTGTGAATAGCAAGGCGGATGCCATTGAAAATGCTGACGATATTTGTTCCGAACATAGCCTGTAATTACATGCAAAAGAATAGTATGTAGGGCATGATTGTTACAAGGCAGTTGGTTCCATATTTGTGTATTTCGTAAATTAATAGTATTTTTGCAGTCCAAATGCATATTAAAATAAAAACAGAAAGCAAATGAAAGCATTCGTTTTTCCCGGTCAAGGGGCACAGTTTGTTGGGATGGGCAAAGACCTGTATGACAACAATCAATTGGCAAAAGAACTTTTTGAAAAAGCAGATGAAATTCTCGGTTACAGGATTACAGACATTATGTTTGCTGGAACTGATGAAGAATTAAAGCAGACTAAAGTGACACAGCCTGCTGTATTTTTGCATAGTGTGGTTTCTGCTTTATGCTTGGGCGACGCTTTCTGTCCTGGCATGGTGGCAGGCCATTCGTTAGGAGAGTTCTCTGCACTTGTGGCTGCAGGAGCACTTAGTTTCGAAGATGGGTTGAAGTTGGTTTATGCCCGTGCCATGGCAATGCAGAAAGCTTGCGACATAACACCGTCTACGATGGCGGCAATAGTAGGTTTGCCTGATGAAAAGATTGAAGAGGTGTGTGCTGCAATTAACAAACCAGGCCATGTGGTTGTTCCTGCAAATTACAATTGCCCAGGACAGCTAGTGATATCAGGCGATGTTGATGCCATTAATGAAGCTTGTGAGCAACTTAAGGCGGCTGGTGCCAAGCGTGCATTGCCGCTGAAAGTAGGTGGCGCATTCCATTCTCCTTTAATGCAGCCTGCTAAAGACGAGTTGCAAGCTGCCATTGAAAGTACAGAGTTCTTGTCTCCCAAGTGTCCTGTATATCAAAATGTTGATGGCAAACCACACATTGACCCAAGTGAGATTAAAGTTAATCTCATAGCTCAGCTTACTAGCAGTGTGCGATGGACTGACTGTGTTAGAAACATGATAGCCGATGGTGCTGATGATTTTACAGAATGCGGGCCCGGCAAGGCTTTGCAAGGAATGATAGGGCGCATAGACAAGAATGTTTTAGCTCACGGTATCTAGAATACGCAATTGGCCTGGATTAAGGTGCAACGCAGTTGTGCCAGTCCAGGCCAAAAATTATTTCTATGGCAAAAAAAGTTATCATCTACCAAGTGTTTACCAGGTTGCATGGCAACCGTGTGACTACTCGTAAAGAAAATGGCACAATTGAGGATAATGGAAGTGGCAAATTGAACGACATCGATGATTCTGAATTGCATCGTATCAAGGAGATGGGTGTCAGTCATGTGTGGTATACTGGGGTGATACGTCACGCTACGCAGACCGATTATTCCTCATTTGGCATCCAGCCCAATCATCCGTCAGTAGTAAAGGGGAAAGCCGGTTCGCCATACGCAATTGTGGATTATTATGATATCGATCCGGACCTTGCGGTTGATGTCGATAGGCGTATGGAAGAATTTCATGCCCTTGTGGAGCGAACCCACCTGGCAGGACTGAAAGTGATGATAGATTTTGTTCCAAATCATGTCGCTAGACAATATCATTCAGTGTGCAAGCCATCCGGAGTTCATGACCTTGGTCAAGATGATGATATAACTAAAGGTTTTGACCCACAAAATAATTTTTATTATTGTCCAGGTTGTAGCTTTTCGCCCAGCTTTACTTTAGAGGCTGATGGAATGGGGAAATATGACGAGATGCCTGCCAAGGCAACAGGCAATGACCATTTTGACCAATCCCCAGGAATCAATGATTGGTATGAAACTGTGAAGCTTAACTACGGCGTTGATTATTATGCCGGTCGTATTGGGCATTTTGACCCATTGCCCAATACTTGGCATAAAATGTTGGATATACTTCTTTATTGGGCCAGTAAGGGTGTTGATGGTTTCCGATGCGATATGGCAGAGATGGTGCCAGTTGAGTTTTGGGCTTGGGTGCTTCCTAATGTCAAGGCTGCATACCCCTCAACCATATTTATAGGTGAGGTATATAATCCTTTAGAATATCGAAAATATATTGCTGCGGGCTTTGATTATCTTTATGATAAGGTGGGTATGTATGACACGATGCGCTCTGTTACTTGTGGATATGCCCCTGCCACAGCCATAACAAATGCTTGGCAGTCGGTTGATGATATAAATCAAAAAATGCTGTTTTTTCTCGAAAACCATGACGAGCAGCGCATTGGCAGTGACTTTTTTGCAGGCGACGGTAAGCGAGGTGTGCCAGCCCTTGTCGCAAGTGTCCTGATGCGGTGCAATCCGTTCATGCTATATGCCGGTCAAGAGTATGGCGAACGGGGAATGGATAAAGAAGGTTTCAGTGGACGTGATGGTCGTACTACCATATTCGATTATTGGAGCATTGATACCATTTGTCGTGCCTCAAGCGATAAACTGACGGCAGACGAAAAGCAGCTTCATGAAATATACAAGAAAGTGCTGTACATAGCCTCAACAGAAAAATGTGTGTCAGATGGTGCGTTTTTTGATTTGATGTATGTAAATCCACGTTCTGAACGGTTTGATTCTGATAGGTTGTTTGCGTTTTTACGTAAGTTAGATAATGATCTTTTGCTAGTCGTCGTTAATTTCAGTGACGATGTGAAGGAGGCAGGAGTCGCTATTCCTGAACACGCTTTCTCATTTTTAGGCATGCCTGAGAAAAGAGCCTTGGCTACCGATTTGCTTTCTGGGGATAGGCAATATATGTCTTTGTCAAAGGATGGTGTGTTGCAAATGTTCATTGGAAGTTGGGGGGCGCGTGTGTGGAAGATGAATGTTGCCAAGCGCAAATGATTTTTCAATATAATCAAGTATATATTTTCTATTTTAGATAGAAATATTTATCTTTGCAATAAATGTGATATAGGGCATCTGTAGACATTATAGTTTAGTCTTATTGTTGAAGGTTGTTCTTTAAAACAAATAAGGTAATTTAGAGCAGTGCTCCGGCCTGTCGTCGGCATCAATGATGCAGGAGGAAAGTCCGGGCAGCATAGGGTACCCCACTTCTGAAAGTGGAAGCTACTGGCAACAGTAGGGGTATGGCAGAAGAAAATAACCGCCGGCATTCATTTGCATGGCAAGGGTGAGAAGGTGGTGTAAGAGACCACCAGCCGCCGGGTGATCGGCGGGCTGTGCCATCTGGGGGCTGCAAGTTCATGTAAACCATCGGCTGAGGGTTGCCCGCCCGAATTTTCCGATGGAGGGTAGAACGCTTGACCTGTGTGGTGACATACAGGCTAGATAAATGACAGGCATCGCAGTCATGAAAGTGTCTGTGAAACAGAACCCGGCTTACAGGAGCACTGCTTTCTTTTTTTAATTTCCATTCAGTTGAATAAAGGCATTAAGAGAATTGTTGACTTCATGCAGGTTGACATCTGGCGGGTATCGCGCAATGATGTGTCGCCGTGGTTTTTTCTTGTGTTAGAAATACTGAAGAAGTTGATTTTGGCCATACGTTTCTTTACAACGAAGCGTGTGGTCAACGAAGCAGCGGCATTGACTTATTCCACTTTGCTTGCGATAGTTCCCATCTTGGCGGTGGTTTTTGCCATTGCACGAGGTTTTGGTTATAATAAATATATAGAGGTGTGGTTTCGTGAGGCTTTTCAATCCCAACCTCAAGCAGCCGAAGTAATAATTGGCTTTGTCAACAGTTACCTTGTCCACACTAAAGGTGGTGTTTTTTTGGGCATTGGTCTGGTGTTTATGTTGTATACCGTGCTGATGCTTATTAATAATGTCGAGATGACATTCAATGAGATATGGCAAGTAAAGAAGCCACGAAGTCTATTCCGCACCTTTACTGATTATTTGGCAATGTTGCTGCTTTTCCCTATACTGATTGTGCTTACGTCGGGATTGTCAATATTCATGGCGACAGCTGTAGACCATTTACCAGATATGTTGTTGTTAGGGCCTGTCAAGCGTTTCCTGATAGCAATGTTGCCTTATGCGCTTATGTCCTCTATGTTCATAGGGCTTTATTTGTTCATGCCAAATACGCATGTGAAGTTTCGTTGTGTCATCGTGCCTGGCATTTTAGCCGGTGTCGCAATGCAGTGGTTGCAACTATTTTATATCAATTCACAGATATGGGTGTCTAGTTATAATGCGATTTATGGCTCCTTTGCCGCTTTGCCTCTATTCATGTTGTGGGTTCAGATATCCTGGATAATCTGCTTGTTCGGTGCTGAGTTGTGCTATACAAACCAAAATCTTGAATATTATGATTATAATACTAGCACAGGAGATATAAGCCATCGCTACCGCATATTGCTTTGCGCAATGATAATGAGCTGCATCTGTAAGCGTTTTGACAGAGGCGGCAAACCATATACAGCCTTTGAACTCCGTGAGCAGACAAATATCCCAATAAGGATTGTCAACGACTTACTTTACAAACTGATTGATTGTAAGATGGTAGTTGAGATCTCCACTGACGAGAAAGGGGAACAAGCTCGCTATATGCCTACCGAAAATGTTGAACATTTAAGCCTTGGGATTATGATTGACCGTTTGGAATCTCGCGGAAAATGGAAAATTGATTTGGATTTAGCCGATCGTCGCGGAGAAATGTGGACCAAGGCGATGGAGGTGCGCAGCAGGTACTTGAAAGAATCGCGTGAGATTTTACTTAAGGATTTGTAGGCTATATGGTGAGTTCGGGTTGTAAAAATACCAGTATTTAATAGCGTTTTTTCGCGCCAGTTTGTATTTATATTAATAAAACCAAAATATACTTCAAATGATAATTGATTTCAGTAATATTGGCCAAGAAACTTTGATGAATTTCAAAGGTGGTGAGGGTGAGTTGCTTACTTGCAACTATGTAGACTCTAAGAACAAGATTATGATGAGTTGTTTGAAACCTGGTGCTTCAAGTGGTTATCACATCCATGAGCAGAACAGTGAAATTGTGTATGTCATAAGCGGTGAAGGATATTTCCGCTATGATGGTTTGATTGAACGTTGTAAGCCTGGTGATGTGCATTATTGTCCAATGGGCCATTCGCATGCAATGTATAATGATGGAACTGAGGATTTGGTGTATTTGGCCATTGTTCCTGAGCACCATTGAAATACGGGTGGATTACTAATGCTAGATTATGGAATAGGTTGGCATGGTCGCATATTATGTTTAACCAAAATCGGTCGTTAGAACGCCAATCGCACATATAACGCCGCTTGTTGGCTTCCACACCATCTTCCGCACTGCTTGCCGTCATCTTGCTTCCTGCTTTTTCTTGATGTAGCCTGCTACATTTTCGGCAAAAGCTGAAAGTAATCAGCTTGGCGGCTGCACGAAATCTGAGTGAAGTCTAATGACCGATCAGGGTTTAAGGATTGATGCCAGAGTTGAGCTTGAGCAGAAAACCAAGATGGCCCTTGTTGACAAAAAGAGCCGTATCATTACTCAAAAATTGAGTTTTGATACGGCTCTTTTAAGTTGACAGTTATGTGCCTATGGCTTTCTTGGGGTGTTTTTATGATTTCCCAATGACGTTTTTCTTATATACAGACAAGCGTATGTATGTGATTACGGTGCGCGACATTCAGTTTACCGCTACCTTACTTACAGTTACGCCTTGTGCTGAAGTTGATTTTACGACATATACGCCGGCGGGCAACCCCTCAGTCGCTGAGTCTATTGTTGCTTGCTTGCTTTCGCGTAGCTTGAGGCCGTTTAGGTTGAATACCTCGATGTCTGCCAGGCAGGAGGTTGCTGACTTTATCCCGTCGGCAGTGGTATTGTTGACAGACAGTGGCACATATACGTCTGCAGCTCCGCGAGACGACAGTTTCACGTATGCCTCGTGTACACCTTCCTCGTCAGAATTGAACGATACGGTGAACTTGCCTCCAGTGATTGGCAACTCGCTTGCTGACAGTTTAAACTTGCTCTTGTTTGGTCCGCCGATGGTGAGCTTTATTGGCTCGGCAAGGTTCGTGCCGCTCACAGTCACTTCATTTGACACTGCGTCTTTTCCTATTTCGGCTACGAATGCAAGTGAAGTGAGTGATGGGAGTATTGATGCCAGGTCGGTGCGGCCATAACTTACGTCGTCAATATAATAAGTGGCAGCGTTGTTGCGCCCTCTCATACTCTTGAAGCGGAATCCCATGAAGAACACGTCTGCAATATTCTGTCCAGCCAAATTGATGTGGTATTCCTGCCATTCTCCACTCAAGTCGGCAACATTAGGCATTGTGAATCCCTCTACCGGCGCAATGTACATATTGCCGTCAAGCAGGTCGATATAGCAGAGTTCGAGCAAGTCTGTCTGGTTGTCCATAAGATAGTCGCCGCGGACGCGGAACGTAAAGACTTTCGACTCTGAGTTTTTGAAGTCGAGCGGCGGTGTGACAAGTAGCATTTCGCAAGGCGTTTCTCCGCCGTCGGGTGTCATGCTGTCGTAGGCTGTAACCTTGGCAGTCTTGTCACCGGCAAGTTCGTCGCCCTCGGGCAACTCGTAACCCCACCATGCCCGTGTGCCTTCCATGGCCACGTTTTTCCATCCGGCAATTGACAGAGGCTCGTTCTTGACAGTCATGTCGAAGTGTTCGTTGAGCAGTTTTACAGGCTGCGACGGGTCGAGTGGCAGTTCGTCGCCTTCCTTGCTTGGTTCTGGGCTTGTTGCCTCTGTGGCTTTTCCACTGATTTTTATGTGCACGGTATCGAAAGCCAGGCCGTAAATCTCAATTTCATTATTGTATTCTCCTGCTTCTTTGGGTTCAAACGTCACTTTGACTTCGGTCACGTTGTCCTTGAGGAGCATGGTTGTACTGATGTGGAACGACCCTGCCTCTTTCACCCTCATGTTGGCGAAGTCGGGCAAGTTGGCAGTGGTTACGGTAAAGGTCTGCTCATGGCTCTTCCCGACCTCGGCCTCAAATGTTGGCAGTACTTCGGGCTCAACGGTGACAGTTGGCGGGTTTTGTTCATCTATGGCATAAGCCGAGAGGGTTATGGTGCGGTATATTTCCGGCATCTGCGGGCAGTCAATCATGAGCCTTGCCTCGTTTTTGCCTATGGCAGTAGGAGAGTATGTCACTTCAATGTCAGTCTCACTTGAGCCTGCCGGTACCGATGTTTGCGACAAACTGAAGAGTGAGCGGTCTTTGCCAGTTATTTCGAGCATTGTTTCGGCGGGCATATTCACCGCACTGATGTGTATGGTGCCAACGGCCACTGTCTTGCCAACCGTGCCGGCGGCCATCTCAAATTTGTCTGGCGATATGGTGAACGATGGTTCGGCCACAACCGCCGGTTCTATGTCGGAATTACTGCGTGGGCCAATTATGATTGCTGAGGCAGAGGTTGAGAGTCCTGTTATGTTTACTGGGTCGACGGGTATAGGGGTACCTATGAGCGAAGTACCACTGAATATGCGCAGTTTGCCTTCTCCTGTGGCGTCGGTGATGGTGGGTTGAGCCATTCCCTCTGCAAATGTTGCGCCTTCTGCAAAGCCTGAAAGCGAGGCGTTCTCAATGCGTACGAGGCGGTTGAGATAGTCTGCCGGTGCGGCTTTTATCTCTGAGAGAGTTGTTATGACCGGTGTGGCCTCGTTGCCTTCAGACACTACAACGCCGAGCGTTGGTGCCATGGGTATGAACGACGTAACTCCGAATGCCGAGCTGACCATGCCTACGAAGCCGGTGAGCTTGTCGCCAATCTTGTATTCAGTGCCAAGCATTCCGTAGTCATCAGACACTACAATGCCAGCTGTTTCGTCCTGTATGTAATAGCGCGGGGTGCCATTATAGGTATCGGTGAACGTCACCACGGCCTCGCCTTTATATATATACGTTAGGTATGCCTCGGGATCTTCGGCAAGAATGGCTTTTAATGTTGCCATTTCCACTGCCTCATAGGCTTCCCAGGTTGCATTGAGGGCCACGTCGGCAGTGCCATCGGTGGCAAAGGTGACCGTGGCTTGGCTCTCCTCCATGCTTGGCGTTAGGGTAAACGTTACGTCGAAGCCCTCTTCGCTCTGTGCATCGGCTGCGGCAATGGTATTGGTTGAAGCCTTAAGGGCTGTGCCGCTTACGCTCACGGTGATGTCGCTTGTCAGGTTTTTAGCCTTCACGTTCACAGTTTTTGTCATGACGTATCCGGCGTAAGTGCCTCCGAAGTCAAGATTGCTCTCGCTAAGGGTGATTGCTGGCGTGTCGTCGGGCGTATCGCCTGTAACAAACAGGCCAGCATAGGTGTCTGCCACGCGTAGCGAACCGATGTGCATTACGGGGGCATTGCCGCTCCACGACGAGCCTTGGCGCAGTTCTATGCCTTGTAAGCCGTTGCTTGAAACGCTCGATCCACTGTTGCCTGCGGCGAAATATGCGTCGGGCGTGGCTGGCTCCACGGTCAAGTCTGCAGGGTTTACATACAGTGACACGGCATCTTGGTCAGTGTTTTCAGCGTCTATTTCATATTTTACTACAATGAGATATGTCGTGCCGATGTCGTATGTAGCCTTGGAATATACCGGCTTTGTAGCTCCGCGTTCAACGCCGATTTGGTATTTGCCTTCACTTTCTGTCGTATTTATGTATAGGCGTCCAAGTTCAGTTCCTGTCTTTTCGTCGTCGATTGGCGAAGAAAATGAACGTGTGGCGAGTGTAAGTACATATGTCGGCGTGGTTGGCAGTTCCGCAACATTGATCAAGGCAGAGTAATACAGGTTGCCAGACGTTATGCCAGCTTCGCTTTGGTCGAAGCGTGCCACAAGGTCTTCTCCGCTCGTTGCCTTGCCAAGTTGCACACTTTTGGCCAGCACACCTCCAGGATAGCCTGCGTAGTCGAGCTTTTGGTCTACAACCTGTATCGGCTCGTTGGGGTTAGTGCCATATTTCACCCATGGGCCTTGGCCGTAAAGCCGGCCGGCAGGATAGTCGAAGTTGTCTTGGAATGTCACTTGGGCACCCACGTCGGCAGGTGCGGCGAAGATGGCCGCCAATAAAGCTAGTGAGCTTGAAATTACTTTGTAGGTTTTCTTCATAATAACTGTACTATTGGTTGGTTTTAATTAAAGTTTTTGTTTTTAACGTGGCACAATGGCTTTCTGTTACAGTTCATGCTGTATAGCCAAAATTGTGCATCATGGCATATATGGCGACTTTGCCAGACGAACGTTTTGCAAATATAGCTATTTTATGCTACATTTGCAAGGATAATGGCGATAAATGTATCGTAGTGCTTGAAAAAGTTAATTGGACGTTTCCAAATTGACTGATTGCGAGTCATACTGTACTGTTATGGAGTTTGATGCTCTTTTGCAAATCAAACGCAATGATTTAACACGGTAAAATGTGGTAAAATAGGAAATGCGGAAGTGCTTTCCACTTGATTATAGGTGTGATGTTGATGCGGTGTATTGCAAAACGGCGTGTTTTGCATTGCAATACAAGCCGTTTTGAGGCGCGAAACAGGGCTTTTGGGAATGTTAAACAGGTTCTTACGGTTTTGCAGACCGAATTATGGTGTAAATCGAGGGAGTTGATAGCATGGTTGGCCGTAAGTTGTTCTTAAGTCCGGCAAATCCTGCATATCATGATAGCACAATCGTTTTCCTGTTATTTTCGTGCATTGAATCGTTTTTCCGTAATATGATGATTCAGGAATGTGTTTGCTTGATATGTATTTATACTTAAAAAAGAGCAAGCCCTCGGTGGCTTGGGAGTAGGCAACTGCAATAACTTGACGAAATTGTCTGAATATTTTATTAATATATAAATGTACATCGCTGATGTCAGTGCGTAAAATGCAGCCATTGGCAAATTAAAATAAATTAAATCATCTTACGAATATTTGCTGTTCTTGTTGATAACGACTATCTTTGCATATGATAAGCAGAGTTTGGAAAATTGGGAACAAGAGTTTCCATTCCGATTGATTGCATAATCTTTGCAGTAAGACAATGCAGCATTGTGTGGTAATTGCCGTTGCAGTGTAGTATCAGCAGGCATTGACTAAAGTGCAGTAAGAATAAACAGACACATATACACATAGAGTTTGGAATTATGTTTGAGAACTTAAGTGACAGGCTTGAACGCTCATTCAAAATACTGAAGGGCGAAGGTAAGATAACAGAAATAAACGTGGCTGAGACGCTGAAAGATGTGCGTAGAGCCCTCCTTGATGCCGATGTGAATTATAAAGTGGCCAAGACGTTTACCGATACCGTGAAGCAGAAGGCCTTAGGCATGAATGTACTTACCGCTGTCAAGCCGGGTCAGCTCATGGTCAAGATTGTACACGACGAACTGGCAGAGCTCATGGGAGGTACGGCTTCAGAGTTGCATCTGGAAGGCCGCCCGGCTATAATCCTAATGTCGGGCCTCCAAGGATCAGGCAAGACCACGTTCAGTGGTAAACTTGCCAATATGTTGAAGGCAAAGAGTCGCAAGTCGCCTTTGCTGGTTGCTTGCGACGTGTATCGTCCTGCGGCCATAGAGCAGCTGGGTGTTGTTGGGCAAAGCGTGGGCGTGCCTGTGTATTCGGAACCAGGCAACAAAGATGTGGTTGCCATCGCTAATAATGCCATTAAGGAAGCCAGGGCCAAGGGCAATGACGTTGTGATCATCGATACGGCAGGCCGCTTGGCTATTGACGAGGAGATGATGGACGAGATAGCAACACTAAAAGATGCTGTGAAGCCTGACGAGACCTTGTTCGTTGTTGATGCCATGACTGGCCAGGATGCCGTAAATACAGCCAAAGAGTTCAATGACAGACTTGATTTTGACGGAGTTGTTCTTACAAAGCTCGATGGAGACACCCGTGGCGGAGCGGCTCTTTCCATTCGCACGGTGGTCACCAAGCCTATCAAATTTGTAGGCACAGGGGAAAAGATGGAGGCCATCGATGTGTTCCACCCAGACCGCATGGCTGACCGAATTCTTGGTATGGGTGATATTGTGAGCCTAGTTGAGCGCGCACAGGAACAATTTGATGAAAAGCAGGCCAAAGAACTGGAAAAGAAGATTCGCAAGAACCAGTTTGACTTCAACGACTTCATGAACCAAATCCAGCAGATAAAAAAGATGGGTAACTTAAAGGATTTGGCAGCCATGATTCCGGGTGTCGGCTCAAAGATAAAAGACCTTGACATAGATGACAGTGTGTTGAAGGGTATTGAGGCAATCATCAATAGTATGACCCCCAAAGAACGTTCCAACCCAAAGATAATCAACCAAAGCCGTAGGATGAGGATTGCCAAAGGCTCAGGCACAAGCCTGCAGGATGTTAACCGTCTCATGAAGCAGTTTGACCAGATGAAGTCAATGATGAAGCTTGTTACAGGCGCATCCAACAGCAAGATGATGCAGATGGCCAATGCAATGAGGCAGATGAAGGGTAGAATGAGATAAAATACGAGATATGCAACTGATAGATGGAAAGGCCACTGCGGCCAAAATAAAGGAAGAGATAGCTGAAGAAGTGGCCAGGATTGTGGCCGGTGGGGGCAAACGCCCACATTTAGCAGCTGTACTAGTAGGGCATGACGGCGGATCGGAAACATATGTCAAGAACAAAGTCATTGCGTGTGAGGCTTGTGGATTCAAGTCGACGCTCATACGATTTGAGGACACTGTGACAGAGGGGGAACTCCTGGCTTGTGTTGAGCAACTTAATTCAGACAAAGATGTCGATGGGTTTATCGTGCAGCTGCCTCTGCCGAGACACATCAATGAGCAACGGATTATAGAGGCCATCGACTACCGTAAGGATGTAGATGGATTCCACCCAATCAACGTGGGGCGGATGGCAATAGGTTTGCCCTGTTTCATATCTGCCACCCCGCTTGGCATTCTCACGCTTTTGCGTCGTTACGGGATTGAGACCAGCGGCAAGAAGTGTGTCATATTGGGGCGCAGCAATATAGTAGGCAAACCAATGGCACAGTTGATGATGCAGAAGCAATATGGAGACGCAACGGTTACAGTGTGCCACAGCCACTCAAAAACTCTTAAGGAAGAGTGCCGGGAAGCAGATATAATTATTGCAGCCATAGGGCGTCCTGATTTTGTTACCGCAGACATGGTTAAGGATGGGGCCGTTATCGTGGATGTCGGCACAACCCGCGTTCCTGATTCTACTCGGAAAAACGGCTTCCGTCTAAATGGTGACGTTAAGTTTAGCGAAGTAGCCCCAAAGTGCTCGTTCATTACTCCTGTGCCGGGCGGCGTGGGGCCGATGACTATCTGCTCACTTATGAAGAACACGCTGGCTGCAGGCAAGAAAGAGTATTATGAATAAAGCATGGGCAAGATGACAGCCGATGAGTATTATCAGCTTGGGAACCGCTACCGCAAAGAAGGCAACTGGCAGATGGCCATAAATAATTATGTGTCAGCCATAGAGCTTGACCCAAGCAGTCCTGCTGTTGAGGCTAAGCAAATGCTTGATGACATACTGGACTTTTACAATAAGGATGCATACAATCCTTGATTCTGTTAGTAATAAAGATTTAGAGAAAGGAGAACATTATGGGTAAAATCAGAGGGGCTATTGTCGTAAATACGGATAGGTGTAAAGGGTGCTCGCTTTGCGTGGAGGCATGCCCGGCACGGGTCATTGCCTTAGGCAAGAGGGTGAATGTGCACGGTTATCCGTTTGTGGAGGCTGTCAATGAGGATGCCTGCATAGGATGTGCATCGTGTGCCATTGTCTGCCCTGACGGATGCATAACAGTATATCGTAAAAAAATGGAGGAATGAACGCTATGGCAGACAGAGAAGTGACACTATTGAAAGGCAATGAGGCTATTGCCCATGCCGCAATACGATGCGGGGTCGATGGATATTTTGGCTATCCAATTACCCCGCAGAGCGAGGTTATAGAGACGCTTGCGCTTGAAAAACCATGGGAAACTACAGGGATGGTTGTCTTGCAGGCAGAAAGCGAGGTGGCGTCGATCAACATGGTATACGGCGCTGCGGCAGCAGGCAAACGCGCCATGACATCCTCGTCTAGTCCTGGTGTGGCTCTTATGCAGGAAGGGATAGCCTATATGGCAGGTGCTGAACTGCCTGGAGTGATAGTAAATGTACAGCGAGGTGGCCCCGGGCTAGGTACCATACAACCATCTCAAAGCGATTATTTCCAAGCAACCCGCGGCGGAGGCAATGGCGATTATTATATAATAGTACTTGCTCCAAATTCTGTGCAAGAGATGGCAGACTTTGTCGACTTGGCGTTTAATCTTGCATTTAAATACCGAATCCCGGCAATGATACTGAGCGACGGTGTGATAGGCCAGATGATGGAGAAAGTTGTGCTCCCCCCATTCAAGCCGCGCCGTACAGATGATGAGATAATGAAAGAATGCCCATGGGCAACTTTCGGTCGCATAGGTGGCAGAAAGCCAAATATCATTACATCGCTTGAGTTGCAACCAGAGGCAATGGAGTTGCGTAACATCCACTTGCAAGAGAAGTATGCGGCCATTCGTGAGGCTGAGGTGCGTTATGAAACGCAACAGTGTGAAGATGCAGACTATTTAATCGTTGCATTTGGCAGTGCTGCCCGCATAGCCCAGAAAGCCATCGAGATAGCCCGGGCACAAGGTGTGAGGGTGGGGCTGTTCCGCCCTATAACACTATGGCCATTCCCATCAAGCCAAGTGGCTGCAGTGGCAAAAGGCAAGAAAGGCATCCTTGTTGCAGAGATCAATGCAGGGCAGATGGTTGAAGATGTGCGTCTGGCCATTAATGGAAATGTGCGTGTGGAGTACTTTGGGCGATTGGGAGGCATTGTGCCTGAGCCAGATGAGATTGTTAATGCTTTGATGTCCAAACTGATGTAGGAGGCGATAAGATGGAAAAGATAATTTCACCGGAGAATATTGTTTATAAGAAACCAACGTTGATGAATGATGTGCCGATGCACTATTGTCCCGGTTGTAGCCATGGCGTTGTCCACAAATTGGTGGCAGAGGTGATTGAGGAGATGGGCATGGAAGATAAAGCCATCGGGGTAAGCCCTGTAGGGTGTGCTGTGTTTGCATATCGCTATATCGACATAGATTGGCAAGAGGCGGCCCATGGACGCGCGCCAGCTGTGGCAACAGGCATTAAGAGATTATGGCCCGATCGTCTGGTGTTTACGTATCAAGGTGATGGTGACCTTGCCTGCATAGGCACTTGTGAGACTATTCATGCTTTGAACCGAGGCGAGAACATAACTATCATATTCATTAACAATGCAATATATGGAATGACTGGAGGGCAGATGGCCCCCACGACACTCATTGGTCAAAAAACCAGTACTTGCCCTTATGGCCGTGAGCCGGCCCTTCATGGCTATCCATTGAGAATTACGGAAATGGCAGCCCAATTGGAAGGCACATGCTATGTCACTCGCCAAAGTGTTGATACAGTATCCGCTATCCGCAAAGCCAAGAAGGCAATCCGTAAGGCTTTTCAGGCATCTATGGATGGCAAGGGGAGCAGTTTGGTGGAGATTGTCTCAACTTGCAACAGTGGCTGGAAACTGACACCGTTGCAGGCAAATAAGTGGATGGAAGAGAATATGTTCCCATTCTACCCTAAAGGCGATCTTAAGGACACCATCTGATATTGATGGCAGTTTATCAACATTTTAAGGCAGACTAACAATGAAGAAAGAGATAATAATTTCAGGCTTCGGCGGACAGGGGGTGTTGTCCATGGGTAAGATTCTGGCCTATTCTGGCCTAATGGATGGCAAGGAGGTTACATGGATGCCGGCATATGGGCCAGAACAGCGTGGCGGCACGGCCAACGTTACGGTGATAGTGAGCGATGACAGGATTTCATCCCCAATATTGAGTTCTTATGATGTCGCAATTGTGCTTAATCAGCCGTCATTGGAGAAGTTTGAGCCGAAATTGAAGGCTGGAGGCATCTTAATTTATGACGGTTATGGAATAATAAATCCGCCAACAAGAAATGACATCACTGTCTATCGCATTGACGCTATGGACAAGGCAGCGGAGATGAAGAACGCCAAGATATTCAATATGATAGTGCTTGGTGGATTCCTTAAAGTTTGTCCAATAATCAGCATTGGGGGGATCGAGAAAGCCCTGAGAAAGACATTGCCAGAACGCCACCACAATTTGATTCCACTTAATATACAAGCTCTTGAGGAAGGTGAAAAGATAATTGAAAAAGCTTGATAGGCCGTGGGCAAAAGTGTCGGCTCTTTTAGGCACAGCTTATTTCACATATTGCAAATTTGCATTGGGCCACAAGTGTCTTTTTTAGGCATTTGTGGCTTTCTTATGTAAAAGATTATAATGTCATAAATGTTTTGTGCATTCTGAGGCATTGTGTTCGATTTATATTTGTACCTTTGTAAACGAAATTATGTCACAGCCATTAGCAGAAAGACTAAGGCCTCGCACACTAGATGATTATATCGGGCAGAAACACCTTGTTGGCGAGGGTGCCGTGTTGCGCAAGATGATTGACGCAGGGCGAGTGTCTTCCTTTATCCTTTGGGGCCCCCCTGGCGTTGGGAAAACGACCTTGGCTCAGATAATTGCCAATAAACTTGAAACACCGTTCTATACCCTTAGTGCTGTAACAAGCGGTGTCAAGGATGTACGTGATGTTATAGACAAGGCTAGCCGTGGAAGATTCTTCAATGAGACATCGCCGATTTTGTTCATTGATGAGATACATCGTTTCAGCAAGTCTCAGCAGGACTCATTGCTAGGTGCTGTGGAGAAAGGTGTCGTGACACTGATTGGTGCAACAACAGAGAACCCTTCATTTGAAGTTATCCGCCCGTTGTTGTCACGATGCCAGCTTTATGTTCTGAAACCACTTGACGAAAGTGACCTGTTGGAACTCATAAAGCGTGCGATATCACGTGATGTGGAATTGAGCAGGCGCAAGATAGAATTGAAGGAGACGGCTGCCATCTTGCGCTATAGTGGAGGTGATGCCCGTAAGTTGCTGAACATATTGGAACTTGTTGTTGAGGCATCGCCTACTGATGACGTGGTGATAACAAACGATATGGTCGTGAACCGCCTTCAGCAGAATCCACTTGCCTATGACAAGGATGGCGAAATGCATTACGACATAATCTCTGCTTTTATCAAAAGCATACGGGGAAGCGACCCAGATGCGGCTTTGTATTGGCTGGCAAGGATGATAGAAGGAGGTGAAGACCCAAAGTTCATTGCTCGCCGACTTGTAATCAGTGCGGCTGAAGACATAGGCTTGGCGAATCCTAATGCTTTGTTATTGGCAAATGCTGCGTTTGATGCAGTCGTGAAAATTGGTTGGCCCGAAGGACGTATTCCTTTGGCTGAGGCGACCGTCTATTTGGCGACAAGCCCAAAGAGCAATTCTGCCTATCTTGGAATTGACGCAGCCCTGGAGCTTGTAAGGCGTACTGGCAACCAACCTGTACCGCTGCATTTACGCAATGCGCCGACAAAATTGATGAAAGACTTGGGATATCATGACGGTTATAAGTACCCACATGATTTTCCGAATCACTTCATTGGCCAACAATATTTGCCAGACAAACTGCTTGGCGAAAGGTTGTGGCATGGGCAGCAGAATCAGCAAGAAAGCAAATTAAGCATGCGAATGACTGAGTATTGGGGTGACAGATATAAGGAATAATGTTATTTTCAGATGTAGTATTATGATGAAGATTGTTGTTTTGGATGGCTATACCGTGAATCACGGAGATTTGTCATGGGAAGCATTGGAGGCATTGGGTGATGTTGTGATATATCCACGCACCTCGGCAGATGAGCTTGTGGAGAGAAGCAAAGATGCTGATATCTTGCTTACCAATAAGGTAGTGATAAATTCAGATGCCATGGCTCTCCTTCCTTGTTTAAGGTACATAGGTGTATTGGCAACAGGGTATAACGTTGTTGATACAGAAGGAGCACGTGCCCGAGGCATTTGCGTTACAAACATACCAGCTTACAGCACTGACAGTGTTGCCCAGATGGTGTTTGCCCATATATTGAACATTACAAATCGAGTGGGGCATTATGCTTGGCAAAACAAAGATGGACAATGGAGCCGCTCAGAAGATTTCTGCTATTGGGATACTCCTTTGCATGAGTTGGCAGGTAAGACAATAGGCATTGTCGGGTTAGGGAACATCGGCATGAAAGTGGCGATGATATCACGGGTGTTCGGAATGGATGTTTTTGCCTACACCAGCAAGCATTCTGCCTCTTTGCCCGAAGGAATACAGAAGACTACTTTGGAAGGACTGTATGGCGTGAGCGACATTCTTACCTTGCATTGTCCGCTCACAGACAAAACCAAAGGCATGATAAATGCTGGGACTATAAGTAAGATGAAGCGAGGCGCAATATTGATTAATACAGGACGGGGGGCTCTCGTCAATGAGAAGGATATTGCTGAAGCACTTGAGTCCGGGCAACTTGGTGGTTACGGTGCTGATGTGTCGGAACAAGAGCCGCCATTGTTGAGCAATCCGTTGCTTGGTGCTCCAAATGCTTACTTGACACCACATATAGCATGGGCTACGTCTGAGGCAAGAACCCGTTTGATGCAAATAGCAGTAAGCAATGTCAAGGCATTCATGGACGGAATGCCTGTCAATGTAGTGAATCGATGACAGACAGTGTTACAATAGCAACTGCCCAGCAACTAATAGAATTTCTCGGTACGTTTGCTTTCGCTATTTCCGGGATAAGGCATGCGGCGGCAAAGCACTTTGATTGGTTTGGCGGTTATGTGTGTGGCATCGCCGTGGCAATCGGGGGCGGAACCATTCGTGATGTGATGCTTGGAACAACTCCTTTCTGGATGACAAATCCAATATACATGATATGTACAGCCATTGCCTTGTGCATGGTCATTGCATTTTCAAAGTATATGGAGCGCTTGCAGAATGCTTGGTTTGTATTTGACACATTGGGGCTTGCGCTATTTACAATTGCGGGAATACAAAAAAGCCTGGATTATGGCCAGCCATTTTGGGTGGCAATCATAATGGGATGTATAACTGGGGCTGCAGGTGGTGTCATTCGCGACATTTTATTGAACAATGAGCCTGTTATTCTGCGCAAAGAGATTTATGCAATGGCTAGTGTTGCTGGTGGGCTTGTTTACTGGAGCTTGGCTGAATTAGACGTGACTATACACATAACTGCAGTTGCGAGTTTCCTAGTTACGTGTGCCATACGTTTCCTGGCCGTTAGGTATCATGTGTCATTGCCATTGCTGAAAGGTGTTGACGTAAGCAAAAACAAAGGAACCGCCACTTGAAAGGCGGTTTCTTTGTTTTTATTGCAGAATTGGCTTAAGCAGCTCCGGTTTCTCGTCAGATTCGTTCGAGCACTGCTTTTACCAAGTCATCTATTTGGTTTTTGTATCCAGTGTTTGCTTTTCCAGCCACTCTGTTGGCTATCACCATGCAAACGGTTGTTGCCTTATGGCCCATAAGGCGCGATAAACCGGCAATGGCTGAACTTTCCATTTCAAAGTTTGTTATGTGTCTGCCGCCGAAGGCAAAACTTTCTATTTTTTCGTTCTGTCGTGGGTCTGCCAAAGGAACACGCAGTTCACGGCCTTGTGGGCCGAAGAACCCGCCGCATGAAATGGTTATTCCTCTCACCATGTCGTTGCCGGCTATGCGCTCCACAAGTTCTTTGTCGGCATCTATGGCATAAGGATATGGTGCACACATGTTGCCTGTCCACCCAAGATGGGCTATCAATGCGCGTTCGAGTTGCAGGTCGCATACAGCATTGCGCCCGGCATAGAAATTGAGTAGGCCGTCGAATCCGATGGAAGTCTCCGAACAAATGAATGTTCCTTCGGGAGTATACGGTTGCAAGCCTCCGCAAGTGCCGATTCTCACAATTTCGAGCTGCCTGGCGTGGCTTCTTTCTTTCCTGGTGTCAAAGTCGATATTTGCCAGCGCATCAAGTTCGTTCAATACGATGTCTATGTTGTCACACCCGATGCCTGTCGAGGTTACTGTTATTCGTTTGCCGCAGTAGCTCCCGGTAACGGTGCGAAACTCGCGGCTTTCAATTTCGCATTCCTTGCTGTCAAAGTGTGAAGCAACGAGCGGAACGCGCCCTGGGTCGCCTACCAATATTACTTTGTCGGCCAATTGGTCGGGTTTTACGTGTAGGTGGAAAACACTGCCGTCTGTGTTTATGATCAGTTCTGACTCTGCAAAATAACTTTTCATGATTTATCTTGTTTTAGGTGTCTTATTTCTGCGTTTCTTATGTCTTTGCGTAGTTGGGTAATTTGTAGTTCGAGCGATTCAATTTGTTGTTCGCTTTTGAGGATTTCGTTTTTTAATGCATTCCTGTCGCTGGTGTTGGCTGTCGCGTAATAAATTCGCGCCTTGGCAAGGGCCATGTCAAGTGCAGCCCTTTGGCTTTCCAGGGCCTGCAGTTGCTTGAATTGTTCGGCACCCGCACTTGATTTGAAGTCAGTAGGTTTAGTGTATGTTACCCTGTCGTTTATTATGAATGCCATTTTTTCCTTGGCGGTTTCTCCTGTATTGACGGCTTGCATTGCTTTTAGCCTGTCAATGGCTTTTTGCCTCTCTTTGCCGTTTCCCCATGTGTCAGCAATGCAGTCAAGGTTTGCCAGGCTTCTTATTTGCTCTTCAGAGTATTCGTCTGGTGAATATAGCTGCCTTGTCTCAGAAGGGATGAATATGTATATGCAAACTTTACCCTCCGGCTGGCTTCTGTCTGTGGCAAACCAGCCAATGTCGTTGAACTCATCAATGGCATACATATAGTCGTTGGCGGTAGAGTTGAAAGGCATTCCTATGTTTTCTGCTTTTAGGAATGAACCGCTTTCAGAGTCGAAGCGTGTAACGAAGATGTCATAACCTCCGATGCTCTCCTCGCCGGTTGCCGCGAAATAGAACGTGGTGCCGTCGGGCATCATAAAGGGGTAGTTAACCGACTTGTAACCTTCGTCATTGCCCAGCCCTCCGAGTTTCATGGGTGTTGTCCATTGGCCATTGAAGTTGTCGCAGGTGTAAATGCTGGAAGTACCGGCGGTATCTTCTGCTGAGAAGTAGCATTTGTCGGCAAGGCCGTTAACGTATACAAATGCATTGGGCTGGTTTCCTTTCTTGAAATAATTATCATAGCTATAAACGCTGCCTGCATCACGGCTCAGGTTGTATTTGCTGAAAAAGTTCTCTTTGTCTGTCACAACGCTGTCAATGAATATGATTCTTTGCGTTGCAGCTACCATCTGGTCAATCCTTTGTTCCAATAGCTTGCCCTCCTTTTCGGCTTCAGCTTTTGTGCTGGATTTGCTTAGGCGCTTGTTTTGTGCTGTTGCGGTGGCAGCAGACAATGCCATGATTGCTGCCATTGATATCAGAGTTTTCTTCATTGTGTCATGCCTTTATGTTTTGTCGGTGTTGCCAAGATTGTGCTTAGCCATGGCTGTGTACCTTTTTGTAGCTTCTAATTACAAAGGTACACAAAAGATTTAGAAATCTGATTGCATTAACATAAATTTTGGCGTTGCGTTGATGCAATGGGGCTAGTGGCTATGCTATGGGCTGAATGAGTAAAGTTGGGTAGATGATATTTCCGAACATTTCACCTTTTCAGTGCCTCTTCTTCCTCCGCACGTTTTGCGGCAAACCGGGAACGGCATTTCTTGGCGGCTTTTATTTCGACAGGAAGCCGTATTCATATACTTTCGGCTCTATCTTGCGGGCGAGTTGCTTCAAGCGTTGCCGTAATGCGGCGATGAGTTCCGTGTAATGGGCATCATCGCTGCCGGCATTCATCTTGCCTTTGGCGTTCGTGCCCTGGAAGTGCAGGCGGATGTCATAGAGTGCTGCGTTGGGGTTGGCGCCGGGCTGTGCGTGGTAGTAACGCCACAGTTCGCGGCCTGCATCCAGCACGGCTTGGGCTTCGGGGGAGAATAGCAGGGGGCGGTTCTCTTTTCCCTGCTCAAAAAGGCTGGCTTGCACAGGCGCGTTGCTTTTGGCTTTGCCTTGCATATATTCGGTCATGAAATGGCTCTCGAACTTTTCTTTTGCGTCCACTTCCTGCTCGGTGAAAGGAATCCAATGGTTTGTGCCTTGTTTGCATTGGATTGTGTTGCTGTTAGAGAATAAAGCATAGGCCAAGCAATCTGTTTGAAACTCCACGTCTGTCTGCCAACCGTTGTTTGGGTATAGGAATTGGTCTCGGTCGTTGAGCCAAGTAGCTTCTATGCAATGTCGGACAGCTACAAAAATGCACATCACATTTAGATTGCTGGGAGTTATCCACCAACCGCGCGGAGTGGGCATTTGCTCTTTTTTGTTCATGAAGTAAACGAGCTTCTGATTTTGAAAATCATTTCTGCCGTTACTCATGAAACCAATCTTTAAGCTATGTTCGTCTTTATGGCTTAATACCCAATCGCCGATTAAGCCTTTTTCATTATCAAGTGAATAAATGTTCTTTTTCCCAATGAAATTGCATTTTGTGTCATACACATCAGCTTCAACCGTTTTGAAACGATGTGATTTGTTCAAATCCCAAATAAAGAAACCTATCGGAAATTTGCCTTTTACGTTATCAAAGGTAGAGGCTGGAACCAAAAACAATCGATTGAGCTTCGCTTGGAAATTGTTACGGAAATCGCGGAAGTTCGGTGCTTGCAGAATTTTCAACTTGGAAAATTCTGCAAGCACCGAAGATGGGATTTCGTGGTAAACGCGGATAAGGAATTGTGCGAACAATTCCCGTCCGGCAATCCCAATAAGAGGTAAATACCGTTTATATATGTTGGTTGTCACCGCCACGTCTGTTTTGTTTTTTCCTGTTCCTGTCAATTGCTTGCTGTCTCCTGCCTCAGCATAGGGTGGATTGATGTATATCACCAGTTTCTTCCGCTTCTCCGGGTCGTTGATGATGTCTTGCAAAGGTTGGGGCAGCTTGGTGAACGGGTCGTTGAGGAAGTCGAACTGGAACACGTGTTTTTCCAGCAGGTTCAAGCTGTTGTTGTTGATCAGGTCGTGCATGGCTTTCACGTCCTGTGCATCAAGTGTGGATGCCCAAACGTTGTATTTGTTGGTAAGCCCGGCGAGCAGGTTGCCCGTCCCGGCGGCGCAGTCCCACACGTAATATTCGTCTTGCCAATCCTCGCCCAATTCATCGGCAAGGTATTGTTGCGACAGCTCCACCCATTGCCGCGGGGTAAAGTATGAGCCTTTGCGCTCGCGGATGTCCTGCGGCACGAGCAGGTCGCGCCGCTCCACGATGTAGTCCCAATATTCGCGGCGGGGCGGGCGGTTGTAACGGTTCCAGAACTGCGCGTGCGCCACTTGGTTGTCGTTGAACTCCACGGTTTCAAAGACCAGGGACCCGGTGGCTTTGCGCTGGATGTTGTACACGTAGCGGTCGTTGCGCAGCAGCACGAACAGTTTCTCGCGGAGCGATATGTTGTGCTCGCTGAGTATGTCGGCAAGGTAAAAGTCGGCGTCAATCAGCCCTTCCCTCCTGGCCATTTCCCAGTCGACGGCAATCGTGGGCTTCACTTCCTTCACCCATTTCAGGTAGATGTGCGTGAAGTTGTTCTTGTTGATGCGTATTTTCGACAGGCGGGATTTTCCTGCAATAAAGTTGCTGCGGATGAACTTGTGCAGTTCCTTGTCGTCCGTGCCAAAGCGGTAGAGCAGCACATCGCGCTCGATGCCGGCCTTCACCTGCCCGTACAGTTGCTTGAACTCCTTCGTCTCGTGGTCGCTGGGCGTGACGTTCCAGTTGAAGTCATTCTGGTAGAACACGTCGATGATGTTCGTATAGGGCAGGAAAGCTATCTTTTCCGCATCGAACGCCCCGAGGAATGCGGGCGGCAAGTAGCTGTCGAAAGTACGCGCTTTGCCGATGGTCAGGATGAGTTGCACGAACGATTCATAGATGTCTTTCTTCGTTCCTGCCTTCGCTTCCGCCCAAAGCAGCGATTCAGTCTCGAACGATTCAGCCCCGTCTTGCGGCACGGCAATGCAGAAATCTATCTTCCCGATGATTTGCGTGCTGTCATAATCGGCAAAGTAGTCGTGCGCTACCTTGTTTTTCAGTTCTTCTTCCTGTATGTTCCCGTAAGTTGGCATAATGGTGGTTCGTTTGTTGTCGAGTACAAATATACGGATTGTTTTGTGAAAATGAAGAAGTTGGAGAGGAATATTTTCAGCGCACAAGGCATTCCGGCGCGTCAAGGGCGGTTCGCGCATTCGCTTGGGGAGACTTTCTTCTCTGTTTCCTCCGTGGCGCGCACCGCCTACTATGTGCAGCCCGGCCACATCCACACCTCCTTGCAACGCCTGGGAGACAGTTGGGCTGGTTGATGGAGAGACTTTTCTTTATTGGATATCCGCATTCTGCCAACACGTGAAAAGGTGCAATTAAGAAGCTGTCTTGATTAAATCAAAACAGCTTCTATAAAGCGCTCACAGGCATCTGCTCTTCTGTATGCGCTATGCAATGATTTGAATACGGTTCGTTTCAGGCTGCGGAATGGCCTGTTTCGGAGACAAAAACGGCCTGTTTCGGACGTCAAAACGCCCCGTTTGCAATGTGCTGGAAATCAGTTCCAAGTCTAAATTATTGTCAAACTCGTCTATAATACAGAAAATTCCTGTAACTTAGTCTTTGGTAATCATCGCTTATGTCTTTTGTAACTGTTTGATTTTCAGTTATGAAGGTGCAAAATATTTGCGTGATTACCAACTTTTGGGATGGTTTCCTTATCCTGAACTCGCGTATTTTAAACATCTTCATATCCCGAATTTGAGTATCAATGCTGCCCGTTTTTCAACTCTGTCGTTATGTGCAGATTGGTTGGGTGGGGCTTTGTAAAGATATTACATGAGTTTGTGGGCATGAATGCAACCTGCGCCACGGCTGACAATTGTCGGTCGTGGCGCAGTGAGTGTTTTTTTGTGGCTAGTGCGGCTATTGCCTTCTTTCTTTCAGGATTCCGTGCCTGTATGCGTAGAGCAGTTTTTTCAAGTCTACGATTTGTGCTTTCAGTTCGAGCCCCCTGTCTGTATCGGCCACAAGCATCCTGTGTGCAGACATCTCAACAATCTGTGTGGTGCTCTTTATGTCTGTTCCTTGTTTGATGGCATCTGCCGCACTGGTGAAAGGCTCGTGCTGAACCAGCTGGAATCCGCGGCTGTGGTATACCAGGGTGTATCCTGCGATGCCGGTCTCATTGTGGTATGCCTCGCTGAATCCGCCGTCTATTACCATTAGCCGTCCGCCGGCCTTGATAGGGTTTTCGCCTTTTGAGGCGTGTACGGGTACATGGCCGTTTATGATGTGCCTGTTTTCCCCGCTGACGTCGAATGCGTCAAGAATCCGGTCACAGATGGCCTCGTTGTCGCGCAACTTGAAATAATAGCCTTTTTCTTCCTTGTATGTATCTTTGTCTTTTAGGAAATAGCGCTCAAATGTTGCCATCTTGGACTTGTCGAACAGGGGGCTGTTCTTTCCACACCACAAGTACAGGAAGTAGTCTGTTGCTTTTGCGCGTTCTGCTGGGGTGGAGTCTGCGGTGAAGGCAGAGCGGATTGTCATTTCTGTCTGGTACATAAGTTGCTTGCCGCTGTATGTATTGCCATCAGCCAAGAGCACTTCCTTTAGTGTGCCGTCGGCGTTGAGCGGAACTGAAGCGTGGAAGAGCAGGTTGCTGTTGTATATGGCATACATTCCACCGTGGCTTAGCATCGTCTTTATGTGCCTGTGCAGTTTCTCGCTTACGGCGAATGAGTGATGCAGCCGCTTCATGAGTGCATCTTCCTCATTTGTCAGCGCATATGGTGATGTCGGGTCCACGGTCGGGAAGTTGTTGCTTTTCATCTGGTATTCATGCCCGTCGATGACACATACACCACGTTCTTGGTCTATGCACGATAGCAGGTTGCGCTTGTCCATGCCCCATTCAGGGTTGCGGGCGTACACTTGGGCCTCTACCTTGAATTGTATTATGCTTATCGCTTTGTGCATCTGTGCAATAAGGCGCGTGGTCTTGTCGTCTACAGTTGATTCTTTGTTCAGCTTCGGCATGAATTCTTCGCAAGGGTCGTCACCATATGTGTCCATTGCAAATGTTGCCAGCGGAACCATGTTAATGCCATAGCCTTCTTCTAGCGTTGCCAAGTTGGCATATCTGAGTGACAGCCTGAGTACATTGCAGATGCAGGCATCGTTGCCAGCGCAGGCCCCCATCCATAGTATGTCGTGGTTGCCCCACTGTATGTCCCAGCTGTGATAACGTTGCATGGTGTCCATGATAATGTGTGCGCCGGGTCCCCTGTCGTATATGTCGCCCAGGATGTGGAGTTGGTCAATGGCCAGCCGCTGTATCACGTTGCATAGTGCAATGATGAAGTCGTCAGCCCTCCCCGTTGAGATGATTGTGTCAACAATGACGTTGACGTAAGCCGTCTTGTTGGTGTCATCGGCGTGCTCATGGAGCAGTTCCTCTATGATGTAGCTGAAGTCAGTCGGGAGAGACTTGCGCACTTTTGAACGGGTGTACTTGCTGCTTACATCGCGGCACACTCGTACAAGTTGGTGTATGGTGATGTGGTACCAGTCTTCAAGTTCTGGCTCAGATGTCTTTATTAGTTCTATCTTTTGTTCAGGATAATATATCAATGTGCATAGCTCTTTCTTTTCAGACTCCCTCAAGCTGTTCCCGAAGAGCTCATTGACTTTTCGCTTAATGTTCCCTGATGCGTTTTTCAGCACGTGCTGAAAGGCCTCGTTTTCACCGTGTATGTCGGCGAGAAAGTGTTCCGTACCCTTGGGCAAGTGCATGATGGCCTCAAGGTTTATTATTTCTGTGCTTGCCTCGGCAATGGTTGGGAACAACTTAGACAGCAGTCCTAGATACTGTGTGTCGTTTCCATTTCCGGCAGTTTTGTTTTGGGTCATATTCTTATGCGTTTTGTTATTTCTGTTTCAGTGTTTCTTGCCACTCTGTCGTTAATTGCAGTGGCTATCATGAATCCTTCTTCAAGCCCTGTCGTGTCGGCTAAAATCTGCATGAGGCGTGAGGTGTGCTTCATCAGTCTCCGCTCTTGCAGCATTTTTGCCAATTTGTCTTCATTGACCTTCGCATTCCTTAGCAAAGTTGATATTTCGATGAGGTGGCTGATTCTCAACACTTTGCGCCTGGCATACTTATTTGTTGTTTCAAGCAACTCTGCTATCTGCTGTTCACTGTCAGTTGCTTGTAGGCTTTGTGTTAGTTTGCCAATAGGCTTGGTCGGTGCTACATAGCTGTCTATTGTTTCATATAGAGTGAGCGGCATTCCCAACTTTAATGTAGATATGCCATGTTCAATGGTGCTGTTAATGTTCTCTTGGCAGGCAAATACGGCAATCTTGTGCCATTCGTCGTGACTGATGTTCAAGCAAGCTCTGGCTTCTTGCTCTGTCAGCCAGTGTTTGTCTCCAGTAATTCCAGCCTTGATAATGGCTCTCATTGCCAGTCTTGTTTCAGGAGACATCAGCTCGTGTACGTCAGAATCCAGCACTTTCATGTAAATGGCGTATACCTGTGTTGCCATTTCTTCGGGTGTTATCGTGTCTGTGACGATGGCATTCAAGACCGTTTCCACCCTTTTGTTATAGCCAATGTTACTTAAATTGCCGGCCTCCAGACGCCCCATTGCAATCATGCAGTAAGCCTTTTGCAAGCATCTGCGTTGATACAGATGCAATTTTGGCAGTTTTTTTGTCCAATACTGTTGTTTTAGGATCCATGGTTCCAGTTGGCCGTGTGGTGTGATGATTGTCCTTATGCCTCGTTTCCTGGCAACAATGGACGCCATTGCTATGGATAAATGCCAGCATCCATGTAAGTGTACTATGTCGGGGTTCCATCTCGAAAGTTCCTTTCGAAATATTTTAAGACTGCTGCATGACTTCGTTTCTGCCATGCAAGTCATGGCAGCGGTCAAAACATCAATGTATTGTCTTGCCGTTGAGTCTGTCTTCATGTAGAAATGCAGCACTTTCATATATGCAATGGTTATTTTCGGATGAAATCGTTCTTGTTTGCCATAAGGTGGCGGAGCATGAAAATTATGTTTTGCCACATTATTCTGACCTCCAGAAACGGAATGGCACCTACTGTAATATGTTCACCAAACCGTTCCAATGCTTTGTTTGCAACATGCGTCCTTATAAGGATTGTCAAGGCCAGGCATATTATTGCGCAGCCTAAAAACAACAGATTTTGTGTGATTGAAGCGTATATTATTGCTGCCAGTTGCGCCAAATAGTTAAAATGGAGAAGGAATGTGTCGGTGTTGTATAGCAATCTATAAGTTGTTCCATGTTTAAGTCGGTGCCTGGTTTCCATATAAACAATGTGTTCGTTGTCCCATTTCTTTTTAGAAGGTGAATCTTGAATAATATGTGCATCTGCCTCTATGGCAATGGCGGTTCTTCCTGACACAGAATATTCATTGGCAATAAAGTCATATTCTCCGCGCAGGAATTTCAGATTGGCAAGGAATCCGTTGTGGGCCATGAATTCGCTTTTGCGCAAAGCGATGTTGTTCCCGTTGTATCGGAATGTAGACTTGCGCATTGTTGAATGGATTATATAGCAAAACGCTTGCAATCGTTCAAACCTTTGGAACTGTTTTGACGATGGTTCATAATTGGTATATCCAAGTACGATGTCGTGACTGTCATTGCAGTAACTGGCCATCGTTGTTAACCAATTGCTACCGTTAGGCTTGCAGTCGGCATCAGTAATGATAACCCATTCGTTGTGAGCGGCTTTCATGCCTATGGTCAAGGCAAGCTTGTGACGGCTTAGGTAGTGGCTGGATGATGGTATAAATGTTGTATATAGGCAAGGGAAATCCTTTTTGAGCCTTTTCAGGACATCTTCCGTGTCATCTGTTGACGATTCGTCTACAACAATGACTTCAAACCCAGGTTCATATTTTTGGGCTAGTATCATAGGAAGATTGCGTTCCAGTTCATTTGCATTGTCATGCACGGCCATGATGACAGATAATGCTGGTGGCTTTTGTTCGACAATTCCGTTGGCTTTGAATTTGCGTATTCTGAAAAATACGTTGAATAACGGCGTGACAAGCGCGAGGAGCGCAAGTGCCCCATACAGGATTATTGTATTGGCATCAATTGGCATACATGTACTGTTATATCATTTCTTCACTGGTATATTCTGTTGGCAATTGTCGGCAATTGTATTGTGAGGCCATTATTTCCCCATAAGCTCCTGCTGAACGAATGGCCAGCAAGTCGCCTCTTTCGCACTGGTTAAGCTCTGTTTGTTTGGCAAAGACATCGCTTGATTCACATATTGGGCCAACCACGTCATAAGGCTCTGGCGCAGAATTGCTGCTTATGTTCTCTATCTTATGATATGCATGGTACAGCGCAGGACGTATTAGGTCGGTCATGCCGGCATCAACGATTGCGAATTTTTTTGCTGTGCCTTGCTTTACGTAGAGCACTTTTGTGATTAAGGAGCCACATTGGCCTACAACTGCCCTTCCTAGTTCAAAGTGTACCTGCTGGCCGTCGCGGAGTTTTAGATGTTTGGCATACGTGTTGAAATAATCCTTGAAGTCAGGTATTGGCACACGGTTAGGGTGTTGATAGTCTATGCCCAGGCCGCCGCCCACGTTGATGTGCTCCACGTTGATGTGATGCTGTTCAAGTTTGTCTTGCAGTTCGTTGATCCTGTTGCATAGGGCTATGAAGTCTCCCATGTCGGTTATTTGCGACCCGATGTGGAAATGTAACCCCACGAAAGATACATTAGTGAGTTGCTGTGCTGTGTTGATTGCTTGTTCCATGTCTTGCATGGCAATCCCGAATTTGTTTTCCGCGAGTCCGGTTGTGATGTTGGCGTGCGTATGTGCGCCTATGTCGGGATTGATTCTGAATGCCACGCGGGCAACTTTCATTTTCTGCCGGGCGAGTTCATTGATAACCTGGAGTTCAGCCGTGCTTTCAACGTTGAAGCAGAAAATGTTTTTTTCAAGCCCCAATTCTATTTCCCAGTCGCTTTTTCCAACTCCGGCATATACGATGGAATTTGATGGGAAGCCTGCTTTTATTGCAGCTTGGATTTCTCCACCGCTTACGCAATCTGCGCCAAGGCCGGATTCCCTGATTATGTTCAATATCTTTGCGTTGGCATTTGCCTTTACGGCGTAATGTACCACAAAGTTTTTGTGCTTGACTGCCTCAGCCTTGATTGCTTCAAGCGTCTTTCGCAGCAAAGCTGTGTCGTAATAGTAGAATGGCGTGTCGATTCGCTCGAATCTATTAATTGGGAATTTTCCTTTCATACCATTGTCTTTGCTTGTTATACTTATTGTCATGCCATAGTTGGCCGTGGCTGGCTTTGGCATTGTGAAACTGCATTTGCTCAGTTGTTGAATAAAGTATTGCTTAAACTTTGCAGTGCGCGTTTCTTGTCGCTTTCTTTTATCAAGAATGAGATGTTGTAATTTGAACCGCCGTATGATATCATTCGTATAGGAATGTTTTTCATGGCTTCTGTTGCCAATGTCTCGAAACCTACGTTGCTCCAGTCAAGGTCTCCTACAACGCATATTATGCACATATTGGTATCAACTGTCACTGTGCCGTATTTCTTCAGCTCGTCGACAATTTCCTTTAGGTGTGTTGTTGTGTCGATGCTCATTGACACACCGACTTCTGATGTGCAAACCATGTCAATTGGAGTTTGATAGCTTTCAAAGATTTCAAAGACCTTGCGCAGGAATCCCGTTGCCAACAGCATCCTGCTGCTTTTTATCTTTATGGCTGTGATGTTGTCTTTTGCTGCCACTGCCTTTATCTTGCCGTGTTCGGTCTTGTTGCTTATGATTGTTCCTTCTGCCTCGGGCGCCATGGTGTTGAGGAGCCTTACCGGAACACCTGCATATTTTGCCGGCTGAACGCACGTGGGGTGAAGTATCTTTGCACCGAAATAGGCCAATTCTGCTGCCTCTTCGAAATGCAGCTGGTGGACGGGCGATGTCTTGTCTACAACACGCGGGTCATTGTTGTGCATACCGTCAATGTCAGTCCAGATTTGTATTTCTTCGGCATTGAGGGCAGCACCTACCAATGATGCAGTGTAGTCGCTGCCTCCACGTTGCAGATTGTCTATTTCGCCGTATGCGTTACGGCAGATAAACCCTTGCGTGATGTACACTTGCGACCCGTCGTTGTCCTTTAGCAAGTCCGTAAGTTTTTCTTTGATATAAATTGGGTCTGGCTCTGAGTTCTTGTCTGTGCGCATAAAGTCGAGTGCAGAAAGCAGAGTCACGTTTATTCCGCATTCTTTCATGTAGTTTGTCACCATGTTGGTGCTTATTATCTCGCCTTGCGCTACGATGCTTTTTTCTTCAAAACTTGTAAACAGTTCTTTGGTGAAGGTGCGTAAGTAGTTGAACTCGTCAGTAAGGAAACTGCGTGTCTTTTCTTTCCATTCGTCGGTTGAATAAAGCTCATCTACATGCTTGGAATACTTTTCTTCGAGCTTGTTGATGATTTCATTAGCCCCGTCGGGATTCTTTTTGTAGAGGTAGTCAGAAATCTCGACGAGAGAGTTTGTGGTACCGGACATTGCTGAGAGTACAACGAAAACAGTCTCGCCTGATGCGGTCACCAATTTTGTTACGTCTTTCATCCTTGCCGGCGTGCCTACAGATGTGCCGCCAAACTTCATTACTTTCATATCTGGGTGTTTTTTATTCGTTATGTTCGTCATTTGAGTCTATTGTGTCAGTCTCGTGCATCTTGCCATCCTGTGCAGGTACAGAGGATGCATCACTGTCGTTTATAAACGGTATTTTGTTAAAGTCGCTTGTAACTTCAGCCAGATGGCCGTTTGCACAGCGGTACACTATGCCAGGATATTTGTCTAATAGCGGCATATTGTGTGTGCTCATGATGACAGATGCTCCGGTTTGTGAAACATGTCTCAGCAGTCGGATTATGTTCTCGGCCGTCTCTGGGTCAAGGTTCCCTGTCGGTTCGTCGGCCACGATCAGTTTAGGTTTGTTCAGCATGGCCCTGGCGATTGCGATTCTCTGCTGCTCGCCGCCAGAGAGCTCGTGTGGCATTTTTTGTGCTTTGTCCTGCATTCCGACATCGCTCAGCACTTCGGTTATGCGTTTGTCTATTTGTTTCCTGTCTTTCCAACCTGTGGCCTTGAGCACGAATTTCAGGTTTTTGTATACAGTTCTGTCGTCCAGTAGCTTGAAGTCTTGGAATATTACCCCCATCTGACGGCGCAGTGACGGCACGTGTTTGCGTTTTAGGTTGCGCAGGTCGTGTCCAAGAACGTCTGCCTTGTCGGCTTCATCCACATCAAGCTCAAGGTAAACTGTCTTGAGCAGTGAGCTTTTGCCAGACCCAACGCGTCCTATTATGTATATGAACTCGCCTTCGTCTACATGGAAGTCAACGTTGCTGAGCACAGGTGTCTCGGCTTGCTGGTATATGTTTACATTCTTGTAGTCTACTAACATTGATGCAAATAAATTTTTGTTTGTCTGTTGGTGCGCCTTGCCAGAGAGGCTGACAGTCACGTTATCGTAGTGTTTGTGTAATGTTTATTCCACCATTCCGCTTTTGATGCATAATTGGCTGTAAAACAAGATGTTGCCGTAATGTCAAGGGGTGGTTTTCAAAACGCCTTGAATGGCTGTGAAAAACGGGGCGTTTCGTAGGCCGAAATGGGCCATTTTGTTGTTTGACATTGCCGTAACCACAGTCCATACCGTTTTTGTAAACATTGTTCTTTTCCCCTCGTGTTTTTTCGCCATGCCTGTCTTAGTGTTTTTGCCAGTGTGGGCTATGGCGCACCTGCAATTCTTCCGCCAAGTCTTCTATGCGCAGCCCCTTGCTGGTAAGCAGTACGATGAGGTGATAGAGTAAATCCGCACCTTCATATATAAGCCTTTCGTTAGTTCCGTTGACGGCTTCGATTACAGTTTCCAAAGCTTCTTCTCCAACCTTTTGCGCCATGCGGTTTATCCCATCTTTGAAAAGTGATGTTGTGTAGCTGCCTTCGGGCAATTCCTCGTGGCGTTTTTCTATGAAGTCCTGCAAGGAACCCAAGAAGCAGAGTGGTGATGTGGCATTGTTTTCGCCCCAGCAAGTGTCTGACCCTAAGTGGCATGTAGGCCCTTCGGGGATGGCTTTGACCAGGAGTGTGTCTTTGTCGCAGTCTGCTTTTATGCCGACAAGGTTTAGGAAATTGCCGGAAGTCTCTCCTTTTGTCCACAAGCATTTACGGCTGCGGCTGTAGAACGTGACATGCTTCGTCTCCACAGTCTTTACGTATGCTTCACGGTTCATGTAGCCAAGCATCAGCACGTTTTTCGTGTTTGCGTCTTGGATGATGGCCGGAACGAGTCCGCCGGATTTGTTGAAATCTATTTCCATGTTTGCTGTGAGTTTAAAGCCTGACATCGATGTTTGCTGCTCTCAAATATTTTTTCAGTTCGGGAATTTGTATTTCGCCGAAGTGGAATACGCTTGCTGCCAGTGCGGCGTCAGCCTTGCCTATGGTGAAAGCATCCTTGAAGTGTTCCATGCGTCCGGCACCGCCGCTGGCAATTATCGGTATCGTCAGCCTGTCGGCCAGTATTGCCAATGCGTCGTTGGCGTACCCTGTCTTTACGCCGTCGTGGTCCATGCTTGTGAAAAGTATTTCGCCTGCACCACGTTCCTGTGCTTCCTTGGCCCATTCAAGCAGTTTCCGATTCGTCCTTTCGCGTCCGCCTTTTTGGTAGCAAACCCATTCACCGTTCTCTAACCTTGCGTCGATGGCGCATACACATACTTGGCTACCGAAACGCTTTGCGATGTCGTCTATGAGTTGTGGGCATCGTATTGCGGCGCTGTTTACGCTCACTTTGTCGGCTCCGGCCATCAAGAGGCGTTCTACGTCGGCCAGTTCGTTTATGCCGCCCCCGACAGTGAACGGTATATTGATTTCTGCTGCCACGCGAGAAACTATCTCCGTGAATGTCTTCCTTCCCTCATAACTTGCCGTTATGTCAAGGTATACGAGTTCGTCTGCCCCCGCTTTGCTGTATGCTTTGCCAAGTTCCACAGGGTCGCCCGCCTTACGCAAATCAATAAAGTTAGTGCCTTTTACGGTTTCGCCGCCCTTTACGTCGAGGCACGGTATTATGCGTTTTGCCAAGCCCATAGTTCTTTCAAGTTAAGTTTTCCTTCATATAAGGCCTTGCCAAACACAACGCCCGGAATCCCATTTGCCTCAAGTGCTTGTATGTCTTCAAGTCTTGAGACACCGCCGCTGGCTATTAAATGTATGCATGGGAAAGCTGCCATGAGCTGTCTGTAAAGAGCCAACGCCGGGCCTCCCATCATTCCGTCTTTTGATATTTCTGTGCAAAGCACGTTTTTCGCACCGTTGCGTATGTAAAAATCCAGGAAAGGGAGCAGTTGCTTGCTGGAGTCTTCTTGCCATCCATTGACAGATACTGTCCCGTTGCGCACGTCGGCTCCGATGATTATTTTGTCTGCGCCGTATTTTTCAATCCAACCCAGGCATTTTTCTGGTGAGCTGACAGAAACAGAGCCAATTGTGACAATCCTCGCGCCGCTGTCAAATGCCTTCTGCACATCCCCGTCTGTCCTTATGCCGCCGCCGAAGTCTATTTCCAGGTTTGTGCTCTTGGCAATGCCCTCAAGTACTTTTGTGTTTGCGGTATGCCCAGATTTCGCCCCGTCAAGGTCTACCAGGTGGAGGCGTTTGAAACCAATGTCCTCGAAGCTTTTGGCCATGCCGACAGGATCGTCGGCATAGACAGTCATGCTGTTGTAATCACCTTTGGCAAGGCGGACGCATTTGCCGTCAATAATGTCTATGGCCGGGATTAACTCTATCATAACTCCAAAAAGTTCTTTAAAATCTTTTCTCCGACAGCCCCGCTTTTTTCCGGATGGAATTGCGTAGCATAGAAATTGCCTTTTTGCAGTGCTGCGCTATATGGCGTGATGTGGTTGGTTGTCGCAATCGTAGACTCACATAGTGGTACATAGTAGCTGTGGACAAAGTAAACATATTCACCGTTTTCCACACCTTTGAATATGTCAGAGCTTATGCCATGCAATGAGTTCCATCCCATTGCCGGAACCTTGTCTTCGTGAAGTTTCGGCCTAAAGCGTTTTACTTCCACGTCGAATATGCCGAGTCCGTCGGTGTCGCCTTCCTCTGTATGCTTGCATAGCAGCTGTTGGCCTATGCATATTCCGAGCACGGGCTGTTTCAATGTCTTTATGGTGTCATCAAGTTTGTGTTCTTTCAGATACCTCATGGCATTGTTTGCTTCGCCCTGTCCAGGAAAAAGCACCCTGTCAGCCTTGGCAATGATTTCTGGGTTGTCGCTAAGCTTTGGGGTGATGCCCAGACGCTTTAATGCGTTTTCTACAGAACGCACGTTTCCCGCATTATATTTAATGATGGCAATTTCCATTAACTGAAAATGATGGTCTTGTTCCTATATGTTAAGACTTTACGTTCAATGTGCTTGGTAACAGCGCGTGAGAGGACTATCTTTTCAAGGTCTCGCCCTTTGAGCACTAAGCTGTCTGGAGTGTCTTTGTGGGTTATGCGCACAACATCCTGCTCGATTATCGGTCCGGCATCGAGTTCGGTAGTGACGTAGTGGCTAGTTGCTCCGATTATCTTCACCCCTCGTTCCCATGCCTGGTGGTAAGGTTTGGCTCCGATGAATGCCGGCAGGAATGAGTGGTGGATGTTTATTATGTGATTTGGGTATTCATCTATCATTTTCTTGCTTATGATTTGCATATATCGAGCCAAGACGATGAATGTAACCTTTTCTTTCCGTAGCAGTTCTATTTCAGCTTGCTCTACTTCTGCCTTGTTCGAATGGTCTTTGTTGATTGACCATACGTGGAATGGAATGCCAAATTGCTCGGCTACGTATCTCAAGTTCTCGTGGTTGCTTATTATGCATGGAATGTCAACGCTCCACTCTCCTGCATTATATCTGGCCAGCAAGTCGTAGAGGCAGTGGCTCATTTTACTGACAAAAATCGCCATTCTCGGCCTGTCTTCATTGAAGTATAAATTGCAAACCATTTGGTATCTGCGCGAGTACAGCGTGTCGATATATTCTTTAATCTTGTCGCGAGGAATTAGGAACGTGTCAAGTTCCCATTCTATGCGCATAAAAAACATCCCGTCCTGCCGGTCGACATATTGGTCAAGATAAACTATGTTACCTTGGTTGTCAGTAATGAACCTTGTCAGTTCTGTTATGATACCAGGCTGGTCCGGGCAATGCAAAAGCAAAGTTGCTGTTGGTTTCATACTTTGTTGCTTTTGGTTGTTTATAATACTCCAATCAATTGGCAAAGTTACGAAAATAATTTTATAATTGTAATTTATTAGAGAAAATAATGTTTTATATTTGGTTTTATGTGTCAAAATGTTATGTTTTTGCGTGCGGAACATGAAAATTGCAACTCATTTCATCGCAAACCGTGTATCTGGTATATGGCATTCTTTATTTGGGGCGCTCATCTGTTGTGTGAAGTTTTCAATAATGTCTACCGCATATGTCATTGCTGGCCATATTAGGCGGCAAATTTATTTGATTCCACGTTTGTTTAGGGCTTCTGAATATCTTGCTGCATTCTTGAGGTGTTCTTCGTATGTTTTTGCAAAATTGTGAGTTCCGGAGAAGTCCTCTTTTGCACACATATATAAATAATCATGTTTTACGTGATTTAGAACTGCGTCTATGCCTGCGATGGAAGCCACTTTTATTGGTCCCGGCGGAAGGCCCGTGTTTTTGTATGTGTTATACGGACTGTCTATGAAAAGTGATTTGTGGTAAATGCGACGCATGCCGAAATCTTTCAATGCAAATTTGATTGTCGGGTCGGCTTGCAATGGCATGCCAACCTTTAATCGGTTGTAGTACATACCGGCTATCATTGGTTTCTCTTCGTTGTTTGCAGTCTCTTCGTCAATGATGCTTGCCATTGTTGCCACTTCTGTTTTGCTCAATCCCATTTCCTTGGCTTTTTGGCTTCGTGCTGCATTCCAGAATGCTTTGTGTTCTTTCTGCATACGTTCCATAAGCTTGTCTATGCTTGTGTTCCAATAAATGCTGTATGTATTGGGGATGAAAATGGCTGCAATTGTGGCTGTGTCATAACCGAATCGCGAACAGAAATCTGCGTCTGTCAGTGCCTTGGCAATCGTAGTGCTGTCAAGCATCAGTTTTCTTGACAACAGCTCCGCGAGTCGTGTCATAGTGCGGGCTTCTGGAATCGTCAGGCTTATTGGGGTCTGTATCCCATTCTTTATGCGCCTGAATGTCATTAATGCACCTTCGCCAGGCAAAATGGCAAAACGCCCTGTATGTATGTTTTCTGCATAATCACTGTGGCGTGCAATTGTACGGAATCCTGTCATGGCATGATGGTTGGCCGTTTTTGACAGTTTTGCAAATACAGAGTCTTGTGTGTCATCACCATCTATATATAAGTATTGTGTTGATTCATTGTTTGTAAGATCGGTGAAAAGGTAATAGTAAACCGTGCCGATGATGAGTATGGCGCAAGCAAATGCTGCAAATATGTATATCTTTGACTTCTTTGATTTCATGCTTTTATCTTTTTGCTGTGGCAAAGTTAATGCATTTTCCCAAACAAAAAGAATTGTTTGGCAGCTTTTTTTTGTGCGTATGTTCAGACTGCTGATTGTCATTTAAGCAAAGGTGGCCATACTTACGTTCATCCGATTTGTTTCTCTGGATATGGCTTTTTTGTTGGGCAACATCATCGTGTAATGAATATTTTCCGTAATTTTGCAGTGGCTAAACTACGTATGGCGAACAAAACTTACATTCAACATGTGTTACAAACTGGAAGGGGATATGTTGTTATGGTGTTTTGGGGAAACAATGGGTGGATAAGTTGGTTGGTCCTGGCATGTTCAACAATAAGTTAAAAAACTATGATAATAACGAGATGAAAGAATATTCAACTTACGTATTCGACCTTGACGGCACCTTGCTCTCTACGCTGGGCGATCTTGCTGCAAGCACAAACTACGCTTTGAGGCTCAATGGAATGCCTGAGCGCACTGAAGATGAAGTCAGGCGGTTTGTTGGAAATGGTGTCAGGGCGCTCATCGAACGGGCGGTGCCTGGCTGCGGGTCAAACCCGAGATTTGATTCAGTATTGGCTGATTTCAAGCGCCATTACATGGAGCATTCGCTTGATACAACGCAGCCATACCCTGGCGTTGTGGAAATGTTGGCAGGGCTTAGGGAGAGAGGCAAAAGAGTGGCTGTGGTGAGCAACAAGTTTTATGCTGCGACACAGAATCTATGCAGTCATTTCTTTGGCCCCTTAGTAGAAGTTGCCATTGGCGAACGCGATGGTATACGCAAGAAACCTGCCCCTGACACCGTCATAGAGGCATTGAAACAGCTTGGAGTAGGTCGGGTAGGGGCTGTCTACATAGGAGACAGTGATGTCGATGTGGCTACAGCACGCAATAGTGGCCTGCCTTGCATAAGTGTGCTTTGGGGATTCAGGGACAAAGATTTTCTGTTGGAGCATGGGGCTGTCGCGTTCATTTCGGAACCGTCGGAACTGCTGAACTTCTGACTCGTTTGCCGAACGGTTAGATGTGTCTCGCATCCATTGTGCCCTGCCGTCGGCATTGCGCCATTGCCAGCCTATATCATGACGGACAGGCATTGTTAAAATGTCTGAATAATTCATATTGTGAAGCAGCAATAGCCTGTCTTAATACAGATTTACTTTACATCGTTTTAACAATAAAAGAACCTGAAAAAATCAGGTTCATCCGACATTTGGAGTGATAACCCTATATGACTGAATATCAGCGTATATGGAGCATATACAATTTTGTATATTGCTGATAATCAATAAGACTGATAT
>CALUGQ010000032.1 GCA_944320235.1 uncultured Prevotella sp.
AAGTAATCCAATATCTGTGTAGGCAGTACTATACTGGCCAACATGTTCAAATAATCGTTTTCCATGCCGCAAAGTATAAGAATTAATCTTTAATCTGGTAAATCCCCACCGTTTTTCTACAGGCCCATCATTACCGGTACGTGGAATCGCGTGATTCGTTTGTCACGGCGGAGAAGGATTGTAGAGTCCCAATGTCCCTACATTTCTACAGCCTCGACACCTAGTCTTCACTGTTGATTCGATATTACTAATAAAAACTTATTTGTGTTTGCTTTTCAAAGTGAGCGGTAAACGAGACTCGAACTCGCGACCCTCGGCTTGGGAAGCCAATGCTCTACCAACTGAGCTATTACCGCAGTGTAAAAAGAGCCGACACCCGGACTCGAACCGGGGACCTATTCATTACGAATGAATTGCTCTACCAACTGAGCCATGTCGGCGGCTTGATAAGCCTTTTTGCGAGTGCAAAGGTAATGTTTTTTTTTGTTTTGGCAAAATTTTTCTCGATAAAGTTTTTTTGGAAAAATGATAGATTGGGAAATTGAATAAAAAAAGAGTCAATATAGTTTGTTTTTGAGGTATTTTCCTGTTATACTTTCTTTGCAACCACTAATCATTTCTGGAGTTCCAGAAGCAACAATGCTACCACCGCAATCGCCACCATCTGGCCCCATGTCAATGACATAATCAGCACATTTAATAATGTCAAGGTTGTGTTCAATAATTACAACCGAATGACCTCTGTCGATAAGCGCGCTGAAAGCGTCTAGCAGTCGTTTGATATCATGAAAATGCAATCCAGTTGTTGGTTCGTCAAAAAGGAACATTGTTGGCATTTGCTTCTCTTGTCCAATGTAATATGCTAATTTTACGCGTTGGTTCTCGCCCCCTGATAAAGATGAAGAATTTTGCCCAAGTTTGATGTATCCTAAACCTACATCTTCTAGTGGTTTAAGACGCTTAACAATTTGTTTTTGCCCAAATTTTCCAAAAAATTCTATTGATTCACTTATTGTCATGTTTAATACATCGTCAATGTTTTTGCCTTCGTAGCGTACATCAAGTATGTCTTTCTTAAACCGATGGCCATGACAACTTTCGCATTCAAGTACCAAATCTGCCATGAACTGCATTTCAACTGTTATTACCCCGGCACCTTTACATTCTTCACATCTTCCACCTTCAGTGTTAAATGAAAAATACTGTGATGTAAATCCCAACTGTTGCGCTAATGGTTGTTGAGCGAATAGTTCTCTTATGGCATCGTATGCTTTGAGGTATGTTGCAGGATTGGAACGTGTGCTTTTGCCGATTGGATTTTGATCAACAAATTCTATGCGGCTGATTGCATCCACATCTCCTGCCAATTTGTCAAAATCCCCAGGCGCATCACACGCGTCTCCAATGTGCCTCTTCAGTGCAGGATATAATATTCCTTTAATCAGTGAAGACTTGCCAGAACCACTGACTCCTGTAACTACCGTCATAACGTTCAGGGGTATTGTTACATTGACACCTCGAAGATTATTCATTCTTGCCCCAAGGATTTTTATGCACATATTCCATTTGCGCCTTCCTTTGGGAAGCGGAATGGATTCTTTCCCTGTTATGTATTTTATTGTATGGCTTGATTGATGTTTTGTGGAACTTTCATTCCATACGTTTGCAGCATTGCCGAAATACACGATTTGCCCGCCATGGGTTCCTGCGTCAGGGCCAACATCAATGAGATAATCAGCTGCGCGTATTATTTCTTCATCATGTTCCACAACAACTACAGTGTTGCCCAATGCTTGAAGCCGCCGCAATACTTGTATGAGCTTTTCTGTATCTCTACAATGCAGGCCTATGCTAGGTTCGTCTAATATATATAATGAGCCGACAAGACTGCTGCCTAATGATGTGGTAAGATTTATACGTTGGCTTTCACCTCCGCTTAGTGTGTTTGACTTTCTATTTAGCGTAAGATACCCAAGACCTACATCTAAAAGGAATTGCAAGCGATTATTTATTTCTGTAAGCACTCTTTTGGCAACTTCATAGTCGTGTTCATTGAGATTTAGATTTTCAAACCAATCCTTGAGATGAACAATTGGCATTTCAACCAAATCTGATATACTTCGACCGCATATTTTTACATAGTTTGCCTCTTTTTTCAATCGGGAACCGTGACAAGTCGGGCAGATGGTTTTCCCGCGGAACCTAGACATCATTACGCGATACTGTATCTTGTATTGATTTTCTTTAACCATATTGAAAAAAGCGTCAATTGACACTTGTTCATGTATGTCTTTGCCTTGGTCAGATGGAAGTCCATGCCAAAGTTGATCCTTTTGTTCCCTTGAAAGTTTATAGTAAGGTTCAAATATAGGAAAATTGTCTTTTGCAGCTCTTCTGCAAAACTCGTTCCTCCACATTCCCATTTTTTCACCATTCCAACATATTACGCAACCATCGTAGACGCTGATGGATGAATTTGGAATGACGAGTTTTTCGTCAATGCCGATAACGCTTCCAAAGCCCTGACAGTCTGGGCAAGCCCCAACTGGGGAGTTAAACGAGAACATATTGTCTGTTGGCTCTTCAAACGTAATGCCATCAGCTTCAAATTTTGTGGAAAAATCGTAACTAATCATTGATGGCATGAACATGATTCTACAGCAGCCGTCTCCTTCATAGAATGCTGTTTCTGCAGAGTCGGTTAATCGTGACACTGTATCTTTCGAATCATCAACAGATAGTCGGTCTATGACCAGATATATATCGTTGTTGTCTGCATTGTCTATTTCTTCTGTGTTAGCAGCTTCCTCCAACCGCAAAAATTCTCCATTGTAAAATATTCGCGCATATCCTTGTTGTACATACACTTTAAGTTGCTGGCGAATGCTTTTTTCAACAGATTTGCGAAGTGGCGCCATTACTATGAACTTAGTGCCTTTGGCAAAATGGCTGATACAATTGACGATGTCTTCAGTAGAATGTTTCTTGACTTCCTGGCCACTAACAGGAGAATATGTATGGCCAATCCTTGCAAATAGCAAGCGAAGATATTCGTATATTTCTGTCGATGTTCCTACGGTTGAACGCGGATTGCGGCTGTTCACTTTTTGCTCAATGGCAATTGCGGGAGGGATGCCTTTTATGAAGTCGCATTCTGGCTTGTTCATCTTGCCCAAAAACTGCCTGGCATACGATGATAGGCTTTCAATATAGCGCCGTTGGCCTTCAGCGTAGAGTGTATCAAATGCCAATGATGACTTGCCAGAGCCACTTACACCTGCAATTACAACGAATTTATTGCGTGGAATCTTTACATCAATATTTTTTAAATTGTTGACGCGCGCACCTTTAATTTCGATATAACCGTTCATTCTTTTTGATTTTAAAAGCAAAATTACTGAAAATCCATGGAATAACCGAAAAATAATTATAGATTAACGTTGTTTCCGATCAATGTTTCCGATCAATGAATTATCTGAATTATCTGGAATTGCCTGTGAATTATCAATTCGCCAGCCATGTTAGTTGCTTCACGAAAAAATATGTGAAAAGATGCTTATCATTTGCTGCCATTTTGTTAACTTTGCATCCTAAATTATTGACAGTCATGCGATATTTCATTACATTGAGTTATGATGGCAGCCGTTATCATGGATGGCAAGTTCAGCCGAATGGCAATACTGTTCAAGCTGAACTTGAAAAAGCATTGGCCGTATTGTTACGCGAACAAGTGCCTGTTGTAGGTGCAGGACGCACTGATACAGGAGTCCATGCACGCATGATGGTTGCCCATTTTGACTTTGGCAAAAAAATTGAGTGTGCCGATTTGGTGTATAAATTAAACCGTTTTCTGCCTTATGACATTGCCATTAGCAAAATAGAGCAAGTTGATGAAAGTATGCATGCGCGTTTTAGTGCAACACTTCGCACATATCATTATTACATACATTTGCATAAGTCGCCATTTGTTCATGCATATTCGTGTGAAATACATTACAAACTTGATTTTGGCATGATGAATGAGGCTGCTGCATTATTGCTTGAATATCAGGATTTTGGAGCATTCTGCAAAAGCAATACAGATGTTAAAACGACAATTTGCGATGTGAAAACTGCGGCATGGCACCAATTGTCACCTACTTCTTGGTATTTTGAAATTAGTGCAAACAGATTTTTGCGGAATATGGTGCGTGCCGTAGTGGGAACCCTTATTGAAGTTGGGCGCCATCGTATGGACATTGCAGATTTCAAAAAAGTCATTGAAGGGAAGAAACGTACTGCTGCAGGTGAATCCATGCCAGGTCATGCCTTGTTTTTAGAAAACATTGAATATTAATATACGATTATGTGGCTAGTTTTTGCATTTCTTTCGGCAGCATTGTTAGGTTTTTATGATGCGTTCAAAAAAGAAGCACTTACAGCCAATGCTGTATTGCCGGTATTGTTTTTCAACACACTGTTTTGCTCGCTTATATTTTTGCCCCTGATTATCCTAAGTGCTACAACTACTCTGTTGAACGATACGTTGTTTTATGTTCCTGTTGCAGGATGGGAAGTGCATAAGTATATATTGGTTAAGAGCTGCATTGTGCTTGGAAGCTGGGTCTTGGGGTACTTTGGTATGAAAAATCTACCGCTTACAATTGTCGGCCCAATTAATGCCACTCGCCCTGTCATGGTGCTGGTAGGCGCATTTTTGTTTTTCGGAGAGCGACTTAATGTGTGGCAGTGGATAGGTGTGTTTCTTGCAGTAGCTTCGTTTATTATGCTCAGTAATAGCGGAAAGAAAGAGGGCATTAACTTCAAGACAAATAGTTGGATATGGATGATTGTTGCGGCTGCGGCATTAGGTGCTATAAGTGGACTTTACGACAAGTACCTGATGGCCCCCATTGGAGAAGGTGGCGTTGGTCTTGACCAAATGATAGTACAAAGTTGGTATAATATATATCAGTTTTTTATGATGGGCATCATGCTTATACTTTTATGGTGGCCTAATCATAGACATACTACCCCTTTCCATTGGCATTGGAGTATAGTCTGCGTGAGTGTTTTTCTTAGCGCGGCAGACTTCGTTTATTTTTACGCATTGACAATTCCCGGGGCAATGATTAGCATCGTCTCCATGATTCGCCGTGGCAGCGTGGTTGTAAGTTTTCTGTTTGGAGCAGTTGCATTTCATGAAAAGAATCTTAAAGCAAAGGCTGCAGACCTGGTTTTGGTCTTGTTAGGAATGCTGTTCCTTTACATAGGGTCACGCTGACGCGCAAAATGCTTTTTCACGGAAGATTGCATGAAATCTTATGTTTTACTGTTTTAAACTATATTCTTGCGCCATTGTATAAATGTGAAATTTAATTGCATTAATGCTTGGTTGAATGGATATATTATATTAACTTTACACGCAAATTGATATATATATATATATATGATTGATTATATAAGTGGAAATCCATGGGCTGCATGGCTAATCGTTGCGATAGTCTTGTTGGTGGCTGAATTGTGCTCTGGAGGTTTCTTCATTTTGTGTTTTGCCATAGGAGCCGCATTTGCGGCTGGGAGCTCATTGATAGGCAACGTATATTTACAGTTGGTCGCATTCCTTGTGATTTCAATTATAAGCATTTGCCTTGTGCGTCCATTTGCCTTGCGTTGCCTGCACAGGAGCAAGCCATACCGTGCTAGCAATGCCGATGCAATATTGGGGCGTAGTGGGGTAGTAAGCCAGGAGATTCCCTCTGGTGCTTATGGGCGTGTAGCCGTTGACGGTGACGATTGGAAAGCGTGTGCCATAGACCATGAGATGTTGCCGGTAGGTACTGTTGTAACCATTGTCGAACGTGATAGTGTGATTGTTAAAGTGAAAAAATCAAAATAGTATAGTTTATGATTTACGTATTAGTTGGATGCATTATATGTGTCCTTGTTTTCGCCAAGATGGCTTTGGTGATAATTCCACAGTCAGAGACAAAGATAATTGAACGGTTAGGGCGCTATCATGCGACATTACAGCCAGGTATCAACCTCATAATACCATTTGTAGACAGGGCCAAGGAAATTGTCGTGTTGGAACGGGGAAGATATTCATATTCATCGTCGATAGACTTGCGTGAGCAGGTTTATGATTTCCCAAAGCAGAATGTAATCACAAAAGACAATGTCCAAACAGAAATTAATGCTTTGCTGTATTTTCAGATAGTAGATCCATTCAAGGCCGTATATGAAATAAACAACCTTCCAAATGCTATTGAGAAATTGACACAAACAACCTTGCGAAATATAATTGGTGAACTTGAACTTGACCAAACGCTTACCAGCCGGGATACCATCAACACAAAATTGAGAGCCGTGCTTGATGATGCCACAAACAAATGGGGCATAAAGGTAAACCGTGTAGAACTGCAAGATATCACTCCACCGGCTAGTGTGCTCTCTGCCATGGAGAAACAGATGCAAGCCGAGCGGAATAAACGGGCGACAATCTTGACTAGCGAAGGAAAGAAAGCTTCAGATATCCTGCAGTCGGAAGGTGAAAAGTTGGCAACCATTAACCGGGCAGAGGCAGCCAAACAGGAGGCGATACTTTTTGCTGAAGGTGAAGCACAGGCCAGAATCCGCAAAGCTGAAGCAGAGGCCGTTGCCATACAGAAAATAACAGAGGCAGTTGGGAAAAGCACGAATCCTGCAAACTATTTGCTTGCACAAAAGTATATAAAAATGTTGGAAGAACTTGCCCAAGGCGAAAAGACAAAGATTGTTTATTTGCCTTATGAGGCCACAAATTTAATGGGGAGCATTGGTGGGATAAAAGACTTATTTAAGTCTGAATAAATAAGGTTAGTGAGACATTTAGCTTTATGGCACTGGCGCAATAGTGGAGCCAGTGCCATTTTTTTGTATTTGTCTGAACCTTTTTTAAAGCCGGTCTTTTCTGGCTCAATTCCGGATTTTCTCCCTGTCCTTCATTCTCATTCGTCACACAGCCAGCTCTATGTCGCTCCCTACGGATTAAAATGCTTTCACGAAATATTCTCCGAAATGAAGTTTCTAGAGGGCTAAAAATGGTTCTTTGTGTTATATATTTGCACCATTGTTTATTCAATTGCTTTTATAATGAGCAGAAACGTTCAATGAGCTTTTTGCGGAATAGGCGACCGACTTTTACGTAATCAATTTTGTCGAACGGGGGATAGAACTGACATTTATTGTCATTGACCTCTAAAAGATAGTTTATGTTGATTACATATCTTTGGCTCACTTGGATGAATCTTTCGTCAATTCCGAGCAGGGTCTCGTTGTTTACACTGCGTTTTAGCCTGATTGGTGTCTTACGACCGGCAATGACCACCTCCCATACCCTTATTTCGTGATTGTATTGAAAAATGCCGATGTCCTTAATATGTACAAGCCTGAAATCGACAGAGTTAGTATAGAATAATAGTTTATTGTCACTTCTTTGCTTAATAATCCCATCTAAGTCTGTTTGGGCAGAGTGTTTGTTTTGAGTATGCCGTATGCGGTTAATGATATTGTCAAGTTCTTTGTCATCGATGGGTTTAAGCAAAAAGTCAAAAGCATTGTTGCGAAATGCCGGTAGCATATATTGCGGGTACCCGGTATACATGACTACTTGGCAATGTTCGTTGAGTGTAACATTTATTTGCTCAAGAAACTCAACTCCCGACATATCTGGCAGTTCGATGTCAAGGAACATTACGTCTGGGCAGACTTCGTTTGCAAGATTCAAGCCTATGTTGCCATTGGTGGCAGTTCCAACGAGCTGAATATCTTCATACTTCTTCAACTTATCTGCCAGGGTTTCTATGGCTGCTGTGCTATCATCGATGATTATGGCTTTCATAAAAATGTAATTATATGAATTTTATTGTTCGTGGTATCTTTAGGGTTGACATACACCCACATACATTTCCGCTACCGTCTTCCAGGTTGCAAATGGCAAACTTTATTTTTTTTGCGCCTATATTTTCGTGATTGATTATGGCTGTTGTATGTCTGATTATGCTTAGCCCATTTTTTGACCGCCCGTTATCATTGACCCGGATATCAAAGCCAGGTCCGTTGTCGGTCACTTGAATGTCTGTCATTGTGTCTGTACACTTAATTTTGACCTCAAGTCTTTTATGTCCTTTTTTGCGCATAAGTCCGTGCTTGATTGCATTTTCCACAAGAATTTGTATGAACATGGATGGCAACATCACTTTGCTTTGCAGTTCTTCATTTGGCAAATCCAAGTTCAGTTCAAATCCTTCGCCTAATATGGAACTTTCAAGTTCAATGAATTCTGTAACAAAGGATATTTCTTCACGCAGTGTAACACACGGCTTGCTTGTCATGTCAAGACTTGCACGAAGGAGTTTTGTCAGTTTAAGAAGTGCATCTTCTTTTTGCAGGGCAGACTGTCCGATGCTGGCATTGAGGACATTGAATACAAAATGCGGTGAAATCCGTTGTCTTGCATTGTTGAGTCGCAATGTCTGTATCTCCATCCTTGCCTGCATTTTCCGTTTGCGATATGTAATAAGTCCGCTGACTATAATTGAGGTCAAGCCCAGTGCGATACTGACGAAAAGCCATATCGTAGCCCTGCTTTTGTTTACTTCTGCAACTTTTTCGTTTATTTCAATTTGGTAATGCAGCTTTAGTGTGTCTTCGGTATAGCGCATCATTATCTCGGCAGCTTTCATGTGTTTGCGGTTATGCTCAAGGCTGTCGTTTTGGTTCATGTTTCGCAAGAGTTCTGCATATGCCAACTTGTAATCCCCTGTTTGTGCATAATAGTATCTTAAATATTTGCTTCTTATGTTTTTCAGGGTTTGGCTGTATTCATCGACTATGTCTTCTGATTTTAATATGTGCTTTACGGTATTGTACTTACGTTGCTTGATGGCTATGCCTAGTTTTATGGTATTGGCATAATATATGCCAGAGTTGACGTTGTTGTCTTCAAAAAACTTTGCAGCTTTTTCAACATAAGCCATTGCGCTGTCTGTCATGTCCTTGTTAAGGAAAATGTCAGCCATGTTAATTTGACATAGGGCCATGTCGGAGGTGTTTTTGCTGCCGATGTCTACAAGATGTTTTTTTAGACGTCTGAATGTGGATAGGGCATTGTCATAATCCTGCGTGAAATAGAAATAATTTCCATAATTGTTAAGGAAATACGACTGCATATTGGGTTTCATCTTGTCAAACTGATGTTCTGACATTTCATAGTAAAGCCTGGCTGAAGTGTAATCGTGCATACTTGTATATATTTGCCCTAGGCCCATGTAAAGAGTGATTTTTTTGTCTCCAGGGAGGTCAAGGGAATCAACGAGGAACAAAGCCCTGCGGTACCATTTTGCCCCGGCAGGAAGGTCATCCACTGAAATATAGGCATCTGCAAGATTTGCCGTGATTTCTGGGGCATAATAGTTGAGGTCACTCTTTAGAATTTGTTCATATGCCAATGTGTTGAGCCTTATGACTTCATGCGGCTTTTGCCTCAGCAGGTGATAATATGAAGCTTCTGTGCTGTATGCAAATGCTTTTAACCCCATTGTGCGTTGAGTGGTTGGCTGTTTGTCGGCAAACGCCAATGTCTGTTTTGCGAAAACAGGTGCAGAATCGGGCTTGGAAGACAATAGGTAATATCGCCCTTTCAATATGTAATAATCATAGTAAGTTTGGCTGTCTGGTGCCATTGCCATCATGCTGTCGCATATCGAAATGGCTTGCGAACCGAGCCCTAAGATTGAGTCGTTGGTTCGTATGAATTTAGCTAATTGCACAGCTGTACGCCCGTCATCGCCTTTATTATCGTGACATGCCTGTATACAGACTAAAGCTAGGCATGATACGACAATATTGCAAATACGCAAAACAGTTTCGCAAATATAACTAGGCATAGTTTACAGTAAGCAAATTTTAGATGCAAATTTACAAAAAAATATTCATCCATTCCAATGCCGTGCTTTAATAAAAGTGCCATATTTGAACAAACGGTACTGCTTTGAGATTAAGTGGCTAAAAATCGTGCATAAACAGAAAAAAGACATGACAACTTGTACGTTAAGGCAAATTTGAACTTATATCTGGCAAATGTGCATGGTAATGATATTTTACAAAATAGATTTAATGTCACTTTATGGCTTTCATGGCTGCTTAAATGCCATATATGGGCATTCAATATGAACCGTTTGAGGAGGTAAAAGATGCCGTTTGGGAACATCATGGGGTATATTTCCGTAATGTTCTGATATACAGTTGAATATGGAGTGTGCGGGGTACAGGCAAAAAAAATATACGGAATGGAGCGTAAGCGTAAGTGATAATTTTGCCCAATTGGCAATAAATCGATGAAAGACGCAATGAATAATAAATTAGGGTGGGCAGCAAGCTCACCCTAATTTATTTAAAGGTAAGTTATAGCAATTTGCGTAATGCTTCTGCCATTGATGCATATTCGGAATCTGTCAGGTAAGTTTGTTGCGGATTCATTCGGAACACGCCTCCAAAATCTGGGCCACCTACATATTTTGGCACAAGGTGTATATGTAGGTGCTCTAAAGTGTCAGCGTATGCTCCATAGTTGATTTTGTCAGGGTTGAATACCTTTTGCATTGCCCGTGTGACACGGACAACATCGCTCATGAATGCATTGCGGTCATCGTCGCTGAGCAAATTGATGTCGTCAACGTGATCTTTATATGCTACTAGGCAACGACCGTGATAAGTCTGTTCTCTAAATATGAATACACGGGAAACACTTAGTTCAGCCACTTCAATCATAAGATTGTGTAGTGTCTCATTGCTCTGGCAATATAGGCACTCCTTGGGGTCGCTTTTCATAATTTGTATTGCTTTAATTAGTGCTAATATTTTATCGTTACAAAATTACAAAGAATCCTTGGAATATCAGCCAAATGCCTACAGTTTAACGCAATGCGAGTTTGTTTTGGTAGATATGTTGCACAGAATCAATGAAAACTAGTGTTGTAGTGGTATGGCGGGGTATTTTATTTTGACGCCCGGCTGCTGTTTTTACGCATTTGCGCATACATTTGCATCTGTAACAAGATTAATGTTTCATAAAAGTAAATGCACTATGGAAACAGTTAAGATTAATATTAAGTTTAGGCCTTCTGCTGTGGAGGGAGAAAAGGGTATGGTGTATTACCAAGTGACAAATGGAAGTACAGTCAAACTGATTTGTACCGGATATTTGTTTGATATTAACGAGTGGAATGAGGCTCGCCACATTCTGTTTGGTAGCAAATCGGGGAGTGCCTTGTCTGTACATCTACGTGACATATGCGAACGTATACGCAGTGAAACAGCATTGCTTGACAAAGTCATTGCTGCATTGGAATTGGGGGGCAGTAGCGTCTCGTTGGAGGATGTCAATGTGTCGGCCTGGGCCTCTTTTGTGACTTTTATGAATGGAGAGATAGCCCGATTGCGGGATATTGGGCATATCCGTACATCTGAGACTTATTTGTCCGCATTACGCAGTTTCATGAGGTTTACCCATATGACAGATGTTATGCTTGACGACATTGACCAGGATATGATGATGTTATACGAAACATACTTGCAGAAGCAGGGAGTGACGAAAAACACATCCTCTTTTTGAGAATATTGAGGGCTGCATATAATCGCGCAGTAGCGAAAGGACTGACAAAACAGCGCAAGCCTTTCACTAGTGTCTATACTGGTGTTGACAAGACATATAAACGGGCATTGGCTTTTACAGATGTCAGACGGATAAAGACTGTAGACCTTGGGGCTGATTCAATGCTCAATTTTGCCAGAAATATGTTTCTGTTTAGTTTTTATACTAGAGGGATGTCATTTGTTGACATGGCATATTTGGACAAGAAAAACTTGCAAAATGGCGTATTGACTTATTACAGGCGCAAGACGGGGCAGAAACTTTGCATAAAGTGGGAAAAGTGTATGCAAGAAATCATAGACAAATACAAGTCAACAGCAGGAAATTACCTGTTGCCTATTATCAAAATAGACAATGATGAGCGCAAGCAATATATAAACGCCCTTCATTTGGTAAACTCGAAACTGAAGCTTGTGGCAGAAAAGGCAGGTGTGAACGCAATGCTTACAATGTATGTCGCCCGGCATTCCTGGGCGAGTATAGCTAGAAGCCAGAATGTGCCGCTTGCCGTCATTAGTGAAGGTATGGGGCATGGCTCAGAGAAAACGACACGTATATATCTTGCTTCGCTCGACAACTCTGTCATTGACAAAGCTAACGGAAAAATCTTGCGAATGTTATAATGATGACAATAATGCTATTTTTATAAGTTGCAGTGTCACAATTTAGACTGTTATTCTTTTGTAAATATCTATTTCATCGAAATGTACAAATCCCTGGCTTTTGCAAGCCGGGGATTTGGTAAATTAAAATTTGCACAGTAAGTCCATTATGGAGCATGATTCTACAGTTTAATATTTGAAATCCACACCCTCTTGTGGCAATTGTTTTATGTTTTTCATCTCACGCATGATGCGCCTTTTCCGCTTGTTTAAAAAAGGGCTAGGATTGCTTGAGTCGTATTTGAGTGGGTTGGGTAGGGTAGCCGCTATAAGTGCGCACTGGCTTTTGGTGAGGTCTGCGGCATGACAGTCAAAGTGCAATTCCGCCACAGCATCTGCCCCATATATTCCTTCACCCATTTCAATGGAATTCAAGTATACTTCCATTATGCGCTGTTTGCTCCACATTAGTTCTATCAAAACAGTAAAATAAGCTTCAAGGCCCTTCCTGACCCATGTGCGCCCAGGCCATAGAAATACGTTCTTTGCTGTTTGCTGTGATATTGTACTGGCTCCTAGTTTGCGCTTATTGCCATGTTTCATGTTGTTTTTGGCTGCATATTCTATGGCTCTGAAGTCAAAACCATGATGCATGAGGAAACGTTGATCCTCGCTGGCCATAACTGCTTGAGGAAGGTATGGCGATATCTTTTCGAGTGAAACCCACCTATGGTGCAGCTGAACTTTGTCACCTCGGTTTTGTTGTTCTGCTAGCCGGATGAACATGAGTGGCGTGAAATACACAGGAACAAAACGAAACAAGATAACAGAAAGGATGGTGGTTCCAAAGAAAGCGACCACCATCCATTTGAATATCATACGTATTTTTCTTAGGATATACATCCCAATAATTCTACTTTTATCTTATTTTATAGCGTTCCGTTTTCAGCAGCCTGAATCATTTCCTGGCTAGCATACATATATACCTCAACTCGGCGGTTTTGCTGGCGTCCTTCAGCAGTAGAGTTGTCTGCAACGGGATTTGATGATCCTTGTCCTTCAACAGTTTTAATTTGTGAAGCCGATACTCCACAGCTTTTGAGATAATTCGATACGCTTGTTGCACGGCTGACAGACAATGGTTGGTTAATGCCATCATTGCCTGTGTTGTCAGTATGCCCATAGATGGCAATATCGCAAGTCTTATTGTTGTTGAGTACTGTTGCCAACTTTGCAAGCGAGTTCTTAGCGGCGGCATTCAAGTCTGACTTGTTGGTTGCAAAAAGGATACCAGAATCAAAAGTCACTTTTACGGCATCAAGTCCATTGGCATCCTTTACCTCCTGTACCTGAGCATTTTCAACTTGCTCGGCTTCTGCCTTCACCTTGTCCATATGCTTACCTATAATGGCACCTGTACCAGCACCAACCGCGGCACCAACCGCGGCACCAACTGCAGTGTTACCAGCCAGCTTGCCAACAATGGCACCCAATACTGCACCACCACCTGTACCTATGGCTGCACCCTTTTGTGTGTTGTTACATCCTGCCAAGACAATGCCAAGGCAAAGGACTAAGGTAAATACTTTAAGTTTTCTCATTGTGCAATAATTTATAAGTTGAACATAAATTTCATATTGCAAAGGTAATCTATTTATTTAGAACCAACAGCTTTTTCGAGTTTTTTTTGTAATTTTGCAGTCAAATTTATCTTAATAGACAGTTTTAAAATGGCTAAAGAATTAAAAGATTTGACGAAAAGAGCCGACAATTACAGCCAGTGGTACAATGACCTGGTTGTAAAGGCCGATCTCGCCGAGCAGGCTGCGGTAAGAGGCTGCATGGTGATAAAGCCTTACGGATATGCCATCTGGGAGAAAATGCAGCATCAGTTGGATATGATGTTCAAGCGTACAGGTGTACAGAACGCATATTTCCCGCTTTTGATACCAAAGTCATTCCTCTCAAAAGAGGCAGAACACGTTGAGGGTTTTGCAAAGGAGTGCGCCGTGGTTACTCATTACCGTCTGCGTGCAAAGGAAGATAAAAGCGGTGTCGAGGTGGACCCGGCGGCCCGCCTTGAGGAAGAACTGATAATACGCCCAACGTCTGAGACAATTATCTGGAATACATATAAGAATTGGATTCACTCTTGGCGCGACCTTCCACTGCTTTGTAACCAGTGGTGTAATGTCATGAGGTGGGAGATGCGTACACGTCCATTCTTGCGTACAAGTGAATTTCTTTGGCAAGAAGGACACACGGCTCATGCCACCCGTGAAGAGGCAGAAGCAGAAGCTCAGAAGATGCTTAAAGTCTATGCGGACTTCGCTGAAAATTGGATGGCTGTTCCTGTACTCCAAGGGGTGAAGAGCGAGACAGAGCGTTTCGCTGGTGCGCTTGACACATATACAATTGAAGCAATGATGCAGGATGGCAAGGCACTGCAGAGTGGCACCAGCCATTTCCTTGGTCAAAATTTTGCCAAGGCATTTGATGTTATGTTCCTTAACAAAGAAAACAAGCCAGAATATGTCTGGGCCACATCTTGGGGCGTCTCAACGCGACTTATTGGAGCACTTATCATGACACATTCTGATGATAATGGGCTAGTGCTTCCTCCGAAACTGGCTCCAATACAGGTTGTAATCATCCCTATAACCAAAGGGGCAGATCAGTTGGCTGCAATCTCCGAGAAGCTCGTGCCTGTAATCGATGGACTGCAGGCAAGGGGTATCAGTGTTAAGTATGATGACGCAGACAACAAGCGCCCAGGTTTCAAGTTTGCAGATTATGAATTGAAAGGTGTACCAGTACGTTTGGCCATGGGAGGACGAGACCTTGAGAATGGAACTATAGAGCTGATGCGCCGCGACACATTGGAGAAGGAAACGTTGCCGCTTGATGGCATAGTTGACCACATTGAGGCTTTGCTTGATGACATACAGAATAATATTTTCGAGAAAGCCCGCAAGTTCCGTGATGCTCATGTTTATGAGTGTGATAATTACGAAGAGTTCAAGGAACGTATCAAGGATGGTGGTTTCTTCCTTTGCCATTGGGACGGTACAGCCGAGACCGAGGCCAAGATTAAGGAAGATACCCAGGCAACAATACGCTGTGTGCCGTTTGCATACGAGCAGACACCGGGCATAGATATGGTTAGCGGCAAACCATCAAAGTGTCGGGTAATAATTGCCAGGAGTTATTAAGATTCTTTATAATAGCACCAGTGGCGGCCAAGTAGGCCGCCACTGGTTGTTTATATATTAGGGAGATTTTGTTTGAGTTTTAATAATCGAATTTGTTAATGATTTACTCCGTATCCGAAAAGGGCAAAGTCGCCTTTTAGTGGATCGTTAGGGAATATTTCAGCCATACGTGCAGTTAGCTTTCTAGCGGCAGCCATTGACGCGCCTTTTCCTTTTAGTAGTCCAAGTTTATTTGCCTCTTGTATGACATGAGTGTCCATGGGCATTATTAGTGTTCGTTTGTCAAGATAGCCACTCCATAGCCCAAGGTCAACTGGTGAACCGTCGCGTACCATCCACCTAAGGAACATACATACACGCTTGCAGGCTGACTTCGTATCTTTAGGAATTATTACCTCAATGCCTTTCCCCGAGAAATACGTACAAATAGCTACAATGGCCGAATAACCATCGTTGGCATTGCGCCTTACGTATTCCCCTATTGTGCCATGCTCGGTTAGCATATCTTTAAGTGCATGAAAGAAAGTGTTCATTGTATGGAATGTGTACAGGCGGTAATAGCATCGCTTGGTGTCATCGGGTATGTCTTTGTCGAACCGCCCGTAATATACCCAGTCGTAGACCTCACCATGCGAGCAGTCTAGTATGTACTGGATTTTGGGGAAGAACTGTTTACGGCTGCCGTAGCTTAGGCATGAAGCGATGAAAGCTAGCGTTTCACGATTCCGGTTGCCGTCCACTTGGTGCATAAACCAGCTCGGGTCTGTTGCCAGAAAATCTGTGGTTTCGTATCTTTTGGCATATTCAATGAGCAAATACTTTAAGTCATCCATGTTGTTATGCTCTTAAATTAAAAGGGACATCGCAGCCTTGCGGCTTCAATGCCCCCCCCACTGTTAATCTTATGTCACAAACGGGTTTACTCAGTGTCAGGTTACAGGATTGTCTTTACGGCCTCAAGCATACCTTTCTCCTGAATGAGGTCAAGATATTGCTTTACGAGTGCATTGAGCCCCTTGACTTCGTTGAGGTTCTCACTCCAGATGAACGTTGCGCCGAGCACGCCGTCTGTGATTTTCTGAGTGTCACCTGTCGCCCATAGTTCCTTGAGCAACTCCATAATCTTCGGATCATCATTAGGAACAATCTCTGTGCCGTCCTCACGTTTGCCACCTTTATAATATGTTATGATAGCAGCTAGGCCAAACACGAGGCCTTTGGGCAGTTCACCTTTACGCTCCAGATAGGTCTTCACTCCTGGCAGGTCGCGTGCGCAGAACTTCGGGAATGAGTTGAGCATGATGCTCGTCACTTGATGGTCTACATACGGGTTGTCGAAGCGCTCAAGCACATCCTTTGCAAACTTCTCAAGCTCGTCCATCGGCAGGTCGAGGGTCTGCATGAGCTCGTCGAACTGTACCTTATGTATGTATTTCCCGATAACTTCGTGATTGCATGCGTCTCGCACGATGTTGACACCACTGAGGAAAGCAACAGGCGAAAGCACGGTGTGCGGACCGTTGAGCAGTGTTACCTTGCGTTTGTGGTAGGGTTCTTCAGACGGAACGAAAAGCACGTGCAATCCGGCTTTGTCGGCAGGGAACTCGTTTGCTATTTCTTTAGGAGCCTCGATAACCCACAAGTGGAAGTTCTCGGCTTGAACTACAAGGTTGTCGCGATAGCTGATTTTCTCTTGGATTTCAGCAATTTCCTTACGCGGGAAGCCCGGTACGATGCGGTCAACGAGCGTAGCATATACACCGCAACTGTTGTCGAACCACTCCTTGAATTCCTTAGGCAGCTTCCATAGCTCTATGTACTTATTTATGCAATCTTTGAGCACGTGGCCATTGAGGAATATCAGCTCACAGGGGAATATGATGAGACCCTTGGTTGGGTCGCCGTTGAATGTCTGCCAGCGACGGTAAAGCAACTGTACGAGCTTGCCTGGATACGATGATGCAGGTGCGTCGTCAAGTTTGCAGGTGGGGTCGAAAGCGATTCCGGCCTCAGTGGTGTTGGAGATGACGAAGCGAATCTCGGGCTGGTCAGCAAGTGCCATGAAAGCCTGGTTCTGTGTATATGGGTTAAGGGCGCGGCTAACAACGTCGATGCGCTCAAGAGTATTGACAGGCTGGCCATTTTCACGTCCTTGCAGGTTTACATGATAAAGGCAGTCCTGACCGTTGAGCCAGTCAACCATTCCGTGTTCGAGGGGCTGCACAATTACAACAGAACCATTGAAATCGGTCTTCTGGTCCATGTTCCAAATAATCCAATCTACGAAAGCGCGAAGAAAATTACCTTCACCAAATTGAATCACTTTTTCTGGCATTACGCTTTTTGGCGCAAAATGTTTGTTTAATGGCTTCATAATAATGAATTATAATTTTGTTTTCAATGTTTATTGCAAAGATACTGCGTTTTTTGCAATTTGACAAATAATTGTGGCTTAATTTATAACGTAAACCTTTACGTTTGCAAAAGTTCATGTTTCAGGAGATGAGCGTCATTTTTGTTGCACGTAATATAAAATGTAACAATGGATGGTTGGTATGTGTGTTTATGTGGTTTTTGTCGTGACTAAAACTTTACTGATGGTACTATTGGAGTGCGTATGGCATGGATTGGTTTGCAGAATGTGCCGTTTTTCTTTGCAAAACGGTACATTTTGAGCGCAAATATGGCACATCTTGATTGCTGTTAGCGAATTTGTCATAAATGGTTGTTTTCCTGATAGTTACATACCTTGCGATATTACATGACAAAAGCTTTACAAAATTAAGATGGGAAAAGCTTCTTTAAATATCAATATGCTTTTCTTTTCCCTTTGGCAGATATTGCTTGCTTATAATTCCAGGTGAATGATAATGGGAAGATGAGGCTCTTTTCTGTATTGAACATAATGAATTTGAGGGGGTGCCAGTCATCACTTCATGCCCACCAGCAAAGATTATAAGTTTATAGAATACTGGAATTATAGAATGCCATGAAAATTGAACAAAATATAACCAAAGAACCTAAAAAAAACTCTTTTAGACTACACTTTACAATTAATTTGTGTAATTTTGCGCTTACAAACTTAGAATAACCAACATTATTATGGTTCGCAATATTTTTAAAGGGTTAGGCATAGCCTTGATAACACCATTCAATGAGGATGGCTCGGTTGATTATGCTTCTTTGGTAAGATTGATTAGATATCAATTGGATAACGGGGCCGATTTCTTTTGCATTCTGGCGACAACAGGTGAGACACCATGTCTCACATCTACTGAGAAGCAAAAAATAAAGGAACTCGTTGTTGAGACCGTAGGAGGAAAGGTTCCAATACTAATGGGGCATGGTGGTAATAACACGGCTGTAGTTGTTGAGGAATTGAAAAAGGCAGATTTGAAAGGCATATCTGGCATATTGAGCGTTTGCCCGTATTACAACAAACCGACGCAGCAAGGACTTTACCTTCATTTCAAGGCCATAGCCGAAGCTACTGCGCTTCCTGTTGTACTTTATAATGTTCCCGGGCGGACTGGCGTGAACATGACCGCAGAGACTACGGTCAGGCTGGCTCGCGACTGTAAGAATATCGTAGCAATAAAAGAAGCAAGTGGAAGCTTGGAGCAAGTGGACGAAATTATAAAAAACAAGCCGGCTGACTTTGACGTAATTAGTGGTGATGACGCTTTGACATTTCCAATGATATCATGTGGGGCTGTAGGAGTAATCAGTGTCATCGGAAATGCATTGCCAAAAGAATTCTCAAGGATGATTAGGCTGGAATTCAATGGAGAATACAATGCGGCCAGGGAGATTCACCATTGCTTTACTGACTTGTTCAGCCTGCTGTTCGTTGATGGGAATCCTGCTGGCGTCAAAGCTATGTTGCATGAAATGGGGATGATTGAGAACGTATTAAGACTTCCACTTGTACCAACTCGCATATCAACATTGAAGAAGTTAAGTGACATCATGAAAGAATTGAAATTGTGATGCCGAGGGTGGGGCAAATGTTACTTTGGAACAAGAGAATCGCTGTATGGTGTACTTATTATGAAGTAACCATGCAGCGATTATAGTTTGTTTATATTCCAATAACGTATTTGACAGGAAACTTGATAAACATTGTATTTTTGATTTGCCAATGAGTGGTTCTGCTTCAATAATCGCGCCCGTCTCTATCTACATCCATTTAACACGAATCGCATTAGACTTCAGACCGGCATGAGCGTATAAGCAAGTGAATAGCAATATCTACCCATAAACGGCGCATGAGCGATGCTGGGTTAAGACGCCCAAACACACAACTGTCAGCAGAATGGATTATAACCCGATTGATGTTCCAAATGCATTTTCGCTGCTGAATTCAACCTGCCTGTACCCAACAAGCCTCCATGTCCTTTCTCCAGTTCCCTTGTAGTATATATATGCTTGGTATCTGTTTTCTGTCTGGTAAAAGCTTCCTTCCGTTGGTGCCAATGTCATGTTGCCATTAGCATCAACGGCAACAAACCTATATGAGTAATAACCTTGCTTCTGAAGTATGGCGGCGTTGTAAGTTGCATCAGTTTTATCATATTCCATGCGATATATGTTGTGGTCGCCATAAGTGGCCCAATTGCCATACACGGCAAGTGTAAGCTCCGAAAGTTCAGGCGATTTCAGTTTGTAGTGTACATATACATAGTCGCACGTATAGTCGTTGTCGATGTTGTCACTGTTACGAATATAAAACGCTCCATTGGCATCTTCATCATATAGGTAGTTCTTGCGAGGCTCGGCCACAAAAGGGTAGGCATTATAATTATGTCCATCCCAACTTATTCGCTCAATGCCCATTGTTGGATGGCTTAATGCCAAGACCTCAAATTTTCGGTACTCATTTCCTGCATTGAATATTAGTTCACGATTGTGTTCCCAGCGCATGCCTTTGTGATTCACGATATTTGGTTTTACATTAATTTTTGAACTTTCATGACAGTTGTTCTGAATGACAACGGTGCTGATTTGTTCTTCCCTGTTTGTAATGTTGATAGGGCCATAATTTAGCGTCATAGACAGTTGTTGGTGACTGTCATTTAGGTCAATGTCTGTATTTGAAGTTACAGCCAAACCGACAGACATGATAGGTTCAACCACCATGAACTCTGCAGTGAGCACAATTTGGCCATCATTGTCTTCATCATATATTGTTAGCCTGTAGTTGCCGCTCATCTTTAATCGACATTCTTCGTTTGGAATTTGCAGTTTATAATGAGTATAAAGCACAGTAGTGTTTATAGAATTCTGATAGTCTTCAATCGGGTTGTTATTGAATCCTTCGATGTAGTCACTTTCAAAAAGTTCGTCAGACACAGACCAATCTGCCTCACAATGCTCTATCTTATATACAAAGCGATGATAGTCATGCGACATTTCGTCAAAACTGATGTTAAGGACATCGGTGCTATTGAGTTTCATGACAGGAGGTGAAAGCCAGTCTTGGTTTACTACAACTTGGAGTGTCTTAATAGTAGGAACATATATCGTTTGCCTACCGTAGGCATGACAAAGGGTAGTTGCCAAAGCCAAAAATAAACCTAACATTATTTTTTTCATGAACATTTTCCCCGAATGAGTTGTTGGCTACAGGTTGGATGTATAATATGGATTAATGTTACCTTGATAGCAGACAAGGCGTTGGGATAAATTAAACTCCCCAAAGTTCTGCTTATTGGTTATAGTATATTTAAGGTATTTCCTTGTCAACTATATTGAGGCTGGAACTTTGGGGAGCCGTAGAAATGTCAGACTGTATATTCAGTGATTAGCAGATTTTTCGTGCTCCATCGCTAATGACAACATCATACACCTTAGGAGCATGGCCGAACTTTGCAGAATATTTTGCCTTTGCATCTTCAATGAATTTGTCATATAGCTCGTCCTTAACAAGATTGATTGTGCAGCCACCAAAGCCACCGCCCATTATACGGCTGCCGGTCACTCCATTTTCTTTTGCAATGTCATTCAGGAAATCCAGTTCTTCACAAGAAACCTCGTATTCTTTAGATAAACCATAATGTGTTTCATACATTTTCTGGCCTACCGTTTCATAGTCACCTGCATTAAGAGCATCACAAACTTCCAGGACGCGATCTTTCTCTCCCAGGACAAATTTAGCACGGCGATAATCTTCATCGCCTACTTCAGCTTTTACTTCTTCAAGTTGTTCCCATGTGCAATCACGCAATGTCTCAAATTTTGCTTCTGAATGTTTTGCTGCGATGTGTCTCACTACATTCTCGCAACTGTTGCGACGGTCATTGTATGGAGAACCGGCTAACTCATGTTTTACGACAGAGTCAAGCAAAACCAATTTATATCCTACAGGATTGAATGGGAAGTATTCAAACTCTCTACTGCGGCAATCCAGGCGCATCAAGCATCCGGCCTTTCCAAATACACTTGCAAATTGATCCATGATGCCACAATTGACTCCACAATAATTGTGCTCTGTTGCCTGACCTGCCAACACCATGTCCCATTTGCTCACTTTGTTGTCGCCGAATATGTCGTTTAGGGCGAATGCATAGCAACTTTCCAGGGCGGCTGATGATGACATTCCAGCACCAAGTGGAACATCGCCAGCAAAAGCAGTATTGAAGCCTTTCACATCTACCCCCAATTTCCGCATTTCCTGGACAATGCCGTAAATATAGCGTGCCCAACTTGCGCGTGGCCCAACAGGATCGTCTACTTTGAATTCAACACGGTCTTTCAAGTCGATTGAATAAGCCATGATTGTGTTCAAACCATTGGGGCGTATTTCGCACATAATCCCTTTGTCTACAGCACCAGGAAAAACGAAGCCACCGTTATAGTCTGTGTGTTCGCCAATTAAGTTGATGCGCCCTGGCGATGCATATATACTTCCTTCTTTACCATCAAAATGCTTGATGAATCGACTTCTTACAAATTCTATGTCCATAGTCTTTATAGTATTTAGAGTTATTGATGTTAATTCTTGCTAAGTCCAACTTTGCTACCCCAATTGCAGAACCATAGCACATAAGCATAATAAATAAACATCATGCAAATGGCTACGCCCACACCCAGTGCCGGTGTGTCAACAACCACTCCCATTATTGGAGTGAGCGTTGCAGCACCTATTACACCAAGGTTTATGATGCCAGATGCTGCTTTTGTATGTGGGCCAAGCTCTTGCAACCCAAGATTAAAGATAAGTGGCCACATTACGGAGTGGAACAATCCGGCTGCCAGCATTGAATACACGGCCGCCATACCTGACAAGAAGAATGAAATGCCTACACATGCAGCACCACAAATCAAGCATACAGTCAGTATTGCACGTGGCTGGAATTTGCTTAGTACAGCTGCACCTACAAAGCGTCCGACCATCATTCCGCCCCAATAGAGCCAAAGGTAGTCTGTTGCTTGACCTGGCAATTGTTTATTAGCTTCAAAATATCCTGTAAGCATTGAAGGTATGCCTATCTCCAAGCCCATATACATGAATATGGCCAATGCCCCAAGCCAGACATGTGGGTACTTGAATACGCTGCTTTTGTATTGTCTTTCTTCGCCAGAAGCTTCTGCGGCTTGTTCCTCTTCATTAATATTTGGCAATTTGAGGAAGAAGAGTATTGCACAGAGCACTAACGTAAATACTCCAAGTCCGAGGTAGGGCATAGGAATATCACCCGGTACGGCGCTTTTGGCATCTTTACCATTAAGTATTACTGATAGAATGAATATCGGTGCAACAGTTGTGGCAACAGAGTTTAACGCTTGGCTAAGAGTCATGCGGAATGCTCCCTTTTCCTGTGAACCAAGTACCATCACATATGGATTGGCCACGAGTTGCAGCATTACAATGCCTAATGCAACAATAAACATACATCCGAGGAACATCCAATAGGTAGTGCTAACATTGCCGTCTAGGTTTCCACTGATGCAAAGGTAGTTGATTATAAAGCCGACGCCAACAACAGCCAAGCCAAGTACAAGCGTTGATTTATAGCCAATCTTGCTCATCATAAAACCGAATGGGATGGACATGATGTAAGCTCCGTAAAATGCAGAGTTTACCAATTGGCTCTGGAAGTTGTTTAGTTGGAATGCGTTCTTGCAGAACTCAATCATGGAATTGTTCATGGTCGTGATGAATCCTATGAGGAAGCAGACGATGAACACAACTATTAATGCGAACGTATAGTTCGGTCTTTGGTTTTGGTCCATTTTGATTTAATGATAATCTTATTTGCTATATTTGTTTCTATTTCTCAACTCCAAACTTATATATAGTCTTTTGCTTGTACTGCTCACCTGGTTCTAGTATCACTGATGGGAAGTATGGGTGGTTCGGCGTATCGGGGAAGTGCTGGCATTCAAAGCATATTGCACTTCTGCGGGGGAATGTTGCGCCATTCTGCCCAGTATAGCCATCAGCCCAATTGTCTGTGTAAACTTGTACACCTGGTTCTGTTGTATATACTTCCATTGTACGCCCACTCACCGGTTCTTTAATCTTGGCCGCAAAGCTAAGCTCGCCTTCTTCTTTTTTGTTCAATACAAAACAATGGTCATAACCAGCCCCATGCTTTATTTGCTCGTCATCTGCATCAATGTCCTTGCCGATTTCTTTTGGTACCTTGAAATCGAATGGCGTGCCTTTGACGAAGCGAATTTCACCTGTTGGTATGGAAGTCTCGTCAATTGGCAAGTAATAATCAGCGTTTATTTCGCAAATTAGGTTGTCAATTGTTGGAGTTGGATTGGATATTCCTGCCAAACTAAAGAAACCGTGATGCGTTAGGTTCATAACTGTCTTTTTATTAGTGCAAGCAAGATATTCAAGCACTAATTCATTGTCATCGGTAAAAGTGAATTCAACGGTCACTCTGAATTCCCCAGTGAATCCTTCTTCACCATAGGCAGAGACATAATGCAAGGCAAGTGAACGTGGACTCATTTGCCTTGCATCCCATACTCTTGCATGGAAACCGGTAGGGCCGCCGTGTAGGGCGTTGGGGCCATTGTTGATTGCTAACTGATATTCTTTTTTGTTAAGCGTAAACTGACCTCTACATATACGATTGCCGTATCTCCCGATTAATGTTGACAAAAAAGGCTCCGGACTATTGATAACGTCTTGAATGTTGTCGTGCCCTTGGATGACGTTGGCAACATTGCCGTTTTTGTCAGGAACCATTATTGCAACGATTGCACCTCCATAGTTGGTTATGGCAACTTCGTATCCTTTACTGTTTTTAAGTATGTACAAGTCAGTCTTTTTCCCATTTATTGTGGTCTGAAAATCTTTACGATTCAAACCACACAAAACCACGTTTTCTGTTGTGTTCGTCATAATTCATTGTTTTTAGTTACTGTATCTCTTGCAAAGTAACCGAAAAAAAACGGAATTGACAAATTAAACACAAAAAAAATGTTTGCCCTACTGTTAAAAACAACTAAACGCATTTATTTAAGAAGTCTGCAACTATGTAGCTGCTTCCTCCTACGTAGATGAAATCATTTTTCGATGCCATCTTTTTTGCTGCATCAAATGCTTTGTCAACCATGTCATATGATTTTCCTATAAGCCCATGTCTTTCTGCCAATGTTTTAAGTGCCATTTCTGAGAGCGCGCGTTTGCTGTCTGGTTTCGTGAAATAATACTGTGCGTTTGTTGGCATTAAGTCCAAGATTCCATCTACATCCTTGTCTCCGACAAACCCAATGACAATATGCATATTTTCACATTCAATGCTGTTCAATTGCTTGCTGATATATCGCCAACCGCCCACATTATGCCCAGTATCACATATTATCAATGGGGCAGAACATATTTTCTGCCACCGGCCTTGCAACCCTGTAGTTGTTAGGACGCTGCCTAATGCTGTTTGTACAATGTGGACAAGTTTGTCGGTGTCAAATCCTAAGAGTGATGGAAAAATTGATTTACTTTTTGCAAGTGTGCGTATTGCGCAGAGGACCGTATTTACATTTCTTTTTTGATATAATCCTCCCAAATCCACCCAAAATCCACCATAATGCCTGGTTGTATAATATACGGAGCCGTCATTGGATGGTTGTGCGTCAAGAACTTCCGAATCATCTTCCGCGTAGATAATTGGCGCATTCTTCATTTGGGCGATTTCATCAAACACCGGCCTGGTATCTGTAAGCCATTCCCCTATGACAACTGGCGTATTCTCTTTAATAATACCTGCTTTCTCGCCTGCAATCTCTCTTAAGGTGCTACCAAGGAATTGAGTGTGGTCATAACTGATATTTGTAATTACCGAAAGAACTGGATTTATTATATTTGTGCAGTCTAGCCTACCGCCTAAGCCCACTTCAATTACGGCAATGTCAACATTCATATCTTTGAAATACTTCAAAGCTAGGGCTGTTGTCACTTCAAAGAATGACGGGTGAAGGGGCTCGAAAAAATATCGTTCGTTTTCAACAAAGTCCACAACATATTTTTCGCTTATTGGCTCCCCGTTTATCCGGATGCGTTCTCTGAAATCTTTCAAGTGGGGTGATGTGTATAAGCCTACCTTCAATCCGCAAGTCTGAAGAAAAGCAGCCATCATGTGTGAACAAGAGCCTTTGCCATTCGTGCCAGCAATATGTATCGTCTTATAATATTGATGGGGATGTCCAAAGTGCTTATCAAGTTCTATGGTGTTATATAGTCCTTCTTTATAGCCGGATGCGCCTTGTTTTTCAAACATTGGCATTTGATTGAACAGGTAATCTGTGGTTTCTTTATATGTCATGTGTATAAAATGAAAAGCGGGATGCACCTTGGTGCATCCCGGTGTTGATTATTTTAATTGAAGTAATTTTTAAACCGTTGAAAAATTGACTGCTTGGTGGAAAGGTCGCCCTTGAAGTTGTCGCTGTGTTTGAATTTTGTGAGAGCCTCTTTTTCATCCCTGTCCAAGGTCTTTGGAACATATACGCTTATGTTTACAACTAAATCACCTACGCCATGTCCATAGCCTTGCACGGCAGGCAAGCCTTTACCGCGCAAGCGCAAAGTTTTGCCTGGCTGTGTGCCGTTTTCAATTTTCACTTTTAGTTTTGTACCATCAATAGTTGGTATTTCGACCTCTCCGCCTAACGCAGCTGTGGGGAAATCCAACAAGAGGTTATAAATTAAGTTGTTGCCATCACGGACAAAAGTATCATTTGGTTCTTCCTCAATGAACACTTGTATGTCTCCGTTTATGCCATTGTGCCTTCCTGCATTGCCTTTACCTGGAACGTTTACGACCATGCCCTCTGCAACTCCTGCAGGAATTTTAATTTCCACGACTTCTTCACCTTTTTCGACACCGCTGCCCCCACACTTGTGGCATTTGTTTTTAATAATCTTTCCTTCTCCTTCGCACGTTGGGCATACGCCTTGTGTTTGCATCATGCCGAAGAAACTTTGTGTGGTGTGTGTAACGACCCCACTGCCGTGGCATGTCGGGCAAGTCTCTGCTGCACTTCCACTTTCGGCTCCACTGCCATGGCAATGGGAGCATACAACATCTTTACGGACTTTGAATTTTTTTGTCACGCCGTTTGCAACATCAACAAGTGACAGTCTGACTTTCAATCGAAGGTCACTGCCACGGTATTGTTGTTGGCGGCGTTGCCCTCCAAAGCCTCCAAAGCCAGCCCGCCCGCCGAAAATGTCACCAAACATGGAGAATATGTCATCCATGTTCATGCCTCCGCCGTTGAAGCCGCTAAAGCCAGCACCGCCTGGACCGTTAAAGCCAAACTGGTCGTATTGCTGGCGTTTTTGTGGGTCGTGAAGGACATCATATGCCTCTGCAGCCTCTTTAAACTTCTCCTCTGCTTCCTTGTTGCCGGGGTTGCGGTCAGGATGATATTTTATCGCTATCTTCCTGTATGCTTTTTTTATCTCATCTTCGGAAGCGTCTTTGCTGACTCCCAGGACATCATAATAGTCTCGCTTTGCCATTAGTAATCAGTATATTGTGCTTAGCAGATAGTTAGTGATTATTGCCCTACTGCCACTTTAGCGTGGCGTATGACCTTGTCATTGAGCTTGTAACCAGCTTGGACACAGTCCAGGACCTTGCCTTTTTTGTCGTCACCTATCCCCGGAACCATGGCGACGGCTTCGTGTACATCAGTGTCAAAGTCTGCCCCGTCTGTTTCAATTTTTTTCACCCCAAGGCTTTCAAGTGCCTTTTGGAATTTGGCATAAATAAGTTTCATGCCTTCACGCAGTACTTGTAAGTCTTCTGTTTTTTCTCCATTGGCTATGGCACGCTCCATGTCATCAAGGACAGGGAGTATGGCGGCAACAGTCTTCTCGCCACCATTTAATATGAGTTCAGCTTTTTCCTTGAGAGTGCGCTTGCGATAGTTGTCAAATTCGGCCACCGATCTTAGGTACTTGTCTTTAAGCTCACTGATTTCTTCTTTTGCAGATTCCAGCGGATCTTTTTCTTCCGTGGCATTTTCTGTCACATTGGTTTCAGAATCTGCGAATTCGCCACCTTCTGCAACAGATTCGCTTGTGTTGGCACTCATGTCGCTGTCTTCTATTTTAATTTCTTTTTCTTCCATAATTTGTCAGTCTTTGAATATTAACTAATACAGCAAAAACTATGCCGTTTTATCCCCATACATCTTTGCTTTAAGCTCCTTTATGCTTTCGTCATAGATATATTGGTCGTATTCCATAAGTTTATCTATCGTGCCATTGGGTGTCAGTTCGATTATGCGGTCGGCCACCGTCTGGATGAACTCATGGTCATGACTTGCAAAAAGTATATTGCCTTTGAAGCTGATAAGGTTGTTGTTAAATGCCTGTATGCTTTCGAGGTCCAGGTGGTTTGTTGGTGTGTCTAATATTAAGCAGTTGGCATTCTTAAGCTGCATACGTGCTATCATGCATCGCATTTTCTCACCTCCACTTAATACATTGACCTTCTTCATGACATCCTCGTCTTTGAATAGCATGCGGCCGAGGAAACTCTTCATTTGTACCTCGTTTCCTTTCCCGAATTGGCTAAGCCAGTCAATCAGGTTCATGTCGGAATTGAAAAATTCGGAGTTGTCAAGTGGCAGATATGCTGTTGTTATTGTAACACCCCACTTGAAGTCCCCCGCATCTGCTTTGCGGTTGCCGTTGATTATTTCGAATAAAGCCGTCATGGCCTTGGGAGTGCGGCTCAAGAACACAGTTTTCTGGCCTTTTTCTATAGTGAAGTTTACATGGTCAAACAGCACTGTGCCATCGGCATCAACTGCTTTAAGGTCGTTCACCTCTAGTATCTGGGTGCCAGGTTCGCGTTCCATCTGGAATATTATGCCAGGATATTTTCTTGATGATGGGCGGATTTCCTCTATGTTGAGCTTTTCCAGCATCTTCTTGCGACTTGTGGTCTGCTTGCTTTTGGCCACATTGGCAGAAAAGCGGCGTATGAATTCCTCAAGCTCTTTACGCTTTTCCTCTGCTTTTTGGCGTTGGTTTTGTGCCTGACGCAGGGCAAGCTGCGAACTTTCATACCAGAATGAATAGTTGCCGGCAAACACCGTCACCTTGCCAAAGTCAATGTCTACAGTCTGGGTGCTCACCGCGTCAAGGAAGTGGCGGTCATGGCTGACGACTAGGACGGTCTGCTCGATGTTGCTGAGGTATTCTTCCAGCCACATGACTGTGTCGAGGTCGAGGTCGTTGGTCGGCTCATCCAGCAACAAGTTGTCTGGGTGTCCAAACAAGGCTTTTGCCAGCATTACGCGCACTTTTTCGTTATTCGAAAGGTCGCTCATCATCTTGTCGTGAAGGTCATCTTTAATGCCAAGATTCGTCAGTAGTTGGTCAGCGTCACTTTCGGCGTTCCAGCCGTCCATCTGTGCAAACTTGTCTTCAAGTTCAGCCACCCTGATACCGTCTTCTTCGTTGAAGTCTGGCTTCATGTAGAGGGCCTCGCGTTCTTTCATGTTTTCCCACAACGGGGTATGGCCCATGAGCACAGTGTCACGCACACTATAGCTGTCATACTTGAAGTGATCTTGTTCCAATACAGACATACGTTCTCCTGGCCCAAGCTCTACGGAACCTTTGTTTGGTTCCAGCTCGCCGCTAATGGCACGCAAGAGAGTCGATTTGCCAGCCCCATTGGCGCCAATGACTCCATATATGTTTCCGTTTGTGAACTTAAGGTTCACATCCTTGTAAAGGACTTTCTTCCCAAATTGGATTGCTAAGTTTGTGACTGTAATCATTTCTTCTTTGTTGTCTTAAAATATAAATATGTAGAATACATCACCATAAAACGACTGCAAAATTAATACAATTTTCTGACATGGCCAAATTGTCGTGTTCCGCACGGGTGTTTTCCTGTTTAATGTCTGTATTTAGTTTGCGCAATTATACATTTCGCTTGCCATTAGGTTGATATGCAAATATCTGAAATACAGATATGGTTTGTGAGATAAGCCGCAAATGAGTGATAAGTCTCATTCAAATGCCTAATAACCACAAACAGCGTATACAGCACCATGAAATCGCCTGTTTCGTGCTGCGATATGACCTGTTTCAGCCGTCAAGAAAGCCTGTTTCAGAATGCAAGACAGAGCGTTTTGCAACTCACTGAAAGACAGATGATTGGCAAAGATGCCCCATTATGTGTGCCTTTAGCATAAACATCTATCTATAAATCAAAAGGAAATAATGGCTTAAGTTTAAATTTATTGCACAAATATGGCCATAATCCATGCATACTCATTGACGGCCCAAATGTAGCAAAGAGTTTTAATACCCATAAATTAATGTACATATCATGACGAAGTTTTGTCTGCAATGAAATAATATTTCATCCCATGTGTCTCTATTATTGATAATTATATGTAATTTTGCAGCAAAATATAATATCGAAATGGAAATGAACTTAAAGGCCGCATTGTTTGATTTGGATGGGGTAGTATTTGACACAGAACCGCAATACACAGACTTTTGGGGGCAACAGTGTCGGGAATTCCATCCGGAACGACCTAATTTAGAAAATGAAATCAAAGGACAGACATTGTCACAAATTTATGAAAAATATTTTTGTGGTTCCCTGTTGAAAAAGAGGCCACTAATTACAGAGCGTCTTAATGATTTTGAAAGACATATGGAATATGTGTATATTACAGGGTTCACAGACTTTATTGTTGAACTGCGCAAGCACAATGTGTCCACAGCCGTTGTCACAAGCTCTAACAAAATGAAGATGGAAGCTGTTTATGCCAAACGCCCAGAATTCAAATCATTATTTGACGAGATTCTTACCGCAGAAGACTTTGAACACAGCAAGCCTGATCCAGATTGCTACTTGAAAGCTGCTGCCAGGTTCAATGCAGATGCTTCTGAATGCATAGTTTTTGAAGACAGTTTTAACGGGCTGAAATCTGGCAAGGCTGCAAAAATGTGTGTCATCGGCCTGGCCACGACAAATATAGCCTGCGACATTGCACCTCTTTCCAATTATGTCGTTTCAGACTATTCCAATCTCGACTATGAGCATTGCTTAAGACTGCTTGCTTAACTGTATTTACTAATTGGGCGACATCGCATAATGCAAGATGAAAATTTTGTTTATAGCATAAATTAGTGTAACTTTGCACCCCGAATTATAAGCACAATATATATCATGGCAGGTTATTTGGTTAGCGATACACGCAAAGTTACAACCCATCGCTTCATAGAAATGAAGCAAAACGGAGAGAAAATCTCCATGCTCACATCGTACGACTATACAATGGCCGGAATAGTGGATGCCGCCGGAATAGACGGCATATTGGTCGGTGATTCAGCATCAAATGTCATGGCTGGCAATGAAACGACTTTGCCAATTACCATTGACCAAATGATTTATCACGCACGGTCAGTAGTAAGGGCGACAAAAAGAGCTTTGGTTGTTTGCGATATGCCATTTGGCAGCTATCAGTCTGATTGTTGCGATGGGGTGAAGAATGCTATAAAAATAATGAAAGAAAGCGGATGTGATGCGCTTAAAATCGAAGGGGGCACAGAAATTCTTGACACAGTCAAGCGCATTCTTGACGCCGGGATACCAGTTATGGGGCATTTAGGATTGACACCACAGAGTATAAATAAATTCGGGACATACGCTGTCCGTGCAAAAGAGGAACACGAGGCACAAAAGCTTTTAAGTGATGCAAAAGCATTGGCTGAGGCCGGGTGTTTTGCAATAACACTTGAAAAAGTTCCTGCAAAGTTGGCCTCAATGGTTACGAGAGAAATTTCTGTGCCAACTATAGGAATAGGCGCTGGTTGCGGTACAGACGGACAGATACTGGTTGTAGCTGATATGCTTGGCATGACAAAGGGGTTCAATCCGCGCTTCCTACGCCGGTATGCCGACCTTAATTCGGTCATGACTGATGCAATAGGCAACTATATACGTGATGTCAAGGATTCTGTGTTTCCAAACGAAACTGAGTCATATTAAAAACTCCCCAATATACAATAGAAAACAATGGCAGTGCCGTAAAACAAATTTACGGCACTGCCTTGTTTGTGCCCCTGTCGCTTTAGGTTACAGAATATATAAGTAGCATTGGGCAAACATACACACAGATAGAGTTCTGATATACGGCGTCACAAGCCACACATTCGAACGTATGGACATGAATTGCAGACATTTGCATCTGCTGTCGGCTTAAACGGGATGTTGGGATTGAACATCTCGCAAACTGTTGCCCTAAGTCTCTCAGAGAAATCATCTAAATAAGAATCAACATTTACAATTGGATTTTTCCCAAACATCAACGTTGGATCATAATCATCTGCTGCTGTATGCTGAATGAATAGTAGGGCGGGGCTGACTGGCACTTTGTATGCATTCAGACTGTCCGATTTACTTACTATCATACTATACAGGAGTGCTTGCAAGTAATAATCGTTATGGTCTTTAAGCTTGGTCGAGTCAAAAACAGAGCTTATGTCAGCCAGGCTCTTGATTTTTTTCCCACCAGTCTTATAGTCTACAACTCGCATCCGCCTACCGCCATTATCGCAAACAAGATCTAATCTGTCCACTCTGCCACCAATAACCGTATCAACAAGATTTCCGCTCGCATCTACCACTAAGCGCTCCGAAACATCTATCTCCAATCCTACAATGTAAAATGGTGCCAATTTCATATCCAACTCTATCAGCCTCTGTAAATACATTGTTATTACTTCTCTGTTTATAAGTTGCAAACCGCTGTACTGAGTTGCCTTGAGTTTGCTGTTTTTGATTTTGAAAAGTTCGTTGTTAAAAGCCTCGTCGACCAATCGTTCAATGAGCTCCTTGTTGTTCAACAATGCTTTTAAGACATCCTCCGTAATCTGCCTTCCAGCATACGAAATTTGTTCATACATCTTTTGAGCGGCAAAATGAAAGATATTGCCAAACACTCTGTTGTCTATGTCATCATTATCAACCTGCTCTTTTATCCTGCATACATAATTATAAAAGAATTGCAACTGGCACCTCATATATCTATTTATTGCTGATGGTGTCAATAAAGGCTTTTCCACATTTGCTGTGTCATGTGAAATGCAGAATCTTTGTCGGAGGCGTTCGATTATACCTGCCGTCTTGGTGATTTCTTTAGACCTTAATGAGGTTGGAATTTGCCCAGCTTGCAAGGCTTTTTTGCATATATTATGATTACTTTCTATCAATAATTGAAGCATGAACCTGCTCATTTCGCCAGTTTTCCCATTTCCTACTGAAGTGTTATACATTATTGTTATGTCATTGGCCCGCTGTAAAAGTCGATAGAAATAGTATGAGTATACAGCTATTTTGTTGTCAATTGTTGTTAATTCATATGCCTTGCGTAGGCTATATGGTATAAACGAAGTGTCTGCTATACCTTTCGGCATATTTCCTTCGTTGCATGACAAGATTAACAAATGGTCAAAATCAAGATTCCTTGTTTCCAACACTCCCATTACTTGCACTCCGACTGCAGGCTCTCCATGAAAAGGTATGCTTGTTGATTGAATAATCTGGTTCATCAACCGCTGCAATGTTATTGTGTCGACATACAAGTCACCAGACTCAATAAGGCCATTTATCCTGTTAAGCATAGTATGCATCTTGAACAATGACTCTTTAAAAAATTGGTCTGAGGAAGATTTTGAATTGCTCGCAATCAGATTTAATACCTGCAACATCCACGCTGTTATCTGGCCAGACAAAGGCATATCTTCGTGTCCATCGCTTATGTTGCTGAACAAAAGTTCAAGGCCGCTATCAATGAATAAAACATCCCTTGTTGGATAATAAACCTTGCTCTCTTTGTTTATATGGTTGTATAAATCAACATGATGTGATGATATATAACTAATATATGGATGATTAAGTACTGCATTTACATAGCTAAGCCTATACCCGGAGCGATTTGCTGAATAGCCATTTACCTGCAAGGCTACTAGCAAATTCACCAATGATGCAAGTGGTGATTGTGCTAAAGGATAACCAGTGGTTACATTAACCTCTTTGACATTATCAGGAAAGCTATGGATTACGGCTTTAAGCAGTCCTTCATCGCATAGAACCACAGCGGTGCGGCGACCGGCTTCTATGCGATTTCCTGCATTCAACCACTTACCTACATAGCGAGCTTGTATCGTTTCTGTTGATGATGAGATATAAGTGATAGCCTTTGCAGAAGCAAAATTGTCATATACTTCATCTAAATTTACATCTAATTCGTTGGGAAATTCATCTAAATAACTAGCTATATAACGCCCTGCCTCATTGGGAAATCCTTGATTTGAAGGCATATAATACCTGTCAAAATCCCAATAAAACTTAGCCTTCCCTTTTTCCTTTAGCTGTTTGAAAAGCTCTTTCTCTACTTTGTGTAACAAATTAAAGCCTACAAACAAATATCGTTCGTGGCCGAAAACTACATTGCAATCGCTGACGACACTTCTGTATAATGCCCCCTCGTAAGCCAATCCTTGCTCATTAAGCCTTTTGTTGAATGATACATAGATATCGTAGAAATGGCTCCAAAGTTTAATGAATCGTTTTTTTAACTCAGAGTTATGCTCTTCAGAAAAATTGCTGAAGAACTTCTTGATTGCATCAACTTGTTCTTTACTTAAGTAAGACACTCCATCCAATTCATGGATGTCGCGTAGATTGGCAAAAACCTTGTTTGCATCAGCCATATTCTTGTCAATGTCATCAAAATCTGACAAAAGCAACTGCCCCCATCCATAAAAATGATCTAATGGCTCTTCAATGCCTGTACACTCTATAAAACTCTTGTGCAAGTCGCAAACCAACTTTATGTCATCGCCAACAACAATGTTAGAATGATTTCTAAACAAGTCACTTATTGTGATATATGATGGGCACCATAATGGTTTGCCGGCAGCTCGGACTAGATAATCATTGAGGAACAATGATGCACGCTTGTTGGGAAACACAATGGCTGTAGCAGAAAGGTCAGTTCCATACTTATTGATTATATCCTCTGCAACATATTCAAGAAACGATTTCATGCTGATTATTTTACTTCTTCTATTATTGATTCATAAACATACCATAAGTAACCTTTTACATTAGCGTGACCCATGGCAGAAAGCAGGTCCATATATTCACGTACTTGCAAATGATGTGCATTGCGTTTTGACCCAAACTTAAAATCAACCACAATGATTTGTTTGCCGTCGGTCATTACGCGGTCTGGGCGGCGTTCCCTCAATTTTCCGTTTTTGTCTAGCGACAATATCGTGCATTCATTGAAAACCTTCCATTTATCTGAAAACCAATCTTTTACACGCATATCAGACATACATCCAAACAAAAAATCTTTTAAACGTTTGTTTTCGTAAGCATTATTGGAAAGTATGCCATCAGTTATAAGTTGTTTGACGGCCTTGTCTATATCATCAAAAGATGATATGCATGAAAAAACTTTGTGCAATATTGCCCCCCGCTTGACATAATTTCCCCTTTTGCTCCCGTCATCTGGTAGGTTGGTAAATTCCATGCTAGCGTTGCTTTGCCTAAATTCGGTCTTGTTCTTGTAAGTTTCGATGCCAATCCGCTCGATTGAAACAGGTGAACAGAATGGATTTACAGAATGCTTGCCTTTTGCATTATCAGCTTTGCATAGTTCACCATACTTAAAAACGATGTCGCAATCTTTGTCTTCAGGATTGTCCAATTGGGCTGTCGGCAGTGATTTGGCCAATTGCGGCAAGCACTTCTGCAAAATTGCAGAACGCGAATTAGATGCGTCTCTCCTGCCTACGACAAACAAGTTTCTGCTTGCCCTTGTGAAGGCGACATACAGCAAATTGAGATTATCCACACAATTCTGGAAATGCTCTTCCATATAGTCTTTTTCATAAATTGTGCCAAGCAGTGTGCTGCTGCAGTCAACTGGTACCAATGGAAGATTGTTGTAAGGCTCCTTTTCTGGTTTGCACCATATGATGTTACCAGATGTCTTTTCCAATTGCCAATCGCAGAACGGAACGATGACATTGTCAAACTCAAGTCCTTTGCTTTTATGGATGGATATAAGCCTGATGCCGTCTTGCTTGTCGCTTTGTATGGTTTTGCTGCATGCGTTTTCATTCCAAAAGTCAATAAAACTATCAATGCTTGATGAAATGTCTTTTGTGAAGTCACTTAGTTGGTCGAAAAAAGCACAAACGTATGCGCCTTGGTCTGCCAGTTTTTTTAAGTCAAATATATAATATATGTGTTCGGCCAAGTCGTACAGAGGCTCGCGCAGCAACTTGTCCGTGAATGCGATGTAAGGGTGGGGCAGCAAGCTGTCAATATTGCCCATGCCAACCATTTCATATTCCGTACACTGGCTGCCGAGTATGGCCCGTTGATATGCTGTAGCCAAGAATGCTTTTGACACGGCATCGTCTGGGTGCGTCAACAAATGCAAAGCATTGACAATCATGTTGACTGCCAAAGATGCGTCAAGCCTGAATGCCTCATCTGACACAATTCTCACACCAGGCTTGCATTCTGAAAAATAATTTGCTATTAGCGGTATATATTTATTTGAGCGCACTAATATTGCTATTTCATTTTGGCTGATACCGTGAGTCGTCAGGTATTCAACTTTGTCGGCAATCGCAACGAGAGTACGGTTCTCATAGTTTGCTTTGGACAACAGTTCTATGCTTACGCTTCCAGAATTTGGTCTTCCATCAGGAACTCGTTGCCTCACGTCGGCATAAGCTGATGCAAGTTGGTCGGCACCATAAAGGTCACTTTTTGTGAGTTCATCACATTCTTGTTTAGCTGCACAGGCAAAAAAGGCATTGTTAAATTCAATGATATTACGCTGTGAGCGATAATTCATGCCAAGATTTCTTGTTTCGACCTGGTCTTGTGGGCGTGGAAATTGTTTTTCAATCTCATTTAGCATTCTCCAGTCACTGTCACGCCATCTGTATATGCTCTGTTTGACATCACCGACTATGAAGTTTCTTGACCCCTCACTACTCATGCAATCGGCCATCAACACCTTGAAGTTTTTCCACTGTATGCTGCTTGTATCCTGAAATTCATCAATCATTATATGCTTTAGCCTGGCACCGATTTTCTCATATATAAAAGGAGAGTCACTATCGCTTATAAGCGATTTAAGCAGGTATTGTGTATCGCATAGCAAGAATTGGTTTGCCTCTTCGTTCAGTTCGCGCACCTTTTGCTCTATGCGATTGAGCAATCTAAGCTGGTTAAGGTGGCGCAAGGTTTTCTCAGCAGACTTGCGCCTGTTCCATTGAGTAACAGTTTCTTTAAGTAAGTCCATGAGCTGGTCGGCGGCAAGAACACGAATCCGGTCACGTTTTGGATGTGTCTTGCTTACCCATGCGTCAGCCTGTTCGAGACATTCGTTTACTCGTTTGCCAAGAGGTTTGTTGTCGAAGATGCCATTACAGAGTTTTATGAAAAAACCGCTTACGCCATTCGCTTTGTTGCTTATGTCATCAACAGACAAGCCATTTGCTGACAGAATGCTGAAATACTTGTCTGCATAATTGTGCATAAGTTTCGTGGCTGCTTCTTTTTCGCCGTACAACATAGAGCGATAATTATCAAAAAACGAGTTGTCCTCAATCACAGCCGCCAAAGTTCCTTGTGCCTCTTTGTAAAAATCACGGAAAATGTTTCTTCCGAACAATTTGATGGAACCTATAACATTCCAGCTCTTGTCTTCATCAATATTATCCTTGATATAACTCATAATCCAACTCAGCAGTTCGTCGTTGGCGCTAAGTTCATCAATGAGCACATCGACTGCACGCGTTTCTACTTGTTCGTCATTAAGCTCAACACGCAAATTGGCGGTCAAGTCAAGTTCGCGGGCAAGGTTGCGCAAAACTCTTTGGAAAAATGAGTCAATTGTTTCAATCCTAAAAGCATCATAATTATGTAGCAATAGCTGCAAAGCCATACCCGCCCTCCTGCTTGCAAAATCGGGAGAGACACCCAAATCCGAGCAAATAGCTTTCATGTATGCTTTAGAGTCGTCAAGACACTTCCATATCCCATACAACTGGCTTAATATCCTGGTTTTCATCTCCTCTGTTGCCTTGTTGGTAAACGTGACGCCTAGTATTGCATTGTAATCCAAAGGATTGGCAATAAGCAGTTTAATGTATTCAATGGTAAGCGTAAAAGTCTTGCCACTGCCAGCGCTAGCTTTATATACTATGAGTGATTTATCCATAAAATGTGAATTAAGCGTTTGCCGTTGATATGCAGAGTTCGTCGTTACTGTGAGTTTAGTTGTTTTTTCGTACATTCGGGCTACATAAGAGCGTGGCTCAACCTTCGTGGAATGGAGGACAGGCTGCTTTGCCATGCGAAAGCGACCATATTGCGGCATCGAACGGGTTGATTTTGCGGCGCAAAAGGGCAGCTTTTGTAAGTAACTGTGCTACAAGGTTTTGGAATCACAAGGCTTTGTGAAAATAAAAATTTACATATATGCATATTCATTATCGTAGCCATAACTTTATATGTTTATGTGTGGAGCAGAAGAACCGTTAGTTACCATCTGCTAAATAATTCAAATGAAAACTTACTTCCAATTTCATGGAACTTCCCATTTAGGAAACTGCCAAACAGTCCAACGGAAAAGTATCTGTTAGTAAGGCCATATCCGATTTCGGTATATGGCCGTGTATGCTCAATTTGCAGGAAGTTGACATATACTCGCTCTGTCTCAATATACCTGCCAACCAGCGGAATCCAGGTCAACAGCAACAGTGGGGAACTGTATGATGCATTGGCACGGAAATAATAATTGGAAGCATTGTACCATGCACTGTTCAACAATTGGAAATCACCCGTCCAATCGTCGTCCCATCCGCCTGGGATATAGTTCTCATGAAAATTTGCGAAATCTACGAAATAGTCTGAAGACTTATTTGTATAGAATCCTCCGCCTGCACGTAAGCTATATTGGCGCAAGCAGAGGAGGGATTTCTTGAATGATGCATCAAATTCCCAGCGTTCATACTTGATGTTTGATTTAAATATGCCAGTAAGTCCACGCTCATAATTTGCAGTAAATGTTGGTCCATCAATATACGGACGGAATGTCACTTTCACTTCAGGGGCAAAACTGCTGTATTCTGATGGTTTGCCTAGCTGTTCCATCTCGGTTTTATTGACTGCCGTTCGCCGGTGATACACAATTCCCATAGTCACCTCAAAATACTTTGATAGCTTCATGTTTGCATTCAACCTTATAAGTTCGTCATCAAAGTAGTCGAGATTCAAATCGGAAAAGTCGATTGTGTCTCTGTTCTCTGTTTTTATTATGTCAAGCACGCTTGAGTTTGTTATGCGGTTCCCGTTTGCCCACTCAAGCTCAATCCAGCCATTATGCTTAGAGTCAAAAGTATAGCGGAGTGGGGTGTTGAAGAAAAACTTCTTTATCTTGAAGTTGTAGCCCAGTCGCGGGGTAAATGTCATGTAGCGTTCTGGGGTAAAACTATACCGAGCGCCAATGTTCATTTTATATGCAAGGCCACGGCTATGGCTATAGCTCATATACAGTGGGTTGAATAACGGAGAAAGTGACACGGAGACATTTTTGTTCCCCGCGTCCTGTCCACTGAGGATATAATCATCAACAATGTCCCATGCCTTTTTCAAGGCCTTGTTGCTTCGTCTTGTTCGAGTAGTTCGCGAAGTGTCTACCGTGCCATTGCCTTCAAAGTGTTCTCTGTATATGGATTTTTCAATGCTCTTCAGCGAGTCAGGCCTGATTTTCTCTAAAAACTTTTCATCCTGGAGTGTTGGTGGTTCTCGCATTGGTATCTTACAGCCGAAATCAGCATAAAACCCAACTCGGATTTCGTTGCCCATAAACCTGAACGTTGCTTTTGATTCACATTTCAAAGGTAATAGGGCGTATGGAGTGTCACCGCTCCCCATATAGGCATTAACCTCGAATGTAACCATATCATATTCTCCGGTGAAGCGTGTATGGATTATCCTTCCTGTAAGTCTCTCAACTACGGCAAAGCCATCTATGAGTTGTGTGTTATTGAGTTTTGGGTGGAACGTAATACAGGTTCTGTCCTTGTCAATTGCACTGATTCTGTATTTATAAAAAAATCTGTTGCTGCGGTTAAAAGGAGATAACATATATTCTCCAAAAAGCGAAATGCCATAAAGATTTGGAATAATGAACCGCATCATCACGTTCATAGCCTTGCGGTTATGTGGTATTGTGCTTTTGAGTGTGGTTTGCTCAATGTCATAGTCGTCTATGCTCCTGAACGTGATTCTGCCAATGTTTTCGCCAATGTAATTACGTTTCCCTTTAGCTATTGAATACATTGAAGGTACAAAAAACAAGGTCGGGTTACGTCTCATTGTCCTAAAAGAATATTTTAGATAGAAATCATCCGTGTAGCCATTGATGTTTGGCGCAAGATTCCTCCTGTATGAAAACATACGATCCATGACCAGAGAGTCTGCTGTGACTCCTGCATAAACAAAACTGGGCATATTTAGAAATATGCCCAGCATTGTAGCTAATATCAATGGCCAATATTTCACGACCTCAAAAATAGCAATAAAAATTGAAGCCGCAAAATATTATTAGTTATTTATTTCAGCCTAAATACTTCATCAGAATTTTTGCATTGCCACTATCACGCAATTTGGCAATGCTCTTTTCACGTATCTGGCGTACGCGTTCACGCGTCAAGCCCAACTGGTCGCCAATTTCTTCCAAGCCTTTCTCATGGCATCCTATGCCAAAGCACTCTCTTATAATTGTGATTTCACGATCTTTTAGGACCTTGTTCAAAACTGAATTAAGTTCTTGCGCCATTGATTCATGGTCAACATGGCGATCTGTGCGGCTATCATCACCACTGGCCATGACATCGAGCATACAATTGTCCTCACCATCTTGGAAAGGAGCATCAATAGACACATGATGGCCATCAGCCATCAAACTTTGGCCAATTTTGTCTTCATCAAGGTTTGTTGCCTCACTGAGTTCAGAAACAGATGGATGCCGCTGGTTTTCTTGCTCGAACTTGTTGATTTCATGGTTAATTTTGTTGAGCGAACCAACTTGATTTAGCGGCAAGCGCACAATGCGGCTTTGCTCTGCAATGGCCTGCAGAATGCTCTGCCTAATCCACCACACAGCATAGGAAATGAACTTGAAGCCACGTGTCTCATCAAATTTTTGGGCGGCCTTAATTAAACCTATGTTTCCTTCATCAATCAAGTCCGTAAGTGTAAGTCCTTGATGCTGATATTGTTTGGCAACAGATACTACGAAACGAAGATTGGCAGTAACAAGCTTGTCTTTGGCACGTTCACCTTCAATGCCGCCCTTGCGAATTTTTTGGGCAAGCTCGATTTCCTCGTCAATTGAAATTAATGGTGCACGCCCTATTTCCACCAAGTACTTGTCCAATGCCTCACTTGAACGATTTGTAATGCTTTTCTGAATTTTTAATTGCCTCATATTTGTTAATCAATGCCTAAAATATTTCGTAAGTGCTTGATAATCAAAAATATATCCAATATTTGCTTAAAAGCGGTGCAAAATTACAAAAAAAACAAGTAGGTTGTATCTTTTATCCCACGCATTTTGGCGTTAAAAAAGATTAATGAAGTTTTTTTGCGACTATACAATTTGTGTATATAGCTCGAAATTATTATTTTTGCAGAAAAATTATTATGAAGAAAATTTGCCATACAATATTCTTGATAATGATGTTGGTGAATGCTTCTGCGTTGCATGCGCAAACCATCCCCAACACGGCAACAAGAACAACTGTCTTTGAGAAGTTTGTTCCCGCAATAATAACATTGTCTAATGGCAAGACTTTAAAACAGAAAAGCGCAAACATTTTCCTTAAAAACAGCTCCCTTGTATATAAGCATGGTATGTTAAATATGGAAGCCGATATTGAGCAGATAAAGTCTGTTCAGTTTGCAAATTCGCTATATGTAAGGGTTGACACTTGCCTTGCACTTGTTATAGACTCAATAGGTAATAAGAGATTGCTATGTGCTTCTTTCATCGATGAGAATGCATATCGCAATCAATTACTGAACGAAAGGCAGATTACCAATTTTGAACTTGGAGAGCACGTTAATGTTACATCAACAGACATTTCTTCAGACGAGTCCAAAGAGTACCCATTAAATAATGTATTCTTTTTTGATATAAATGGCAAAGTTGTCAAAGTGCATGAAAGAAACATTAAACGATTAACAATCAACAAGAATCGTAGGCTTTATAAAATTACCATTCAGTCTGCTGGCTTTAGCTGGGACAATCCAGAATCCCTTATGAAACTGCTTGATTTACTTTGACAAGCATTTACATGGTTATTTCAAAGGATTGTAATTATTGTCAATTCTTTATTTATCATAATGCCCATTATCTGACATTAACTTATACAGATGATTTTTTGCCTTTGTGTCGTGATTTTTCGCCATGCACTACATTGGTATTTTGTCGATTGCTCCAGCCGTGATTGCGTCGGTAATCTTGCGATTAGTGGTTCCATTATGGCTTTTTCTCCTTTAGGTGATTTTGACGAGGAACATTTTAAAGAGTTTAAGAAAACAATACTGTAATTTTGCACTTGCTTATGGAATCCGCCCAACCGAACTGGCGTTGAATATGTTCTTGTATGCTGGCCCTATGGTCGTATCGATTGCCAATTCGCCAAAGGTGGAGCCGATGGCTATGTGTCGAAATATATTAACGGCACTAGTCGCCTTTCTGCAATTCAACGACTTTCGTCCTTTAAACCGTTTTCCCAGCTAAAGCCCATTATCCTAATATGATTCATAATTTTATTGCTTTTACACCTATAACTAACTCTATCGTACTCCACCAAGATTTTTTATGCAAATTGTAACTTTTACTTTGCAAATAAGAAAATTAATTATTATCTTTGCAGATGAGTTGAGTAAACAGACGAAATTCGGACGATAAAAATGGAAGCTTTCTTTAGGACTCATACTTATTTAGTCGAACATACTCATGCACCAGTTAGAAGAATGCTGATGGATGAGATAAATTGGAATGACCGTATGATAGGTATAAAGGGAACTAGAGGAATTGGCAAAACGACATTCCTTTTACAATATGCCAAAGAACATTTCGACTCGCATGATAGACGGTGTTTGTATGTCAATATGAATAATTTCTATTTTCAAGGGCATGGAATAGCTGATTTTGCGGGCGAATTTTATAATAATGGTGGCCGGGTTTTGCTAATTGACCAGGTCTTTAAAGAACCCAATTGGAGCAAGCAACTTCGCGATTGTTATGATAAATACCCATTACTTAAGATTGTTTTTACTGGGTCTAGTGTAATGAGATTAAAAGATGAAAATCCGGAACTTAGTGGCATCGTAAAAAGTTACAACCTCAGAGGTTTTTCTTTCAGAGAGTTTCTGAACCTTATGTCGGGAAATTCTTTCCGTCCATATACTTTAAATGAAATATTAGAAAACCATGCACAAATTATAAAGCAAATTTTGCCAAAGGTTTCTCCAAACAAATATTTCGCAGAATATATACACCACGGATTTTATCCTTTTTTCCAGGAACACCGGAATTATTCAGAAAATCTGCTAAAAACAATGAACATGGTTACGGAAGTAGACATATTGCTCATAAAGCAGATTGAACTGAAATACCTTACAAAGATAAAAAAACTATTCTACCTTTTGGCAGTTGACGGCTCGAAAGCCCCCAATATAAGCCAGTTGGCTCATGAAATATCAACAAGCAGGGCAACTGTGATGAATTACATCAAGTATTTGGCTGATGCAAGACTTATAAACATGATTTATCCTTACGGTCAGCATTTTCCCAAAAAACCAACGAAAATTATGATGCATAATTCAAACTTGATGTTTGCAATATATCCGATAAAGGTTGAAAAACAAGATGTCATGGAGACATTTTTCGTCAATTCATTATGGAAAGACCATAAATTAACTCAAAGTTCTAAAGACAACCATTACCTGATTGACGGAAAGTTTAAGTTCAGAATATGTAATGCTGATGATTTTGGACGCCTTAAAACATCCCCTGATACGATTTATGCAAAATATAACACAGAAATTGGGGTTGGAAACGAAATTCCATTATGGCTGTTCGGTTTCTTATGTTGACAAGATGTTGGGAATTGGCATCAGGTTAATATCTGATGAAAGTATCAAAATAAAGAGCAAATAAAAATTACAGACACTTTTGTTTATTCATTAATATTTTATCTATTAAAAAATGGCTAAAGAAAAAAAATTTATCACTTGTGATGGTAACGAGGCCGCTGCTCATGTGAGCTATATGTTTTCTGAAGTGGCAGCCATCTACCCTATCACTCCGTCATCACCGATGGCTGAGCATGTAGACGAGTGGGCCGCACGCGGCCGAAAGAACCTTTGGGGTCAGGAAGTGACTGTACAGGAAATGCAATCAGAAGCAGGTGCTGCTGGTGCTGTACACGGTTCGCTTCAAGCAGGAGCCCTTACGACGACATTCACTGCTTCGCAAGGCCTTTTGCTGATGATTCCTAATATGTATAAGATTGCAGGTGAATTGATTCCTTGTGTGTTTGATGTTTCTGCACGCACGTTAGCTTCACACTCTCTTTGCATCTTCGGTGACCATCAGGATGTAATGGCTTGCCGCCAAACTGGATTTGCAATGCTCTGTGAGGGATCTGTACAGGAAGTTATGGATATGACAGCCGTTGCTCACTTGGCATCCTTGAAGACTTGTGTTCCATTTGTTAATTTCTTCGATGGCTTCCGCACTTCGCATGAGTATCACAAGATTGAGCTTATGCAGGAAGAGGATATCCGCCCGTTGGTTGACGAAGCCGATATCAAGCGGTTTCGTGACCGCGCGTTAACACCGGAGCGTCCGGTAACTCGTGGTACAGCTGAGAACCCTGAAACATTCTTCACACACCGCGAGGCTTGCAACGAGTATTATGACAAAGTACCCGAAGTCGTTGAGATGTATCTTGGCAAGATAAGCGAAATTACAGGCCGTGAGTATCACCTATTCTCTTATTACGGAGCAGATGATGCAGACCGCATCATCATCCTTATGGGTAGCGCCACAGAGGCTGCACGTGAGGCTATTGACTATCTCAATGCAAACGGACAGAAGGTTGGTATGATTTCTGTACATCTCTATCGCCCGTTCTCTGTTAAGCATCTGCTTGCAGCTGTTCCCAAAACGGTGAAGCGTATTGCTGTACTTGACCGTACAAAGGAACCTGGTGCAGAAGGAGAGCCGTTGTACCTTGACGTGAAGAGCGCATTCTATGATGTTGAAAATAAGCCACTTATCGTTGGTGGTCGTTATGGACTTGGCTCTAGCGACACGACTCCTGCAAAGATTATTTCTGTATTTAATAATCTTGCACTTCCAGAACCTAAGAACCATTTCACTGTCGGTATTGTAGATGACGTAACATTTACATCACTGCCACAAGTAGAAGAGATGGCACTTGGAGGTGAAGGAATGTTTGAAGCAAAGTTCTTCGGCCTTGGAGCAGATGGAACTGTTGGAGCAAACAAGAACTCTGTAAAGATTATTGGCGACAATACCGACAAGCATTGTCAGGCATACTTCTCCTACGACTCAAAGAAATCTGGAGGCTTCACCTGCTCACACCTTCGTTTTGGTGACACCCCGATACGTTCCACTTACCTCGTAAATACGCCAAACTTCGTTGCTTGTCACGTACAGGCTTATTTGCATATGTATGATGTGACGCGCGGATTGCAGAAGAATGGCACATTCTTGCTTAATACTATATTTGATGGTGACGAGCTAGTAAACTTCATACCGAATAAGGTGAAGCGTTACTTTGCACAAAACAACATTACCGTTTACTACATTAATGCAACCAAGATTGCCCAGGAAATAGGACTTGGCAACCGAACCAACACAATTCTTCAGAGTGCATTCTTCCGTATCACAGGCGTAATACCTGTTGATTTGGCTGTAGAGCAGATGAAGAAATTCATTGTCAAGTCCTACGGCAAAAAAGGACAAGACGTTGTTGACAAAAACTATGCAGCGGTTGACCGTGGCGGCGAATACAAGCAGTTAACAGTTGATCCTGCTTGGGTTAATCTGCCAGATGATGTTGCCAAGGAAGACGACGCTCCCGCATTCGTAAAGGAACTTGTGCGTCCTATAAATGCTCAGGCCGGTGACTTGCTTAAAGTTTCGGATTTCGTTAACCATGGCACTGTAGATGGTTCATGGCAAGTAGGTACAGCCGCATACGAAAAACGTGGAGTTGAGGCATTTGTTCCTGTTTGGAATCCTGAGAATTGTATTCAGTGTAACAAGTGTTCTTACGTATGTCCTCATGCAGCAATCCGTCCGTTCGTCCTTGATGACAACGAGCTTAAGGGCTTTACCTCGCCAACCATCGAGATGAAAGCACCTGCCACCATGAAAGGCATGCACTTTGTTATCGGCGTATCAGTCATGGATTGCCTTGGTTGCGGCAATTGTGAGGATGTATGCCCCGGCAACCCGAAGACAGGCAAGGCACTCAAGATGGTACCGTTTGCAGGCGACGAAAAGGGTGCAGCCGAGTGGAACTATCTCGTAAAGGATGTCAAGAGCAAACAAAACCTCATTGACATCAAGAGCAATGTCAAGAACTCACAGTTCGCTCAGCCATTGTTCGAGTTCTCCGGAGCATGCTCAGGTTGTGGTGAGACTCCTTATGTAAAACTCATCTCTCAGCTATTCGGTGATCGCGAAATGATTGCCAATGCAACAGGCTGCTCGTCAATTTATTCGGCCTCCATACCATCAACACCATACTGCACCAACGAGGAAGGCCATGGTCCAGCATTTAACAACTCGCTGTTCGAAGACTTCTGCGAATTTGGCATGGGTATGGCTCTTGGCAACAAGAAGATGCGCCAACGCATTGAAATGCTTCTTGGCGAGGCAATTGCCAAGGAGGGCACGCCAGCAGACTTCAAGGCCGCTGCAGAAGAATGGATTGCCGGCAAGGATGATGCCGATAACTCCAAGATAGCTGCCGCCAAACTCAAGCCGCTTATTGCTGCTGGTGCAGAGGCTGGTTGCGAGGTGTGCAAAGAGCTGAAGACCCTCGATCACTATCTCGTTAAACGCAGCCAGTGGATTATCGGTGGCGACGGTGCGTCATATGATATCGGCTATGGCGGTCTTGATCACGTGATTGCCAGTGGGGAAGACGTAAACATCCTTGTTCTTGATACTGAGGTTTATTCAAATACCGGCGGCCAGGCCTCTAAGGCAACCCCGCTCGGTGCCATTGCCCAGTTCGCTGCTCAAGGTAAGCGCATACGCAAGAAAGACCTTGGCATGATTGCCACAACTTATGGATATGTTTATGTCGCACAGATAGCAATGGGTGCCGACCAGGCACAGTGCCTAAAGGCAATACGCGAAGCTGAAGCATACCACGGCCCATCACTCATCATCGCTTACGCTCCATGTATTAACCACGGCCTTAAAGCCAAAGGGGGCATGGGCAAGAGCCAGGCTGAGGAAGCTAAGGCCGTTGAATGTGGCTATTGGCATCTGTGGCGTTACAATCCCGAATTGGCAGAACAGGGCAAGAACCCGTTCTCGCTTGATTCAAAGAAGCCAGACTGGAGCAAGTTCCACGACTTCCTCATGGGTGAGGTTCGCTATCTCTCTGTAAAGAAAGCTTACCCGAACGAGGCAGAAGAACTTTTCGCCGAAGCAGAACGCATGGCTCAGCTCCGTTACAAGAGCTATGTCCGCCAAACCCTCATGGACTGGAGTGACGAAAATGAGCCTGAGGCATAATTTCAAAATGCGCTTTGATTAATTTTTAACTTCATAAAATCCCTGCCCCAATTAGTGCGGCAGGGATTTTAGTATTCATTGCATTGGCCGTCATTGATATTGTAATCTACTGGAAATTAGTGTATTAAACTAATATACATAAGTTAATATTCAAGAAATCCATCCTACCCTACAAGTTTTATTGTTATGGCGTTCTAAAATACACCGTCAGGCACGCCAACATAGACCATTATGCTACATAATACAGCCTGTAACTCAATCAAGTTCGAATACGTTTCCATGTTATACGCATTTTTCAATATTTCAGTCTGTCTTTATGTCTGCAATAGCAAAACTTTTCAAGATTACACAAAGATGAGCAAGTAGCCGCGTCTTTCTAAATTCCATATCCTGCAATACTATTTATTACGCCAAATGCTTAAGTTTTATGCCTATGATGCCTTATATAAGCAAAATATTGATTACCTTTGCACTGCAACAATTTAGTAATCAATGGCCACAACAGATATTTCAACATTTTAGATTCAACTGAACCAAGAAAATCAAGGCATTGAGCACATAATTTTTATCAACCTACATAGCGACAAGAATGAAAAAAGACCAAGAGGTTTTTAGCCTCATTGAAATGGAACACCAGCGCCAGCTGAAAGGCATGGAGCTCATCGCGTCTGAGAATTTTGTCAGTGACGAGGTAATGGAGGCCATGGGCTCCTACCTCACCAACAAGTATGCCGAAGGCTATCCTGGCAAGCGCTATTATGGCGGCTGCGAAGTGGTAGACAAGGTTGAGCAATTGGCCATCGACCGCGTATGCGAGCTTTTTGGAGCCGAATATGCCAACGTGCAGCCCCACTCCGGCGCACAGGCCAATGCTGCGGTATTGCTTGCCGTGCTTAAGCCTGGCGACACATTCATGGGGCTCAATCTGGCACAGGGCGGCCACCTGTCACATGGTTCTGCTGTCAATACGTCAGGCATTCTTTATAATCCCATAGGCTATAACTTGAACCGTGAGACCGGCCGCGTTGATTACGACGAAATGGAACAGCTCGCCATGGAACATAAGCCCAAGCTGATTATCGGTGGAGGCTCGGCCTACAGCCGTGAATGGGACTACAAGCGTATGCGCCAGATAGCCGACCAAGTGGGCGCACTACTCATGATAGATATGGCTCACCCTGCCGGACTGATAGCAGCAGGACTGCTTGATAACCCCGTGAAATATGCACACATCGTGACGTCAACCACCCACAAGACGCTGCGTGGACCACGCGGAGGCATCATACTCATGGGCAAGGATTTTGAGAACCCATGGGGACTTAAAACACCCAAGGGTGCAGTCAAGATGATGAGTCAACTGCTCAACTCAGCAGTATTTCCAGGACAGCAGGGCGGTCCGCTTGAACACGTCATCGCAGCCAAGGCTGTAGCTTTTGGTGAAGCTCTGCAGCCTGAGTTTAAGGAATGGGCCAAACAGGTGCAGAATAATGCCAAAGTATTGGCTGAAGAGCTTGTGAAGCGCGGTTTCACCATAGTCAGCGGTGGCACAGACAACCATTCAATGCTCGTAGACCTGCGTTCCAAATATCCAGAACTCACCGGCAAGGTGGCCGAAAATGCACTCGTTGCTGCCGATATCACAGTGAATAAGAATATGGTGCCGTTCGATACACGCAGTGCATTCCAGACCAGCGGCATACGTCTCGGCACACCTGCCATCACCACACGAGGTGCCAAAGAAGACCTCATGGTGCTGATAGCCGAACTGATAGAAGAGGTTCTTAATGCACCAGAAGACGAGGCTGTCATTGCCAGTGTGCGCGCAAAGGTGAACGAGACAATGATGAACTACCCACTATTCGCCTATTAACAGCTGCTAAGCATAAATACAGCATAAACTAAGGACAAGCCTGCGGCAAACATCCGAGGGGACCCATTGAGTGATGGCCGGAATGACCGGCCATCACTCGTAATATCTAAATTCATATGAACCAATAAAAAAACAGAAATTTTCATATCGCGTTCCAATATTCAAAATTTGCATTCATGAACATAGTAACAACCATCATGGAAGAATTGACTGCACTCTCCACAGAAGAGAAAAGGCGAGTGCTGCCACATTTTTTCAAGACAGGCCCCGGACAATATGGAGAAGGTGATTTGTTCATAGGCACGACAGTTCCAGACACACGGCGTGTGGCCATAGCACACAAAGATGCCTCATTAGAAGACGTGGAGCAGATGCTCTACTCACAGTGGCACGAGGTAAGGCTGGCAGCCTTACTCATTATGGTGGCAAAAGCACACAAGGCAGATGATTACACCAGAAGCCGCCTTTTCAACTTCTACCTCAGGCACACTGCGAGAATAAACAACTGGGATCTCGTTGACCTATCGGCACCGACCTTGGTTGGAGACTACCTGAGTGACAAAACGCGCGACACACTATACAGCTTGGCACAAAGCCAACTGCTATGGGAAGCCCGAATTGCCATAGTGGCAACACTAGCTTTCATACGCCGCGGAGACCTTGACGACACGTACAAGATATGTAATATACTCATGAATCACAGCCACGAATTAATTCACAAAGCCTGTGGCTGGATGTTGCGTGAGGCCGGTAAGCGTAACCCGAAAAGGCTATATACGTATGTAATGGACAATCGTTGCCACATGCCTCGCACCATGTTGCGATATGCCATTGAAAGGTTTGCGCCAAGTGAGCGCAAAGAGCTCATGGAAAAGCCGAAATACCAACGCAATGGGCTTAGAAGAACAACTGGAAAAGTTGATATAACAAATGTGTGATGAAGACGGAGAAGAAGTGGTGATAATGATAAATGAACTGCCCAAAGCAAAACGTACATGCAATATATTGGGCCTTAAAGCCCGCACGCTGCAAATTCTTACCGTAGTGAAAAATGGCGGCAAAAAGCAAAACGCCAGCAAAAGCATAATGATAGCAAATGAAAGGCAATATAGATAATTTCAAGCAAATAATAGCAAAAGAATTAGGCTTAGGCGAACGCGAAGTGGGAAACACACTCGCACTTCTCAATGACGGATGTACTATACCATTTATCAGCAGATACCGTAAGGAAAGAACTGGAAGTATGGATGAAATGCAGATTGCCGCTATAGCCGACATGAACGGAAAGCTCACGGAAATGGCCAAAAGAAAGGAGACAATGACTAAGACCATCGCCGAACAAGGCAAGTTGACGCAGGAACTGGGCAAAAGGATTAACGAATGCTGGAATTCGGCTGAACTTGAAGATATTTACCTTCCATTCAAACCCAAACGACGCACAAGGGCGCAAGTGGCACGAGAGAATGGCCTCGAGCCACTTGCCCAAATAATCATGACGCAACATAAGGCTGACATAGAAAGAATCGCAATGGGATTCGTAAAAGGGGACGTGAAAGATATCGCCTCGGCCTTGAAAGGAGCACAAGACATCATTGCTGAGAATGTCAGTGAAGACGAACGTACACGCAGTATAGTAAGAGGCTTATTCAGGCGCGATGCCATAATAACAGCCAAAGTGGTGAAAGCAGAGGCGAACTCAGAAAAGGCTGCAAAATATGCCGATTACTTTGACTTCAGCGAGCAACTTAGATGCTGCCCAGCCCACAGACTCTTAGCTATTAGGCGTGGAGAAGCCGATGGCATACTGCGAATCAGCATCAAAGCAGATAGTGAAGAATGTGACAAGCGGATAAAGAGAATGTTCGTAAATGGTTCCAGCACATGTTCAAAGCTAGTTGAAGAAGCAGTATACGATTCTTTGAAACGTCTTGTGAAGCCGTCAATAGAAACAGAATTTGCATCAGAATCCAAAAGCAAGGCCGACGATGAAGCCATTAGGGTGTTTGCAATGAACCTGAGACTGCTATTACTAGCTGCTCCGTTGGGGCAAAAGCGCGTAATGGGGATAGACCCTGGCTTCCGGACTGGATGTAAAGTGGTATGCCTCGACACACAAGGCAACCTGCTACACCATGAGGTCATATTCCCCCACCCGCCCGCCAAGCAGTGGCATGAAGCTGCAGAGACAGTGGAAAAGATGGTGAAACAATATAAGACAGAAGCCATTGCCATTGGTAACGGTACGGCAGGACGCGAGACAGAGGCTTTCATAAAGTCGCTCCACCTTGGTGATGGCCTGCACATATACATGGTGAGCGAAGATGGTGCATCAGTATATTCTGCATCAAAGGCTGCAAGGGAGGAGTTCCCAACAGAAGACGTGACCGTGCGCGGAGCTGTGTCAATAGGAAGAAGACTGATGGATCCACTGGCAGAGTTGGTCAAAATAGACCCTAAGAGCATCGGCGTAGGGCAATACCAACATGACGTAGACCAAGCAAAACTGAAAAGGAGCCTTGACCAGACAGTGGTAAGCTGCGTGAACTCCGTTGGTGTGAATCTGAACACTGCCAGCCAACACTTATTGACATATGTGAGTGGTCTTGGGCCAGCACTCGCACAAAACATTGTAGATTATCGACGCGACCATGGGCCATTTTTATCACGCTCCGAGTTAAAGAAAGTGGCACGCCTAGGGCCGACTGCATATGAGCAGTGTGCCGGCTTCTTAAGGATTCCAGGGGCGAAGAATCCACTTGACAACACGGCCGTGCATCCTGAAAGTTACAAGATTGTAGAACAGATGGCCAAAGACACTGGCTGCACCGTGGCTGAACTTATTGCTTCCCCCCAAAAAAGGAACAGCATAAACCTAAACCATTACATAACGCACAATGTAGGAATGCCAACACTTTCTGATATCATGAAAGAGTTAGACAAACCAGGGCGTGATCCAAGAGGAATGGCCGAGGTATTTGAGTTTGATCCAAATGTCACATCAATTGACAATCTTGCAGTAGGAATGGTACTGCCTGGAATTGTTACAAATATTACTAACTTCGGCGTTTTTGTTGATATAGGCATACACCATGATGGATTAATACACATTTCACAATTGGCCGACCATTACGTCAGCGATCCCACACAAATTGTTAAGCTTCATGAGCATATACACGTTCGCATAATTGATGTAGACCATAAGCGGAAACGCATCGCATTATCATTGCGTGGAATGAAAAGTAAATAATGATATTAATTATTCATACGCTAAAGCATTTCTGTTGGGAACCTACGGTCGAAATGGCATAATGCAGCACCTATCGCTGTGCAAAACTCAGAATATTCTGGGATGATAAATTTAACGCCATACAGTTTTTCTATTGCAGGGAAAACCATCCGACACTGAGGCAACAGAGTAAGATTGCCTATCATTACATATTCACGAATGGAACTGCCAATCGAAGCCAATACCGCAGACTGCCCTACAGATTGCAAGACAGTCCAAATTAAGCCAATGGCAACGTCTTCACGCGAAGCATCGCTGCGCGCATTTCCGAAAAGCGAAGCTACAGCCGACATTGGCAATCCGGGCAAAGGCTTCGCACTTATGTCACCTATCCGTAAGTTGATATTTGAAATATTGCCACGCATAGCCATTTCCGATACTGTGCGGATGTCATCCGTCTTAAGCAAAAGACGTGCTAGCCCTTGCAACGTGCCGCCACCAATGCCTATCCCACCAATATGTTCAATACTATCGCCGGCACACCTTATAAGAGAAGTGCCAGTACCCATACTGACAACAATGATACTGTCCTTACCAGATTCATGTCGGGCGCCAAGTCCATCTGCGATAAATTCTCCGGCTTTGTCGGTTGGCAAGCCATAAACAGGTTTGGTAATATATGCTGCACCAACCCCTGTGAGCATCACGTGCTCAACATCTGGAATTTGAATTTTATTGTCATAAAGGTACTTTCCGAATGCTCCATAGAGAGATGACACTGGGTCTGTGGCTTTTATTCTCATTGGAGCAACAACCTTGCCATCACTAATGCCAACTATTTTGGTTGTGCTAATCCCGACATCAATACCAATAACCATTCCCATAAATTATATCCAAATATGCATTGTTAAATTTACTGCAACAAAATCATATTTAAATCATGCAACCATAATATGTAAGCATAAAAAACTGCAATCACCTTTGTTAGTGATTGCAGCCTAATTTCTTATGGCCTATATGTCCATACCACTTATTTAACTTTCTGTACTATGGCTTTGAAAGCTTCAGGATTGTTAACAGCCAGGTCTGCGAGGACTTTACGGTTAATCTCAATACCTGCTTTATTGAGCGCACCCATTAAAACAGAGTAGCTCATTCCTTCAAGGCGAGCTGCAGCATTGATACGCTGTATCCACAAAGAACGGAAATTGCGCTTCTTGGTACGGCGATCACGATATGCATAAGTAAGACCTTTCTCCCAAGTATTCTTAGCTACTGTCCATACATTTTTACGTGCTCCATAATAGCCGCGCGTAAGTTTCAAAATTCTTTTTCTCCTTGCTCTCGAAGCAACATGATTTACTGATCTTGGCATAATTTTTTAACTTTAAACGTTCGACAATTAAAGAGTTAGCGGAGACATAACAAGTCGCGAACTTGCTTCATGTTGTCTACATCCACAAGCGTTTGGTGAACCAAATTGCGCTTCTGCTTCTTGGTTTTTTTCGTCAGAATGTGGTTGTGGTAAGCATGATGTCTCTTAATCTTACCCGACCCGGTGAAACGAAATCTCTTTTTTGCACCGGAATTTGTCTTAACTTTTGGCATTTTTTTTGATAATTTAATATTGTTGTTATTTTATAGTGGCAACGCATATACCGGGCGTTACGCACTGCTTCATTTTCTATTTTAAAACAATTTACTCTTTGCTTTTGAGCTTCTTTAAAGCTTCTGAGCTTATCTTCGCATTAGCCAGCAAACCGCCATTAACAGGAATCTCTGATTCCTCTTCAGTATTGGATACTTGGTCTTCTTTTGCAGAAAGAGCCTTCTTCTCCCTGTCAATAGCCTGTTGGCTCTTTTTTACAGCTCCTGTTTTCTTTGGAGCAATGTAAATGAACATTTTCTTGCCTTCAAGTGACGGCATATGCTCCACTTTCCCAACTTCCTCTAAATCATTGGCAAAGCGCAACAAAAGCACCTCACCCTGCTCTTTGAAAAGAATCGAACGTCCACGGAAGAACACATATGCCCGTACCTTATTCCCATCATCCAGGAACTCTTTCGCATGTTTGAGTTTAAACTGGTAGTCATGTTCGTCTGTCTGTGGCCCAAATCGAATCTCTTTCACTTCTACTTTAGCCTGTTTGGCCTTAAGCTCTTTAGCCCGTCTTTTTTGCTGGTATAGAAACTTTGAATAATCGATGAGACGACATACAGGCGGATTGGCATTGGGGGAAATCTCAACAAGATCCACCCCTTGCTCACGGGCCATATCTAATGCTTGACGGGTAGGCACTACCATTGACCCACCGTCGCTTACGATACGCACCTCTCGCACTCGTATCTGTTCATTGACACGATACTGATTCTTTATATTGTCATTCTTCATTCGACTATTTTATGTAAATCGCGTGCAAAGTTACTATTTTTAATACAAACAGCAAAACATTTTTTGCTAATTATTTATGTTTTCACTCAAATTGCAACCGTAACTAATTGGGAATGCATATGAAACATGCTGCCAATAGCCCCTATAGGAAATAGAACTGTCACAGACGGCTGAATAACGTGGATGGAGCTACAAGTGCCGTTTGAGGCTCACCGCAAAAGGCACAATCGAAGCGCATGCAAACGCCTATGAGGTGCGCACTGAAATTGCCTTGCCCTGACGCGGCTTGTACATCAAGGAAAAGGCGGATGCTACTTTTAAAGATAAAACAGCAGGAGCATTTAATCGCAAAATGGCAAATAAGTTGCGTAAGACATTGGCTATCGACAATTGTAAAAACAACTGTCATTTGTATTGCATCAACAGTGGCGAACTACCGCACAAGACCGTCGTCAAGTCAATACGAAGCGAACGGTTTTCTGAAACATATTGTCTTGAGTTCCGAATTGGCCTGTTTGGGCCTCTAAAACGCTCCATTTTAGAATCCCAAATGACCACGTCTTGCAACGCATTGATAATTAAATAGTTGCACTTGTAGCATTACAGCACTGTGGGAGATTGTCTTTACAGCATTGCATATATAATTTCCGTGAGCATTTGTCGCTTGATTTATTTTTACGTAAACGAAATAGCAACAATGATGTGAACTAGAACCACAGAAATCAACACAAGTCTAAGATGAAACGCAACTTCAAGTCTCACCAGAAGTGTATTTTAAAGACATTTCATTACATTGCATTTGCAGGATGACTCTGCCCACATGCAGGTTGAGTCTGCCACCGTGCCTTTTCCGTTGTCATAGAAAGAAAAATTGAATGCCATCCTTGGTGCAGGCATGATTTTTGCTTCATGAAAAACATAATGTGCAAATAAAGGAGGGTAATTATGGCATTTATTGATTATTACAAAATTCTCGGTGTCCAACGTGACATTCCGCAAAAGGATGTAAAGCGTGCATACTTGAAACGTGCAAAACAATTCCATCCGGACCTCCATCCAGATGACCCCAAGGCAAAAGCAAAGTTTCAAGCACTAAACGAGGCATATGATGTAATAGGCGACCCCGAAAAGAGGAAAAAATACGACCAATATGGAGAGCAGTGGAGAAACGCTGATGCATATAATGCAGCAAGCGGAGGGTCGTATAGCTATTCAAGGGGCGACACACCTTTTGAAGGCTTTGACTTCAATGCTTTCAGTGGTTGCATGGGCGGTAGTGGCTTCAGTTCTTTTTTTGAACAACTTTTTGGGAACAGGGGCAGGAACAGTTCACATGGTTTTAAAAACTATACAGGTTCTCGACAACATTCTGGCGAAATGAATGCAAATGTAAACATTGATTTGTATACTGCTTTGCTTGGAGGTGAGATTATTATCCAACTGAAAGATGGAGCCAAGGTAAAGTTGAAAGTCAAACCAGAAACCCAAAATGGAACAAAAGTACGTTTACGTGGCAAGGGGTACGACCGTGGTGACGGAACTTATGGTGACTTGATAATCACTTACAATGTCAAACTACCAACAAATCTGACAGAACGGCAGAAAGAGCTGCTTCGTGAGATGAAAATGGCATAAGCCCATACAAGTCAAACATTCCCGAACCATTAAAATTCACGTTGCCAAACGTGTTCAACTTCTTGCCAAGAAGGTGAAGACATAAAAAAAGGAGTACCGCTGTACTCCAACCTTTTGTTAACCTTAAATCTAATACTATGAAAAACACACTGCAAAAATACGAAGTTTATTTCAGTCATGCAAGATTCCTATATCAAAAACCGCAAATATTAGTTTTATTTAACTTACATGGTAATCACCTGGCCATCGTAAGCCAATTCAAATCCAATTGGCAACATTCTATTTACGACATCATGCCTCCCGATTTGATGGCAAGAATGAATTAGCAAAGTTCGTCTTGCACTAATTTTTCTGGAAAAGTTTATCGCATCACCAACTAAATTATGAGAATGGTGTTCACGCTCAAATCTCAACGCATTTACCACAAGCACATCAATACCTTTCAAATAAGACAACTCAGCATCATCAATAGTCTTCATGTCTGTAATATATGCCAATTGCCCTAATCTATACCCCAATATAGGCAATCTGTCATGCATTATCTCAATTGGCAAAATATCAATATCTCCAATCTTGAATCGTTTGTGAGGCATTATTTCATTTAAGTGTATATTTGGAACACCTGGATATTTGTCTTTTGCAAAGCAATATGGAATAGAATGCTTTAAATGACTCGCAGCCACTTTATTTGCATATAAATTTATATCCCCGAATTTGCAAAATGGGCGTAAATCATCTATGCCTCCCACATGGTCATAATGTGAATGTGTAATAAGCACACCATCAATACGGCGAAATGGCACCCCTAGTGCCTGCTGCCTAAAGTCTGGCCCACAATCTATCAACAAACATGTAGTATCGGTTTCTATAATCGCAGAACTCCGTAAACGCTTATCTTTGGCGTTCATGCTTTTACATACTTCACATTGGCATCCTATCATAGGAGTTCCGAAACTACCACCCGTGCCTAGAAATGTCAGTTTCATAATATGTTTACCTCTGGAACCAAAGGAATACCAAACTTATTTGCCACATCTTCTTGTATAGCCTTACATAATCTCACAATCTCTTTTCCTGATGCAGCACCCAAATTAACAAGTACAAGTGCCTGCTTAGGATGTACCCCCGCGTGCCCAAGTGATTTTCCTTTCCAGCCGCATTTCTCAATGAGCCATCCTGCCGGTATTTTCACATGAGTAGCATCAACTATAAAATGCGGCATTCCTGGATTAGCTTTTAAAAGTTCCACAAATTTATCCTTGCCAATGATTGGGTTCATAAAAAAACTTCCGGCATTTCCTGTCACATTTGGGTCTGGCAATTTTGCATTGCGGATATCAATTATCACACTCCTCACTTGTGCTGCTGTCGGATTCACCATTCCACGTTCATTCAATTCAGAACGAAGGTTCCCATACTCTAGGCAAGGTATGAATTGTTTAGCCAAACGGTATGTAACATGAGTTATTATATATTTTCCCCTCCATTCGGCTTTGAATTTACTATGCCTATATGCATAACCACAATCTTCATTGGAGAATTCTGCCAGTTCGCCAGTTGCAATGCCAACTGCCTCTACATTATATATAATGTCTTTTGCTTCTGCGCCGTATGCTCCGATATTCTGAACTGCACTTGCCCCGACTTCGCCTGGAATATGAGACAGGTTCTCCGCGCCATACCAACCATTGGTAATACAGAGACTCACAAAATCATCCCAAACCTCTCCACTTCCTACTTTGACAAGTATATATTCTCCATCATCTTGAACTTCAATTCCCTTTATTGCGGAGTGCAAAACAGTTCCCCTAAAATCGTCGGTAAACAACAAGTTGCTACCACCACCCAACAAAAGCAGCGGAAAATCTGTAGCAGCAAATGAACGTACCAAGCCCTGTAACTCCTCTATATTGTCATATTCAACAAATCTATTACAATGGACGTTGATGCCAAATGTATTATATGCTGATAAATCAAAATTTCTAATGTCTTTCATAAAAATAAATTATGTTGCCAATTCTGTGAGGGCCCATTTGCCTCCCTCATTCTCAAACGTCAACTCAACTTCAAGCCCATTGGAGATGCCTCTGATGACAAAAATCTTATGGTTACTCTCTGTATATGTCTGTCCATAAATGATGTTATATATCATTTCTGTCGGCAATTCTGATGCAAATGCAGGCCAAGTATCTGCTGTAATAATCCCTTCAATCTGGCTAAAATCATCATCTGGGTCTGGCCCCGTAAATCGAACAGGGTCATGCAAACTGGCGATTTGGAAAGCAGAATCACACGAAAAACGCTGATAAAACTTAAGAAAAGAAGCGTTCATGTTCTCATACAACGGATTGAATTGAATAGAACAAAGCATCCATTTCCCGGCTTTTCGCTCAAAAACATACTGTTTAACTGTTTTTTCCTTGAAAAAAACTTTTTCTACTACAACATGTTCAACAGATGTGTCTTTCACCAGTGCCATTTGCTTTACATTATCGAAAATGAGAGTATAATATCCTTGGCGCATGAAAAAGTGCTCCATATGCCAATCTCCTTTTTCAATATGTTTTGTAAGCCCTGCCTCAATTACTGGCAAGGGAAACTTGATTCGCTCCAACTGCAGACTTCGATTAGCTGCGAAATTAAAGAAAAAGTCATCAAAAAGTTCATCAGCTGTCTTTGGCATTGGAGTTGCAGAAATCAGTTGCTCCATAGTGTCTACAGGAACCGTGTCAATACTGCAACTATCAGAAGAATCGGCTACAGCAGTTTCCTCAACATCAGCAGTCGAAGTATTCCCCTTACAGGAAAACATCAACAAGACCATTGCAGAAACCATAAACAAAAAACTTCTCATTTTAACTTTTCGGATTATTATCCGCCTCTCAAATTTCGACAAAAGTACAACTTTATTTTGATATCTTGCTCAGTTTTAACGCAAAAATATTACCTTTGCAGAAAATAAGTCTGTGAGGAGCGATTACATTACCGCATTGATTTACAAAATGGTAAATGTTGGCTGTCAAACAGCAAGAAACTCTTAACAGACCTCATGAAATTCAAAGCGAAAAACTTATAGATATGATACTAGAAAAAATTGAACAACTTCTAGAAGAGATTAATAACATCAATGTCACAACAGCTGAAGAGATTGAAGCCATTAGACTAAAATACCTCAGCAAAAAAGGCGAGATCAGTGGTTTGATGGCAGAATTCCGCAATGTTCCAGCAGAACAGAAAAAAGTTGTCGGAATGAAACTCAATGAACTTAAGCAGACTGCCACAGAGAGAATTAATACACTCAAGGAACAGCTTTGCAATGAAGTGAGCCATGAAGCCAACTTGGATCTTACGAGAACTCCCTACCCTATTCCTTTGGGCACACGACATCCACTCACCATTGTGACGAATGAGATAATAGACATATTCTCTAGAATGGGGTTCATACTTGCAGATGGCCCTGAAGTTGAAGATGACATGCACGTATTCACAAAGATGAACTTTGCTGCAGACCATCCTGCACGAGATATGCAAGACACGTTCTTCGTTGAACACAATCCAAACGACGTTACAAAGAACATTATACTCAGAAGCCATACCAGTTCTGTACAGGCACGGGTGATGGAAACAACCAAGCCCCCTATCCGTGTGATATGTCCAGGGCGAGTTTACCGCAACGAAGCAATTACAGCACGTGCACACTGTTTCTTCCATCAGGTAGAAGGACTATACATAGATAAAAATGTTTCTTTTACTGATCTCAAGCAAGTATTGCTGTCATTTGCCCGTGAAATGTTTGGGGCAGACACAAAAATTCGCCTTCGCCCAAGTTATTTCCCTTTCACCGAGCCAAGTGCTGAGATGGATATTTCATGTCACATTTGTGGCGGCGTTGGCTGTGGATTCTGCAAACATACAGGATGGGTTGAAATACTGGGGTGCGGAATGGTAGACCCCAATGTTCTTGAGCTTTGTGGCATAGACAGTAAAGAATATAGTGGATATGCATTCGGCATGGGTGTTGAACGTATAACCAACTTAAAATATCAAGTCAGCGATTTAAGAATGTTTTCTGAGAATGACGTCCGTTTCTTAAGAGAATTCGAAACGGCAAACTGACGGCACAGACTTTACCTATCAGCGGCGTGGCAAGAGCATTGGCAGCATCCTGCACGCCGCTTCTTATTGTTTCATATATCATAAAGACAATAACATGAAACAAGAAAAACTATTCACCAAGAGTTACATCTGCATTTTAGCAGCAAATTTCTTGCTGTTTTTTGGATTCTGGCTACTTATACCTATCTTACCTTTTTATCTAAAAGAAAACTTCAACTGTCCAGAACCAATCATTGGCGTGATTCTATGCTGCTATACAGTAAGCGGATTATGTGTACGACCATTCTCAGGTTTCGTAATGGATCAGTTCCCACGCAAGCCGATTTATGTCCTATGCTATCTTGCCTGTGTATGTATGTTTCTAGGGTATATACTCACCGCTACATTGACATTGTTCATAATTCTTAGAGCCCTTCATGGGGTAGCTTTCGGAAGTGTCACAGTTGGCGGCAACACGCTCTGCGTCGACATTATGCCAAGCAGTCGACGTGGTGAAGGACTCGGCTACTACGGACTAACAAACAACACAGCAATGGCTCTTGGCCCAATGACCGGCTTGTTCATGCACAACCACATAAACTATACTGGCATTTTCCTCACCGCTCTGCTAGTAAGTTTTTGCGGGCTACTGTGCGCATGCTCCGTAACGGCACGCATACCTGAAACTATCCGCAAACGCATAGATGCAAAAAAGGCCGGGCATGACATCCCGACTGAATCTGTACCTCAACAACAAAAAGTTTCACTAGACCGTTTTATACTGATAAAAGGCATCCCCGTAAGCATATCATTGTTACTGCTTTCCATACCTTATGGTGCAACAACAAATTTCGTAGCCATGTATGCCAAGGAAATAAACATCACTGCATCAACAGGATTCTTCTTCACATTTATGGCTATCGGAATGGGGGTATCACGCATCTTTGCGGGAAAACTTGTAGACAAAGGTTACATAACGCAATGCATTCACTATGGGTATTATCCTGTCATATTGGCATTTTGGGGACTTGGGGCTTGCCGTTTCATAGCAGAAACAAGCATTATTGCAGCAACCTCTATCTTCTTCATCGTTCCTGTCTTGCTCGGAATCGGATTCGGCGTAATGTTTCCTGCCATGAACTCCCTTTACGTCAACCTTGCCCCAAACAACCAACGGGCAACAGCCACAAGCACTTACCTAACAGCATGGGATGTTGGCATTGGAATTGGAATATTTTCGAGCGGATTCATAGCCCATATATTCACTTTCTACATGGTGTATATCATAGGCTCTTTACTATGCGTAGTGTCAATGATATTTTTTATACACAAAGTCACTCCACATTACAACATGAATAAACTTAGATAAGCAGTAATGGATATAAAGGAAACAGGAAGAACACGGGTAGTCGCAGCTGTCATAAAACGGGGAGAGCATTACTTTTGCGTCAGAAGGTGTCGCAGCAAATACACATACATATCAGAACACTGGGAGTTTCCTGGTGGTAAAGTTGAGCAAGGAGAGGATGATAAAACAGCACTTGAACGCGAGATAAAAGAAGAGCTAGATTGGCAAATAACAGTTTGCGATCATATCGTTACCATAGATTATAATTATCCAGATTTCGGCCTTAAACTTGCCGCCTATACTTGTAAAGCACCAGCTGAAGACAACTTCAAATTACTAGAACACACTGACTACTGCTGGCTTACTGCCGACAAGTTGCCTACACTCGACTGGACTGATGCCGATGCTGAGCTATTAAAGCACATAAAATAAATGAATATCCGCAATCTGCCCATGCCTGCCAATGCGCAGCTAAAGTCGGGCCGCTGCACCCCGGGCCCTGTATTCGCATATCGCAGAGCCAAACCGCCCGTTTCGCGCTGAAATATGGCCTGTTTCAGCCGACAACATGGCTTGTTTCAGAATGCAAGACAGAACGTTTTGCAACTCACTGAAAGACAGATGATTATCAAGAATGGCCCTAATGGATGTCCTTAACATGAAAGTGTAGGTGGCGGCACGTGTCAATAGGCAGGCATATGGGCAGTTTGCTGATATTCATATAAATAAAGTCTTAGCAAACTAACATACATAAAAATAGAGGCCAACTTCACAGCCAGCCTCCATATCATTAAAACTAAACAAATACTTTATGAATCTCAAAGTCTGAAATTAGAGTTTGGCTTTTATCACTTCCAACCACGCATTTATTCGTTCATCTGTTTTATCATATTCATTCACGTCATCAAGTGCCAAACCGACAAACTCTCCATCAACAACTGCTTCGCTGTAGCTGAAGTTATAGCCATCCGTAGAAGTCCTGCCAATAAAATTAGCTCCACTGTCCTTTATGCCGTCATACAATATCCCCATGGCACTGACAAAAGAGTCGCCATAAGATTCACAATCACCACATCCGAAAAACGCAACCGTTTTTCCAGATAAATCTACCCTCTGCAATACCTTTAGCCCATCGTACCAATCATCTTGCAATTCGCCTGCACCCCATGTCGATGTACCAAGCAGTAAGTTGTCGTGCGAGCCGATGACCTCATCTGTCAATTCCTGAACGTCTAATGCTTTAACATTAAGCTTATCCGCAATCTTTTCTGCGATGGCCTTGCAAGAGCCTGTAGAGGAACCGTAGATAACAATTGTTTTATTCATTTCCATTATATCTATTGATTAGTATTTCTGGTGCAAAGTTATATGTAAATACATATTCTTGCAATACTCAAAAATTGGGTTTTTATGTTATAACATAGCATACTGTATAATATATTTGTATTAACAATAAATATATTAGAAATAAAGGGGAAGCTTGCTCTATACCACAAAATAATGAACGGTATATGTCATATACCGAACTTATATTATTTGAAACAACCCCATACACACCAGCAACTAAACAAATGCCCAAACTAACCAATGGCACTAATGATGATGCAAAGGGAGAAGGAAACAAACTGCCAGTCGCGCTAAGTAGCACAGCCTGGGGAACAGCTACCAACAATAGCATTGCTACGACATACACTATGAAGACTGCCAATGAAGAATAAGCCGCGATGCGTTCACGGTAAGATAGTTTTCCCAAGCATAAGAACGCATTATGCACCTTGCTGCCTTTTACCATGCCCAAAGCCAATGACAACAATAAGAGCCAAACCAACAAAGGAGTTGCCACTATATCTGCATACCCACCTATAAGCCACCGGATGCCTTCACCGCTGAACACACTACGTATGCCAAGTTCGGGAAATAACACGCTGCAAACCCATGATGAAAAACAAAGCAACACTTCGACGAAAAAAGCCGCAGCAGCAATATATCCCCACAATTTACTCCTCATCCGGTCGCAAGTTTTCTATGCCAATAATATTCAATTCCAATGCCCGAACCACCAGTCTTGTAGCATTCACACTGGCACCATTATTACCGTTGGGGAATAATCTTTGCACAAGTTCATTTTGGCGTTTCTCAAGACTTTTTACGCCAAAAGGCATACCGCGAAGGCCTGCAATTTGGTCTTTCGTGTAACCTAATGCGAGATGACGCAGGAAACGTTCATCATATTCGTCAATCTCATAATCAACAATTGCTTCTTGACGTGATGCTGATTTATTCACATACTCCTTGAAACAATCAACAATTTTTTTTAACACCGGTTGATTGAACACCATGTTTTTACCCTCCAATACGCGGCCAACATCACTACGGGTAAGCATCTCCCCTGTTTTAAGAATTATTCCGTCTGCCCCAGCATCGAGGGCATCTACCCAAAGCTTTTCATTTAAAATCTCACCCGTAAATACCAGCACTTTTATGCCGCCATACATCTCTTTTGTCTGGCGGCATATTTCAACGCCAACAGTTGTTGAGCCATTTAATCCAAGATCCAGCAACACTAAGTCCGGCTGACGCATTTCCAGCAATCGCCAATAAGCAGGCTCACAATCGGCCGTGCCAATTATTTCTGCCTCAGGGATATCATTGTGAATGATTCCTTCAGTTCCCTTCAGTTCCAATGGGACATCTTCAACAATAATTATACTAAACTTTTCCATATCAATGCTTTAACATGCGTTTGACATATCGGGGCAAAATTATTTCCAAAATAAAGCACTCATCAATATACCGTGCAAACATACCGCTGCGCCAATGTCTGGTAGCTTCAGATATGTCACTCACGACCTGTTTGCATAAAAGGAACGGGATATTATCAAACCGTGGGACAAACACGTTTTGTATTTGCTCTTTTTTGTACCCTTTGAGATAAACCCAAATACTAACATACCCATTAGTTTCCGAAGTTTTTCCTATCTGTGTATTACAATATCCCGGTTGACGGCACAAGATTTTGAACATATATCTCAACAAATCCTTGTCACCGATTATCATGCAATCGTTTTGGCTCTCAGCCAAGCCTTCAACACTTACTACCTCATTAACAGGGATGGCAGACAAATGCAACTTCGTTTTCGTCAGTAACCGCATAGCCTGCATACTAAGCGTGGAATAAATCTCACGATAATAAACAACCAGGTCATGAATCATGCCAAGGTTGTTTTCACGGCCGGAAAGTAACATACTGATGCGGCTTGGATAATACATTGTTTCATGCTTCAAGGCAGATAGGCAGTTATCAAGCACAGCGTTATATGCATATAAGTTATTGGCTTCATATTCAATACGACGCAATTCATCTTCCGCTAACTTAATGTCTGTTCGTTGCTTATCATCCAACGAAATGGCATTAAATAAAGCTTGTTCTATCTTATTGATTGAATATTTAAATTTCTGTGGATAAACATCGTCGGAAAGTAGTTTAATTTGTTCTAGCTTCTCTTCATTTGTGATGTCTTTATGCAGCAAATCCATCATCGATTTAATTCTCTCAATGCAATAACGGTTGTACAATTGATGTCTGTAATATAAAAGATAATATGCAGGCAATATAGAAATCAAGACTACCAGAAGTATGATTATAGATATGGTCTTGTTTGTCTGTGACTGCTGCATTACACGGCAATAATCAGCCAAGGTGCTGTCCGCAGACAGTTCCTTAAACAATTGGGTATAAGATTTATTATTGAATTCATACAAATTCCAATCATGCAACGCCAATGCGGCGACAGCACTTTCGTTTCGTATGTCTAATATGATGCTATAGTTTGTAGGCACTTTGCCACGACACCATGTCAACTCTACTGGCGTTAGCAAAGAATTCCCATTTACAGACAAAGTATCCCGGCCGGCCGGGCAGACATCAAAATAATGCAAATTAAGTTGGCGTAAACATGAATCCGCAAAAATTATTGTTTTATCGTATGCCTCGGCAATATTTGAAAAATATGCACTGTCTGCATATGCACTTGCAATGGAAAGATATGACTGCATATTTGGATTTGTAGACGCATTGCACCTGGCATGAGTGTAATTATACGTACACAGCAACAGCAAACAAGAAACAATACCAGACAAGACTTTCCCTTTTGGCAAACGAAAACTAAAACAACTACCTTTGCCTTCTTCACTTCGTGCAGAGATTGAGCAATCCTGGAAAGTGCGACTCATCCTTTTGTATTTCTCAATTATGCTTTTACAATTCATCAATCCAAACCCATGGCCGCCATGCATTTTGAAATTCCAAATGCAGGCCAAGCGTTCTTTAGGTATGCCACACCCCGTATCTTTAACAGATATTTCAACCATATTATCCATTTCTGTGGCTCCAATGACAACCTTTCCTCCGGCAGTCGTAAATTTCCTGGCGTTGTCGGCCAGCGTGTTTATCATGAAAAGGGTCAATGCACGGTCTGCTTTTACTGAGAGTTCCGTGTCTTCAACACATAGCTCTATTCCGTTCATCATGAATGCTGTCCGGCTTTTCCTTAGTATTGCAAACAATGGTTCTAGCGCAAAACTTTCGATATGCAGACCGAGTTGCCCCTTCCTCAATTGAATCCATTGGGCCAAAACGTCATTATATTCGTTTATCTTGTCAACAAGTTCTGAGACATAAGTATACCGTCTCTCACGCTCCTCAGCATTATCTTTGCGGCTAACAAGGCGGTCTAACTCATTGATCATACGGTCGATAAAAGGTATGATGCTATTTACAAGTGATAACTTTGCCCTGTTTTCAAGGTTACGCAGCTTGTACTCCTGCCGCCGGGCTATGCATACATCCATACGGATGGCTAACGTTTCACGCTCATTACGCAATTCATCCATTTGCTTATTGAAACGTTTTTGCCATTCCTCCAACGGCCTTAGTAAATCACCAGAATGCAAATTTCGGTTTCTCTTTCGGGAATAATAGTCAAAACAAAATAATAATACAAGTAATATAACTATGGCTACTATAGTTATGGCAATCATGCAATTAAGCTGCAAAATAGTATTCTCCAATCCCTCTGCCCTAGATTCCATATAGCGGTCTTGGCGGGTTTGTTCTTGCAGGTCTAAATATATGTTGCGGTTATAATCACTTCCATGCTTGTCGTTTAACCCCGAATAGACAATGCTCAACTGTTCTCTGATGCTGGCGACAAGGTCTGGAGCCTGCTGTATTTTTTCGTCTGACAATGCTTTCTGCAAACAATCAAAAGCTCCCTGGTAATCACATTCTGCTATGAGACATGATGCAAGGGTACGATAAGCGCCAGCCACTTGATAAGCATCCCCATACTTTTCAAACAAGAACAGAGATTGCCTTGCCAATTCTTTCGGCAAAAGACTTATCCCATCTATTCCATACCATATATTGGAAACAGCCATGGAAGTATGTGTCAGCAACAAGTCATGCACGTTTGGCTGCAACAAGATTTCTGCCATGGCTTCCATTGAATTGGCCATAAAAAAAGTATATCCATATTCTTTGGCCAATAAATAACAAGTTGCGTGGCATTCAAACTCACGGAGGCAGGTTTCTTCTGCGGTTGCCCCTACGATAACGCCTCCCGACCCAATGTTGTACAGATAATTGAGATATTGGGCTGTGTCACGCCTTATTTCTCCGTCACCATCTATACAAGACAAGGCATTTGCAGATAAGCTGTCAAAACCAACATAATAATAATATGCGGAACTTACAATTGCAAATTCGCTTTTGGCATATAATAACCTTTGCTTGTTGTGACTATTCAAATTTTCCTGCTCTTCATCAATTCTTTTTATTCTGTCTATAGCACATTGCCTAAAATCATAGAAACTGCGGTTTTCAGACATTCTTTGGCATATACGCATTGACAGCACATCTGCTATAAGCAATTCTACTTGGTTGTCGGTATGCTTTTCAACAGTCGCAAGAGCCTTGCGGGCATCACGATAATTCATTCTCATAATGTCCACAAATGCCAGGTTATTAAGTGCTTCCGCCTTACCGTCGCCATAGCCATCTGCCAAAACGAATGCTTTTTGGGCATAGATTTCTGTAGAATCCAAGTTTCGGTAATGATTGGCGTAGGATAAAGAATTCAGCTTGTCCACAAGCTGTTTGTCATCATGTGAACACGCCGAAAAGGACAAAAGGCTCCATAGGCAAAACAAACCTATAGAGCCTTTTGAAATAATATATTTATGCGCGTGCCTTAGCAATATAACCAAGAGCTTCAACACACTTATCTGTAATTGCCTGCCAATTCTCAGCTGCAATGACATCTTTCGGGAACAATTTTGATCCCATTCCAACACAATACACACCGGCTTTAACCCAGGAATTCAAGTTTTCCTCGTCTGGTGAAACGCCACCAGTGACCATCAACTTTGACCACGGCATCGGTGCCAACAGCCCTTTCACAAGTTTAGGACCAAGCACATCACCTGGGAACACCTTGCAAAGGTCACACCCTGTCTCCTGGGCGGCGCCTATTTCTGATACACTGCCACACCCGGGAGTGTACGGAATCAGGCGACGGTTGCAAATCTTGGATATTTCAGGATTAAACAACGGGCCAACAATAAAGTTCGCCCCAAGCTGGATGTAAAGGGCAGCAGTTGCAGGATCAACCACAGACCCGACTCCAATTGCCAGTTCTGGGCATTCAACCGCAGCATACTTTACCACCTCTGCGAACACGTCTTGAGCAAAGTCACCACGGTTGGTAAACTCAAATGCACGCACGCCACCATCATAGCAAGCCTTTACAACTTTCTTGGCAACCTCGGCATCCTTGTGGTAGAACACCGGCACCATACCCGTTTGGCCCATCTTGGCCAAGACGGCTATTTTATCAAATTTTGCCATTGATATGTTAAATTAATTTTGTTAATGATTTAGCGCTGAACACGTCCGCTGGCATCGCCACCGGCAAGCGCCTCTACCTCTTCCTTGCTTACCATGTTGAAGTCGCCGGGAATTGTATGCTTCAATGCTGATGCAGCAACAGCAAACTCAAGGGCCTTTCCTTGATTGTCAGGATATGTAAGCAATCCATGAATAAGGCCACCAGAGAAAGAGTCGCCGCCACCTACGCGGTCAATGATAGGCATTATGTCATAATGTTTGCTCTGATAGAACTCCTTGCCGTCATATATAAGCGCTTTCCAACCATTGTGGGTAGCAGAGAGTGACTCGCGGAGCGTTGAAACAACATACTTGAAGCCAAACTCATCCATCATGCCCTTGAATATGCCATAATATCCCTCTGCATCAGTCTTTCCACCTTCCACATCTGCATCGGGCTTGAAACCGAGGCAAAGCTGGGCGTCTTCTTCGTTGCCTATGCAGACATCTACATATTTCATAAGAGGCTTCATAATGCTTTGCGCCTTCTCAGAAGTCCATAGCTTCTTACGGAAATTCAAGTCAACTGAAACCGTAACACCATGTCGCTTTGCTGCCTCACAGGCCAGCTTGGTCAGCTCTGCGGCTTTGTCGCTGATAGCCGGGGTTATGCCGCTCCAGTGGAACCAATCGGCACCCTCCATGATTTTGTCAAAGTCAAAGTCGCAAGGGTCGGCCTCTGCAATGGAACTGCCAGCACGGTCATATATAACTTTCGACGGGCGCATTGAAGCACCTGTCTCAAGATAATAGATACCTACACGATTGCCGCCACGGGCTATGAAATCTGTATGTACGCCGAAACGACGGAGCGAATTAACCGCACACTGGCCGATTTCGTGCTTTGGCAATTTAGTCACGAAATAGGCATCATGACCATAGTTGGCGCAGCTTACAGCCACATTGGCTTCACCACCACCATAAACGACATCAAACACATCACTCTGTACGAACCTCTTCTGACCAGGAGAAGAAAGGCGGAGCATAATCTCGCCTAATGTTACAACTTTAGCCATTTTGATGAATTAATATAATGATTATCTAATATTGTAATTTCTGATTTGTGACTACAAAAATAACATTATTTTCTTAAACGGGAAAAGAAATCACGCAAAATCTTCATGGATGCGCTAAATATTGCATCAATGTTTCTGACATTCGCGCAGGTTTATACCCCCAAGCATTCCTTTTAACTAGTCACAGTGCCTGGTAACACTTAACATACCTTGCAGGCCCCATTGCCCGCATGGCTACAACATGATGCCCAAGTGTGCAATAACAACACTATGTATTTCATTGCATGCTTGGATTATTGTTTACAAAACAGCCATTAGCCTTGTGGTCACAATGCCGTAGAATAACAGGACAAGCCAAACAGGACGCTAAAACGCCACGTCTCGTGAGCTGAAACAGATTGTTTCAGCAAGCAAAATAGGCCTTTTCGTAATCAATTGTAGCACAAGTAATTACACAAAACATATCAAGCGATGAATTATCCATACAAAATCAGCTTAACACATTATATTGATATGTGTCAGCATTGCAGCCACATAAATTCAGACAAAATACATTTTGCCAGCCGCAAGGCAAAATATTCGCAATGTTTAAACATTAAAGAGTAATATGTGCCACATTATTTGTAACTTTGCACACGAAAAGAAAAACAAAGATATGAGCAGAAAGAAAAAACCATTCCCGATATTGGAAAATGTGACAATAACCGACGTGGCAGCTGAAGGCAAGGCTCTGGCACGTATCAACGACATGGTAATATTTGTACCTTTTGCAGTGCCGGGAGATGTAGTTGACCTCCAAATAAAGAAAAAGAAACATAACTATTGTGAGGCCGAAGTGGCACGCTATGTTGAATACAGCCCGATCAGAACAAAACCAATGTGCGAACATTTTGGCGTGTGCGGCGGCTGCAAGTGGCAAACCCTGCCATACGACGAACAACTTAAATTCAAGCAGCGGCAGGTTTATGACCAACTTTCACGCATTGGCAAGGTTGAACTCCCTGAGTTAATGCCAATCATCGGCTCGGCTAAGATATCTGAATACCGCAACAAACTCGAGTTCGGCTGTTCCAACAAACGGTGGCTTACAAAAGAACAAATTGCATCCGGTTTCAAATACGACAACATGAACGGCATAGGGTTTCACATCACCGGGGCATTTGACAAGATTCTACCCATCGAGAAATGCTGGCTAATGGATGACCTGCACAATGCCATCAGGAACGAGATACGTGATTATGCGTTTGCCCATAATATACCTTTCTTTGACTTGCGTGCTCAAAAAGGCCTATTGCGCGACATTATCATACGCAATTCTAACATAGGTCAGTGGATGGTAATCGTGCAATTCCATTATGATGAAGAAGGAGATGAAGAAAAGGCGCAAGGACTTTTGCACCATGTGGCAAACAAGTTCCCGCAAATCACTTCATTGCTTTATGTCAATAACCAAAAATGCAATGACACCATAGGCGACCAGGAAGTCAGAGTGTTTAAGGGTGAAGACCATATAATTGAGCAAATGGAAAACCTGAAATTTAAAGTCGGCCCCAAAAGTTTCTACCAGACAAATACCGAACAAGCATACCAACTCTATTGCGTAGCACGCAACTTTGCAAGACTGACGGGGAACGAACTTGTCTATGACCTCTACACCGGCACTGGTACCATTGCTAACTTCGTGGCGAAAAAGGCGCGTACGGTCATCGGAATTGAGTATGTGCCGGAAGCCATTGAGGACGCAAAGACAAACTCAGAAATGAACGGCATATCAAACACGCTTTTCCAGGCCGGCGACATGAAGGATATACTGAACGAAGAGTTTATAGCCGAACATGGTAAGCCTGATGTTATAATCACAGACCCGCCACGTGCAGGAATGCATCAAGATGTGGTGGATACGATATTAAAGGCCGGGCCGGAGCGCATTGTGTATGTAAGCTGCAACCCTGCGACACAAGCACGCGACTTGAAGTTACTAGACAAAGACTATAAAGTTATGGCCGTACAACCTGTTGACATGTTCCCCCACACCCCACACGTGGAAAACGTAGTTTTGCTTGAGCGAAGAATGGCTTAACCAATGGCAGATAGGCTTTTCCAAATGCCGAAGTTTCATGTTCAAGGCGTTTTTAAAGTTCAACAACCATAATTATGAGCAAAGTAATCATTGCATCTGTAATTCTTTCATTGGCAACAAATCCACTACAAGCCACAGGAAGCAAAGCCCCGCTGGCAAGCAAACCAAAATTCAGCGGATACATAATAGGCCAATACCAAGCAAACTTTCAAGGAAGCAACAGCAACACTTTCAATATCCGCATGGCAAGAGCGTCTGTGAGCGGACGGATATTGGGTGAGTTTGAATATAAGGTACAAGGGCAGGTCAATGGCAATAGTTCGACACTTGGCAGCAGCCCGCGCATAGTTGACTTATTCGTAGAATGGCAACGCTTCGAGTTTGCGCGTATAAAAATCGGCCAATTCAAGCGTCCATTCACTTTCGAGAATCCGATGCATCCTGTAGACCAGGGGTTCATGGGGTACTCCCAGAATGTGCAACGGCTGTCAGGATTCAACGACCGGACAGGCGAACAAGCAAGCAACGGACGTGACATCGGCCTACAACTGCAAGGCGAACTGTTCAAGGATAAGTCTGGGCGCAGCATTCTCCACTATCAAGTAGGAGTATTCAACGGGCAAGGCATCAACACAAAAGACGTTGACAATCGCAAAGACATCATTGGCGGTATGTGGATTATGCCTTTAAAAGGATTGCGCATCGGAGCTTTTGGCTGGGTTGGCTCACACGCCCGCAAAGGCAACTGGACCGACAAAGACGGCAACACCCACACTGGCACAATGAGCTTAGGGCAATACCGATATGCCATCAGTGCCGAATTCAAGGATGAAGATTGGCAAATCAGGTCTGAATACATACACAGCACCGGCTATGGATTCAAGACAACGTACCAAAACGACGAAGACGCAACAGACGCAACCATCAACTATGCGCAGGGAAATAAAGCCGACGGAATATACGCTCTATGTATAGCGCCAATCATACGCCAAAAATTACGCGCCAAGGCCCGCTATGACCTATACCGGAAGTCGGGCAAATGGTCTGACAGCAGGACACAATATGAAATAGGATTGAACTATTTGTTATGCAAGAACCTTGAGTTGCAAGCAGAATATGCCTTTATCAATGACCGCAGCCTGGCCAAACACAACTATGGCATCGTTGATGTAGAACTTAGCATAAGATTCTGAATACAGCCATTTTGCACAGACGAAATGTATGAATCATACACCCCATTATGGCATCAAACCATCATAGCAGACGGAATGGTTTGGTTTATGCAACGCAATAGCCAAATGTATTAATCAACAATGATGGCGTGCAGCCCCAATGCAATTAGGACTGCACGCCATTTGCCTCGGCTAGAGCTCATATCCAATTCTTGCCAAAGCACTTTTAGCAAGTCGTTCGTATACAATGCCGAGTTCTGCAAAATGCATTAAGCTAGCAAGTGCCGCCTTCTTTAACATCACAGAATTACTCATGACAGCCGAAAGGGCCTGGTCTATGAACTCGTTTATGCCACGTTCATTTGGTTCTTGCCTTTTAATAAACAACCTAGACAACACGTGATATCCACAAATTTGTTCAATTTCACGGCTTGATGCAATCCATTTATATGCTTTTTCTGCAGCATGTGGTAAATGTTGGTACAAGTTAAAGGCCGCTTGCTCGGCTATTTCCAGTGTGTGTGTCTGTTCCATCCAAATATCGACAACCTCTGGAAGAATTACATCTGGAGGCATTGTCATAGTGGCCAAGATCTTGCATTCCCTTACGTCTTCTTTCCATAATGCCAATGCCAAGCCATAATTTTTACCTATCTCTTTGGCTTTGCCCCGCAATGAGAGAAGCGAAACTCCCCAATTGACATGATAGTCCAAACCCTTGGCTCGCATGGACTGAGCCGCCATACCATTCATCATCAACCTGAAGGACCGTTTAACTTCCTTCAGTTGTTCATCAATAGCCTTGTTATTATCCATACAGAATCATACCTGTTTTAACAAATACCCGTTACTTCAAATGTTTAAGCTTATAAATGACATTCAGTATCCAAACCTAATTTCACTGTTTTTGGAATATAATGCCTATAATGAGAATACGCAACCTTAATCAACAGCATTTAAACAAGTGCGGAATATTCAGAGCTATATCGCAACATCTGGTGCACATAGCTTTCAGAATAATCAACTTGTACATCAACAATTTCTCCATTGGCATTGCACACCGGCACAAGAACAGGGTTGATGAATCCTTTATATGGAGCTATGTTCAATTTTGCATAGCGCTCAAGAACCTCATCATGCAAAACAGGATTTACCTTTACTGCATATCTTTCTACCAGATTCCTGGCCGCGTTGAAGTCACCTTCACTTTTTATCCGCTGTATCTCAGCAAGCAACCTTGCAAAAAGTATGCGCAGCCCTGCATAATCTTTAATTCTGACATATGATTTCCCGTCTCGTACAACCAATTCGACGGCATTTCCATTGTCATGGCACCAATTGGCTATCAAGGCCCTATTACGCATATGCGCTTCCTCGATTGAGGCGCCTTTGGCTATTCTAACCAGCTGAGTCATCATGCCATTCATCATATACGTATAGTATTGGGACTTAAAAGCTTCCATATCTGGCACAAGCCCTAAGTCAAGCATCTTCTTGTCTGCCAAATAATACAGTGCAAACAGGTCTGCCCTAGCCTCTTCGATTGTATTGCCATAAGCTTTCAACGCGTCTGGATTTGTACCTGGCGCAAGCCTTCCACTGCCATGGCCCAGGCATTCATGCAAATCGGTATGCAGGTCATCACACAAATCCCCATATTTAGTGACTAAGGCTCTTGTCTCCTCGTCTATGACAAACTCATCATAAAAGCCATTGCCTTGAGCGGCTTTATTGTATGCATCGGTAAGATTTCCAATGGTCACACTTTTACTTCCATGCTGAGCCCTTATCCAGTCTGCATTTGGCAAGTTTATGCCTATGGCTGTAGAAGGGTACTCATCGCCACCAAGCATGGCTGCACAAACGACATTTGCCGTCACCCCTTTGACTTCATGCTTGCGGAAACGTGGGTCAATTGGAGAGTTGTCTTCAAACCACTGCGCGTGGCTGCTTATGGTTCGTGTACGCTGTGTGGCTTCATCGTCTTTATATTCAACTATTCCTTCCCACGACCCTTTTATGCCGATAGGGTCGCCATATACCTCAATGAAACCATTAACAAAATCTATTTTGCCTTCTGTTGCATTGACCCACTCTATAGAATAGTCGTCAAAAAGCTTGATGTCTCCGGTCTTGTAATATTTTATAAGAGTGCTTATCGCATTTAATTGTGCATCGTTTTCTGCATATTCGCACGCTTTTTCCAGCCAAAGAACAATTTCGCGTATGGCCTTTCCGTACTTTCCTCCCTCTTTCCAGACAACTTCCAACAGGCTACCGTCGCGCTTTACCAAGGTGGTGTTCAGCCCAAATGATGGCGCATTATCGCCATAAGCAGCCTTGAGGTTACGATAAAAGTTTTCCGCCTCAACTTGTGTGACACCTTCGTAATAATTGCAGGCCGAGGTAAGCAACAAATCTTCGCCTTCCTTTTTATTGACACGCTTTGGCAAAATTTCCGGGCAAAACATCACAGGTGCCAACTCGCGCAACAGGCTTTCCACATCTTCGCCATCTTTCAGGGGCAAAAGTTCTCTGCTTACAGATTTTACTGCGCTGCAAAAATAAGATTCGCTAAAGCCGGGCAAAAACTTTTCACAACCATAATGATGGTATATTCCATTAGAGAACCATACTCTTTTCAAGTATTCTTCCAACGCGCCGAACTCTTTGGAGCCATGGTCTATTGATGGGTCAGTATATATTGCCTCAAGCGTTTTCCTTATACGCAAATTATATTTGCCAAACTGGTCAAACGTGATGTCACGCCCCCACAACGTGGCTTGCGACAAGCAATAGACCAACATTTTCTGCCGCAACGTCAATTCCTCAAAGCCATTGAGGCGATATCGCAGCATTTGGATGTCGGCAAAACGAACGTCAGAGTAAACAAAGTCGCATTTCACCATCAGTCGATGCCCTCCGCCTTGGTTCTCTTACGTGTAGATTTCGCCGCCTTTGCCGCCTTTGCTTTCTCGGGGTGCTGCGCCATATGCTGCATCCTGTACGCACGTGGAGTCATGCCCATGATTCTGTAAAAAGACGCATAAAATGACTGGCGGTTGGAGAAGCCTACCATGTCGCTCACTTCCTCCATCTTAAGGTCAAGGTAGCGCTTGTCAACAAGAATAGTCATAGCCTCCTCTATGCGGAACTTGTTTATGAAAGAAGAATAGTTCATGTGGAACCTTACGTTCATGACAGCTGATATGTACCGTGTATTGGTACCCAAATCCTCGGCAAGCTTCTTTGCAGAATAATCCTTATCTTTGTATTTTTTCTGCAAAACAATTATGGCGAGAATCTTCTCCTTCATTTCATCCATGAGTTGCGGACTGACCAAATCCCTATAAGCAGCCTCTTTTTCTTTTCTTTCCGTGATGTTATACTTTGCCATATGCCATTGTTCTTTGTATTTTGCAAATATACAAAAAATCTTGATAGCCAAGCTTGCCAGAACCAGGTATTTTTTCATAAAAAACCATAACAAGGCGTCATTGTGTTAAATCGTATTGCCAGAATCGACATGAAACATAACACAAACAGCCATCACAACACTTTTAAAGCAATGAATGTCGCAGACACAAAGACATAGACAAAAACATTTACCGCCTGAGATTTAACAAAATTCCCCCTATATTACAGATATAACGAAAGCTTACGCATGGCTTTAAAAATTTGAAATATTGCACACATATGTACATGGTTCATGCCATTGAAATATCATGACAACAATAGTCTCCAGATTACATTCGGAATGCATTTTTGCCTGCCCGGCTTGCAAAATATGCCATTTGGGCATTCCTAAAGGCCTGTTTTAGGTTTCAAAAATGCTTGTTTCATGCGACGAAACGCACAAAAACATAACCCGCTGTAACACAGGCCTTTAGGCAGAAATGGCCTTTGCGATAAAAACATTTAACAAAACAAGCCCTTTGCAACAGGCCAGATACTGCTCCATACTTCAAGCTACAATCTGCATTTGCCCCAAATGCAAGTTGCGCCACAGTCTATCACAATCGCCAAATTCACATGAAGCCATTAAGCAAACACGCAAAACACAGAAGATCGGAGCCAAAGGCAAGTCCAGTCGCCAGCCCCCTGTTCCACTGCTCTGATATATTTACACACAAGAAAGAGCTTGAGTGCATCACATTGAGCCAAACGCATAGTGCGAATGCATGCCTAACACATTTTATATTAATGGATTATACAATCTAACGCACCATTAATCCGCATTTTAGCAAAAAAAACCACAATAAATTTCCTCATAACGCCGAAAATGACTATATTTGCACTCCGAATGAACGGACTGGAATAAAATTTCACAACATAAAAACAACGATAGAGAAATGACTAAAGCTGACATAATCAACAAGATAGTTGAAGACACCGGACTTGCAAAAAGGGATGTCGCAACTACGATTGAGGCTTTCATGGAAGAAGTAAGAGACAGCCTTGCCACGAGAAAGGAAGACGTGTTCTTGCGAGGTTTCGGCAGTTTTATCGTAAAACGCAGGGCTCAAAAAACAGCTCGCAACATTTCTAAAAATACTACTATAGTAATAGAAGCCCACGACTACCCGGCATTCAAGCCTGCCAAAAGCTTCATTGCAAAAATGAAATAATCAACAAACTTATACAAACAACATTAAATTCATAAAGCTATGCCAAGCGGAAAGAAAAGAAAAGGCCACAAGATGGCTACGCACAAGCGTAAGAAAAGACTGAGAAAGAACAGACACAAGAGCAAGTAAGCCCCAAAGGACCTTACAAGTCAGTTCAAAAGATTTTTTAATGAAAGGAGTGTGTCAGCAAGTCCGCAAGGATAATGGCACACCCTTTCTGTTAAATGAGACAGGATACGCGGACACTGTGACATTGATGCCACGCTTTCACACGTACCAAGCTGTACAAGTTAATGCAAAGACATGTTCTTGCATTCATGATGATGTCACAGATAAATGCTCCCTGCCAACGAGAATGTAATACGGCGTGACAACAAATGACACGCCTAGTGAAACCAACAAAGAAAACCGTTTAAAAGGAATGACCAGCGAAGTTATCATTGATGTCCACCCAAAAGAAATCTCAATCGCATTGCTCGAAGATAAAAGTCTCGTAGAGTATCAAAGCGAAACAAGGTCAGCTTCGTTTTCAGTGGGCAACATCTATATGGCAAAGGTGAAGAAACTGATGCCAGGTCTGAACGCCTGCTTTGTGGATGTAGGTTTTGAGCGGGATGCCTTCTTGCATTATCTTGACTTGGGTTCACAATTTAGCTCTTATGAAAAGTATCTGAAACAGGTACAAAGCGACAAGAAGAAACTTTATCCCATATCCAAGGCTTCACGCCTGCCAGACCTGAAGAAAGACGGCAGCGTACAGACAACGCTCAAGGTTGGCCAGGAAGTAATGGTACAAATCGTAAAGGAACCTATATCCACGAAAGGCCCCCGTTTGACGTGCGAACTGAGCTTTGCCGGCAGATACATGGTCTTGATACCATTCAATGATAAGGTTTCTGTTTCTTCCAAAATCAAGAAAGGCGAAGAAAGGACGAGGCTGAAGCAGCTCATACAAAGCATAAAGCCAAAGAATTTCGGCGTCATTGTGCGTACATCGGCAGAAGGCAAAAGAGTGGCTGAACTTGACAAAGAGCTAAAAGCACTGCTCAAGCGATGGGATGACACAATCACCAAAGTGCAGAAAAGCACAACAAGGCCACAAGTAGTATACGAAGAGACCGGACGGGTGGTTGCGCTTCTGCGCGACCTGTTCAACCCTACGTATGACGGCATATATGTCAACGACGAGGAAGTGTTCAACCAAGTGAAAGACTACGTAAAGTTGATTGCACCCGAAAAGGTTGACATAGTGAAACGATACACAGGGCAAGTGCCAATCTTCGACAACTTCAACGTCACGAAACAAATCAAGTCGGCATTTGGCAAGACCGTGAATTACAAACGCGGTGCCTACCTGATTATAGAGCACACGGAAGCCTTGCACGTAGTCGACGTGAACAGCGGGAACAGAACCCGCTCTGAAAACGGGCAGGAGGCCAACGCCCTCGAAGTAAACCTCGGGGCAGCTGACGAACTGGCAAGGCAATTGCGCCTGCGAGACATGGGCGGAATCATAGTCGTTGACTTTATCGACATGAACCTTGCCGAAGACCGGCAGATGCTATATGAGCGTATGTGCAAGAATATGCAAAAAGACAGGGCTAGGCACAATATACTGCCACTGAGCAAGTTCGGCCTTATGCAAATCACCCGTCAAAGGGTTCGCCCTGCAATGGACGTAAATGTGGAAGAAACGTGTCCGACCTGTTTCGGCAAAGGGAAGATAAAGTCGAGCATCCTATTTACAGACCAACTTGAGAGCAAAATTGACCGAATGGTAAACAAGATTGGGATCAAGAAGTTCAACCTGCACGTACATCCATACGTCGCCGCTTACATAAACCAAGGATTGATTTCCATAAAACGCAAGTGGCAAATGAAGTACGGGCTGGGGCTGAACGTTATTCCCTCACAGAAATTGGCTTTCCTGCAATATGAATTTTATGACAAGAAAGGCAATTTCATTGACATGAAAGAGGAAATCGAAACGAAATGAAAGACAAGGGAGGCTAACCACAGATGCCTCCCTTTCTTTTATCCCTGTACACCAGAATCCCAGCAAAAGCAGTGGTTAAGCACACCTTTGATTATTGCACGACCTTGAACCTAATCCTGAATGAGCGCGACTGCTCATCCCAGTTTGTACCAAGCATCTCGAAGCGGCCGATTTGCGCCGTGGACCGAACGTGCCTGCCTATGCAAGGGCACACATCATAGTCTCCTATCCGCACTAGTCGAATCGTGTCAGAAGCATCAGCAGGCAACCTGTCTGTGTCAATACCCTCTGGCAAGTCGTCACGAGACACGAATTCAAAGGTAACAGGAAGATCTGCATCGATAAGTTCGTTCATCCTTACTTCTATCTCTTTCTCTTCCTTGCGTGTAGGTTTATGGTCAAGCGTATAACTTATCTTGCTTTTCTTGCGTTCAATGTGCGCATTGCAAGACCGCCCACACCCAAATAGCCTTACCATTGTCTGGTTGAGCAAATGCTCAGCGGTATGCGCAGGAGGAAATTCGTCTTTGTTGTGACTATTAAGAATTATGTCTTCGTTCATTACCTAAATATAATTACTAATGAAAATATGCAAAATTGTATATGCAAAACTTGACAGTTTTCTTGAAACGACTGTTCACTTTGCAAATATACAAATAATATTCTTATAAGCCATACAATATCCACACAAAGTTGAAAGCAACGCAGCAAAGCATCCGCCACAAGAGTATTTCAGCTTTATTAACACCATCATGGATGACTTAATAAGCAAAAAGCAGTACTTTTGTAAAATATGAGAATAGACATAATAACCGTTTTGCCCGAAATGATTGAAGGGTTTGTCAGCGAATCCATACTTGCACGGGCGCAAAAAAAAGGTCTGGCGGAGATTCACCTTCACAATCTTCGCGATTACACAACAGACAAGTGGCGGCGCGTAGACGACTACCCATATGGCGGTTTCGCTGGAATGGTTATGCAGTGCGAGCCGATAGACCGCGCCATATCGGCACTGAAGGCCGAACGGAACTACGACGAGGTCATTTTCACTTCTCCAGATGGCGAGCAGTTCAATCAGCACGTGGCCAACGAACTGTCAATGTTTGAAAACATAATCATTCTCTGCGGCCACTACAAAGGCATAGACCAACGGGTGCGCGACCATCTCATAACGCGAGAGATAAGCATAGGTGACTACGTACTCACAGGCGGCGAACTGGCTGCTGCCGTCATGGCCGATGCCATAGTGCGCGTCGTGCCGGGCGTAATCGGCGACGAACAAAGTGCTCTTTCAGACTGTTTCCAGGACGATATGCTCTCAGCGCCAATCTACACGAGGCCTGCTGACTACAAAGGGTGGAAGGTGCCAGAAATTCTTCTGAGCGGCAACGAAGCCAAGATTAAGGAATGGGAGATGGACCAAGCCATGGAACGCACACGCCGCCTGCGCCCCGACCTGCTCAAATGAGAATGCCAGCAAAACGACGGAGTATCCGGCCAATCAGCGGAAACAATACCCGGCGGATGGGATGACAATGGCTTACAGCATCTACCTGGGAATGAACTGAAATGCAAGCCCTTTACAAAACAACAGAAAAATGAACGGAATTACGGTATTGCCACAGCTAACATTCAGTGAAGCCTTGCAACAGGCTTGTGAGAAAATCACAAAATCAAAAGGACGTTCGCGCCGCTCCGAATATTGGTGGACAGTGCTGGCAGCATTTATAATCAACCTTGCAACCTCATTCATACCGTTTATCGGCAACTTTATTTCAATTGCCACGGGAATTGCAATGATACCGATAAGCATACGCAGGCTGCACGACACCGGCCGCAGCGGATGGTGGTATGGCGTTAGCGTATTGCTCGGCTGCGTGGCATCAGGCGTATTCCTTGCTACATTTTACAACATTATGTCTGTCAACGGCCTTTCTACCGACGTAACGACACCCGACGATGCCATCAAGATGTTGCAGGCATTGTTTCCCCCCGAGGTAATAATCAGCTACATCATTGCGTTCGCCTACAACATCGTCATCCTGGTGTTCATGTGCCAGGACAGCCAGCCATTTGACAACAAATTCGGCCCCTCGCCAAAGTACAAGGCTAGCGAGACAGAGCACGGCATACCCGACAATGTTCCCGAATGGAAATAAGCGTCACGCAAATTCACGGCGGCAAAATTCGTCGCCAAGCAGGAAGCCTTCCTCATAGAGGGCTTCGAGTTTTTTTATGTCCTTCTCCATCCGCCCCACCTCCATCGGTTTTTGTGGGCGTATGCATACTATAGAGCCTTCGTCCTCCATCCGCTCAACCATCTCAAGCTGTGCATTGTATGCCTCGATGCGATGGCTGAGGGCAACGCGCAGACGTGGATAGTCACGATAAATAAATCGCGGAATCTTGCGGTCACGCCCTGTGTTGCGATAACCACGGTTGCGCGTTGCCACCACAACATTCTTGACAAACCCTTGATGCACGGCTCGCATCACCGGTATGCTGTCTATTATTCCGCCATCGAGCATCGGCACTCCGTCCACCTTTACAATCTTGCTCACATACGGAAGGCTACTGCTAGCCCTAGCAATGTCAATCAACCGCTGCCTGTTGCCCGAATGCTCACTTAGATACTCTGGCTGTCCGGTCAGGCAGTTGGTAACAACCATCTCAAACGTAGCCTTACTGCTAAAGAATGTGTCGTAATCATACGGCACAATCTCATTGGGGAAACGCTCATAAAGCAACTCCGGGTCGAAAATGCTGCCCTGAGTGAACAGATGGCGCAGGCCAATATAATCGTACTTGGCCAGCATATCAATGTTCGAGATGCGTGCACGGCGCGGCTGGCGGCTCATGTAAGAAAGACCGTTGCAAGCACCGGCCGACACTGCCACTACATAGTTAAAATACACCTCGTGCTTCATGAAAGCATCAAGCACACCACTGGTAAATACGCCTCTCATGCCCCCACCCTCCAGCACAAGTCCTGTGTTCCTTATGATTTGCATCGCTAAGTTTACCTTAAATAGAATTTTTAATGCAAAGATAATCTTTTTCTATAAATAAATATGTACCTTTGCATCAATATTGCAACACAAACGACAAAAGAGTAAGCATCATGTTCAGCAAAGAGACATACGTCAGACGCCGCACTGAACTGAAGGAACAGATTGAAAGCGGTGTCATTTTACTATTCGGCAACAACGATGCGCCGGCAAACTACCCCGCCAACGCATACTCGCCTTTCCGCCAAGACTCATCATTCGTTTACTATTTCGGCCAGCACCGCGACGGCCTTGTAGGTGTCATTGACATTGACAACGACGTTGAGATGCTCATTGGCGACGACATTGACATAGACGACATAGTGTGGTATGGGGCTGTCGACAGTGTGAGTGCCCTAGCCTCACAGGTCGGAGTAGTATGTTCTGCACCAATGAAGGAACTTAAGTCAATATGCAATGAGGCACTGCGGTTGCACAGAAAGGTGCATTTCCTGCCACCTTACCGGCATGACAACATGATTCACATCATGGACTTGCTCGGCATTCACCCCAATTTGCAGCGCGAGTCGGCATCATTGGAGCTGATAAAGGCAGTCATAAAGATGCGCTCAACGAAAGAACCACAGGAGGTAGAAGCCATAGAGCGCGCCTGCGAAATAGGCTACCAAATGCACATCGCGGCCATGCGCAACGCCAAGCCCGGTGTCACCGAAAGGTTCGTAGGAGGCGTCGTTGACGGCACAGCCAACTCGCTTGCGTCAAAAGTAAGCTTTGCAACCATCTTCAGCCAGCATGGAGAGATAATGCACGGCTGCCCTTCGGAGGCAATGCTCGAAAGCGGGCGCCTTGCGCTCTGCGATGCAGGGTGCGAACTTGACGACTATTGCTCAGACCACACGCGCACATACCCCGTATCGGGAAAGTTCACCCAGCGCCAGCTCGACATATACAAGATAGTAGAAGAATGCCACGACTACGCTTTGAATGTGGCAAAGCCCGGAGTAAGGTGGTACGACGTGCACATGGACATCTGCCGCCTCATGACCGAAAGACTGAAAGAGCTGAAACTCATGAAAGGCGACACCGACGAGGCCGTGAACGCCGGAGCACACGCAATGTTCCTCCCCCACGGCCTCGGCCACATGATGGGAATGGACGTACACGACATGGAAGGCCTTGGGCAGCAATACGTAGGCTTCGATGAAGAGACACGACCATCTACCCAGTTTGGCACAAACTGCCTGCGCATGGGCCGCCACCTCGAAGAGAACTTCGTGGTAACTGACGAGCCTGGCATCTATTTCATCCCTGCCCTCATCGACAATTGGCGCGCAAGCGGACACTGCAAGGACTTCATCAACTTCGACCTACTTGAAACATACAAGGACTTCGGAGGCATACGCATTGAAGACGACTTGTTAATCACAAAAGACGGATGCCGTTTCTTAGGCAAGAGCCGTATACCCTACCACCCTGCCGACGTAGAGGCATTCATGGCCCAACGGGCATGAGCTGGCTAGCACAAGTATCAATCAATCTACAACAATAACCCAAAATGAAGCAAATTTTAACCTTGGCCCTTGCTGCCGTGATTGCAACGGGTGCCAACGCAGAAGAGAAAAAAGACTCTGTGAACAAGAACAAACCGGTATTCACCGTAGTGAAAGAGAACAAAATAACAAGCATCAAGGACCAAAGCCGGAGCGGCACCTGCTGGGCTTACTCCACGCTGTCGTTCTTTGAGAGCGAAATTTTGAGGAATACTGGTAAGACGTATGACCTATGCGAAAACTATGTAGCCAGCAAGACATACATGGATCGCGCCATCGCATCAGTCCGTATGCACGGAGACATATCGTTCTCGCAGGGAGGCTCGTCGTACGACCCGCTCTACTGCGCCGTCAACTATGGCCTCTGCCCCGAAGATGCAATGCCTGCCCCCGGAACGCCACAAGGCGACTCCCTCAACAACTTCGACGAGTTCTTCAACGTAATGACCCCTTATGTGGAGGGAATAGCCAAAAGCAACTCCAAGAAATTGACTCCAGCATGGAAGAAAGGACTGCAAGGCATACTAGACGCATACCTCGGCGAGTGCCCTAAAGAGTTCACTTACGAAGGCAAGAAGTATACACCACAATCGTTCGCGCAGAGCCTGGGCCTCAACTGGGATGACTATGTAAGCATCAGCAGCTTTACTCACCACCCATTCTGGAAGCCATTCGTAATCGAAGTGCAGGACAACTGGCGATGGAAGCAAAGTTACAATGTGCCGCTCGATGACATGATGCGCATCATTGACAATGCCATCAACGAGGGCTACACCATCATGTGGGGCGGCGATGTGTCGGAAGACGGCTTCACACGAAAGGGCCTCGGAATTGCATACGACACCAAGAAGGTACAAAGCATGGCCGGAAGCGATGCTGACCGCTGGCTCCGCCTTTCTGCAACGGAAAAGAACCACAAGTTCGACTCGCTCGGCATCAATGCGCCCGAAATAGTTCCTACACAAGAAATGCGACAGGAAGCCTACGACAACTGGGAGACGACAGACGACCACGGGATGCATCTCTACGGCATAGCCAAGGACCAGAACGGCCGCGAATACTACATGGTAAAAAACTCTTGGGGTGAATTTGGCGACTACAAAGGCACATGGTACATGACAAAGGCTTTCATAGCCTATAAGACCATGGATTTCATGGTTAACAAGAACGCCATCCCCAGCGACATCCGCAAGAAACTCGGAATCTGACACAAACCAATCCATAACAACATATCCGCCCTGCAATGCGCATCAACAAAGGCATTGCAGGGCGGAATTTTATTTTACCGACACATACAGATGCACCCAACAGACAGTGGCACAACGAAAACGGCTTCACGACGACAAGACAGCGAAAGCCCCACCCTACCAGCACAGCCAAGGCAAAGCGTGACTTCACAACCGTTCATACACACAATCATAGCCTATAAACGCTTAAATACGTCGTGAATTTTCGCTAACAGCTAATGCCTAGCCCTGTTTCACATTGCAAAACGCCCCATTACAAGCTGCAAAACGGCTCATTTGGGTGCATGAAAGAGGCCGTTTCTCCATACAAGAGCACAAGTTCTGCAACGCACTGTCTCTCAGAGCACTACCCAAAGTGGCCGGGAGCCAAATTTGTAATAATAAAATCACACAACAAAAAAGTTGCATAGAGTGTTGCATCAACCCCATGCCGACCATCAGCAATGAATGGAGTCCAAGCTTTGCAATTGTTAACATACAAAACAAAAGCAAACCTTTCTAATATCAGAAATATTGCGTATCTTTGCAACAAGAAAAGGAGAACCCAACGGGTCGTATCGGTTAGATTGGGATACTCATCAAATTAAATTGAAAACCGAGATGACATCTCTTGTCAATGGCGGGCCACATGCCCTCAAGGCAGCAGAAATGCCGGTGGATTACAAAGGCGGAGAGCTCTCAAATCTTATGTTATAGGAGTTTTCATCACATCATCGGTACGACCTTTTTTATTTCCACAAACCAAAACCAAGTCATGTTTTCTGGAATCATAGAAGAATTTGCGACCGTAACCGCAGTAGAAAAAGACCGCGAGAACATCAACCTGACACTAAGATGCTCGTTTACCGACGAGCTGAAGATAGACCAAAGCATCGCCCACAACGGAGTATGCCTGACTGTTGTTTCCATCAGCGACGGCACATATACCGTAACGGCCATGAAAGAGACGCTTGACCGCAGCAACCTGGGGCTGCTCAAAGTGGGCGACAAGGTGAATGTTGAGCGTTCGATGCCCATGAACGGCAGGCTCGACGGCCACATCGTGCAAGGCCACGTAGACCAGACAGCCATCTGCACCGCCATGGAAGATGCCTGCGGCAGCACATACTTCACATTCGAATATCCCGAAAACACAGAGATGGCCCGCAAAGGATACTTCACGGTAGACAAAGGCAGTGTCACCGTCAACGGAGTTTCTCTGACAGTGTGCAACCCCACATCGAACACATTCCAAGTGGCAATAATTCCATACACTTTCGAGCACACAAACTTCTGTGACATAAAGCCAGGCACGGTTGTAAACATCGAGTTCGACATTTTGGGCAAATACATCGCCCGCCTACAACAAATCAAATAAAAGTTAAGCGGCCGAATCTTATCGAAGATTCGGCCGCTTATTTCTACTAAGCGCCTCCAAATATCTATCTTATTTCCTCAGACGGAATGTTTTTCATACTTTTGCATCGTGAAACATCAATGCAAAAACAACATGAAGAAAGCAATCGCACCTATAATTGTAGCCCTCATTGCCACCCAATTCTCTATGGCTGCATCACCTAAGAAATGGACACTTAGCGAATGCATAGACTATGCCATGGCCAACAACATAACCCTCAAGCAGTCAAGATTGACGGTGCGGTCAGCCAATGAAGACATTAAGCAATCAAAATCAGAATTGTTGCCGTCACTCGGATTTTCCACAAACCACTCCGCAGGCTATCGCCCATGGGTGAATACAGGTATCAGTACCGTAACCAATGGTACCGTGTCAACAAGCGTAAACAAGACATACTACAACGGAAGTTATGGAATAAGCGCCAGCTGGACAGTATGGAACGGCAATCAAAACCGCAACAACCTCAAGCTGAGCAAACTGGAAGCACAGCAGGCGATGCTGGACTCTGCCGCAACCGCCAACGACATAAAAGAGCAGATAGCGCAACTCTACATACAGATACTCTACCTCAACGAAGCCATAAACGCTAACAGGCAGAGCTACGAGGCAAGCTTGAAGAACGAGGAGCAAGGCAGCACGATGCTCGAACTGGGCAAGATGTCGAAAGCAGATGTCGCTCAATTATCAGCACAAACCGCACAAGACAAATACAACATCGTAGAGGCAGAAAGCAACCTGGCACAGTATAAACTCCAACTGAAGCAACTGCTCGAAATAACCGACGACGTGGAATTCGATGTTGCCATACCCACAGCATCAGACATTGCCGCCCTTGGTGACATCCCTTCATTAAACTCCGTCTATGAAGCGGCACTCGTCACCCGCCCAGAAATAAGGAACAGCAAGCTTGCCGTAGAAAGCAGCGACCTGAACATCGCCGTGGCCAAGGCAGGACATTTGCCCACCATCAGCATGACGGGAAACGTAGGCACAAGCACAACATCGATGAACTCGAAGGACTGGGGCAAACAGATACAAACAAACTTCGACGCATCAATAGGCGCAACACTCAGCATACCCATATTTGACAACCGTAGCACGAAGACAGCAATAAACAAGGCAAAAATAGCACGGGAACAAAGTTTGCTCGAACTTCAAGACAAGCAGAAAGAACTCTACAGCACAATAGAGGGCTACTGGCTCGATGCGCTGACCAACCAGCAGAAGTTTAAGGCAGCAAGAATAAGCCTGGAAAGCGAGCAAGCCAGCTATGAACTGCTCAGCGAACAATTCAGACTGGGGCTGAAAAACATTGCAGAACTGATGACTGGCAAGGCAAATCTCATGAAAGCTAAGCAAGATATGCTGCAAAGCAAGTACATGACAATACTCAACCAGCAGCTCCTGAAATTTTACAAAGGCGAAACTCTGTACTTTTAAAACAAAACTATATGAAAAAACTCAGCAAAATCTGGATAGGAGCAGGAATAATCATTGTGGTGGCCGTCATCACTTGGCTCTTGTCAAACAACAAGGAGAAGCGGCAAATCACCTTTGACAAGGCCAAAGTGGAATCAGCAAACATCCAAAACAGCATCACAGCCACAGGAACTATAGAACCTGTAACCTCCATAACCGTAGGAACACAAGTCTCTGGAATAATCAGCAAGATATTCGTAGACTACAACACCGTGGTAAAAAAGGGGCAAGTCATAGCCGAACTAGACAAGACAAACCTTATAAGCAACCTCAACACGGCCAAGGCTAACCTTGCCAGTGCACAAAGCAAGCTCAACTATGAGGCGGCAAACCACAGTCGATACAAGACCCTTCACGACAAAGGCCTGGTGAGCGATGATGAATACGAAAACGCACGCTTGAACTACTTACAGGCAAAAGAGAGCGTTGCCACAGCTAAAGAAACGGTGCAAACGGCCCAGACCAACCTGGGATATGCCACAATTACCTCACCTATCGATGGCGTAGTGTTGTCAAAAGAAGTTGAGGAGGGGCAGACCGTAGCCGCCAGTTACAGCACTCCTGAGCTGTTTACGATTGCACAGGACCTGACGGATATGCGTGTTGTAGCCGATGTTGACGAGGCCGACATAGGTGATGTAAAAGAAGGAGAGCGCGCATCTTTCACTGTTGATGCCTACCCCAACGACACGTTTGAGGGCAAAGTGACCCAAGTGCGCCAGGAAGCGACGACTGAAAACAACGTTGTCACATACGAAGTGGTCATCAGTGCCCCCAACGCAAATCTCAAACTCAAGCCAGGACTGACCGCAAACATAACAATATATACCGCCGAAAAGCAAGGGGTTGTTTGCGTGCCAAGCAAAGCCCTGCGCTTCAACCCAAGCGAGGAGACCGTGGGCGACTACAAAATAGCAGATTGCAACGGCAAGAACAAGGTCTGGACCATTGAAGGTAACACACTGAAAGCACATCAGGTACAAACAGGGATGACCGACGGTACTCACACGGAAATACTTAAAGGCGCGGCAAAAGGCACTGAAATCATAACTGGAATCACTGAAATAACCGGTGAAGAGCCACAGGAAATGCCACAAGAACAATCACCGTTTGCCCCAGGGCCACGCAGAAACGACAAGAAGAAATAACCATGGCAGAAGATAAAAGGAAAGTTGTCATAGAGCTACGTGACGTCAAACGTGACTTCATAGTCGGCGAAGAAACCGTCCATGCACTGCGCGGCGTGTCATTCAAGATATACGAAGGCGAGTTCGTCACCATCATGGGCAAATCCGGTTCTGGCAAGTCTACGTTGCTCAACCAGCTAGGCTGCCTCGACACCCCCACCAAAGGTGAGTATTTTCTCGACGGAGTGCCTGTGCGGAAGATGTCGAAATCGCAACGGGCTGTGCTCCGCAACAGGAAGATTGGCTTCATATTCCAGAACTACAACCTTCTTCCCAAGACCACAAGTGTGGAGAACGTCGAACTGCCGCTCATGTACAACACAGCTATCAGCGCCAAGGAGCGCCACGAAAGGGCCGTGGCCGCTCTCAAGGCTGTTGGGCTTGGTGACCGGCTCTACCACAAATCCAACCAAATGTCTGGCGGACAGATGCAGCGCGTTGCTATCGCCAGGGCACTTGTGAACGACCCTGCGGTGATACTTGCAGATGAAGCGACGGGCAACCTTGACACCAGGACATCGTTTGAAATCCTCGTTCTTTTCCAAAAACTACATGCTGAAGGCCGCACAATCATTTTCGTTACCCACAACCCTGACATCGCCAACTATTCGAGCCGCAACATAATGCTGCGCGACGGCCACGTAATCAGCGACGAAACAAACAACAACATAATGTCGGCAGCCAAAGGTCTTGCCGCATTGCCCATAAACACAGACGAATAATCATGAACTATACAAACCTGCTGAAAATAGCCTTGCGAGCCATAGCCGCCAACAAGACCCGTTCTTTCCTAACAGCCCTGGGCATCATTATCGGCATTGCATCGGTAATAACGATGCTGGCCGTTGGCCAGGGAACCAAGCAAAGCATCCAGGCCAACATCGCCGAGATGGGTTCTAACATGATTATGATCAGCCCAGGGGCAGACCGCCGCGGCGGCGTAAGGCAGGAAGCGTCGTCAATGGAGACGCTGAAACTGACAGACTATGAAACCATCAAGGATGAATGCAAGTACATAAAGGCTGTCAGCCCGATGGTGTCAAGCAGCGGACAGTTCATCTACGGAAATGAAAACACCCCCTCAACAATATACGGTGTAAATCAAGACTATCTTGAAATAAGGCAAATAAGCGTGGCCGACGGAGAGGTGTTTACAGACTCCGAAGAAAGACCAGCGCGAAAGTATGCATCCTTGGGCAGACTGTGGTAGACAACCTCTTCCCAGACGGGAGCGACCCGATTGGCAAGGTAGTGCGTTTCAATTCCACCCCATTCCGAGTTATTGGTGTACTGAAGAAGAAAGGCTACAACTCTATGGGCATGGACCAGGACGACCTTGTGCTTGCCCCATACACAGCAGTGATGAAACGAATACTTGCCCAAACATATCTCAGCGGCATACAGTGCTCTGCCATCACCGAGGGAGCGACCGACAAAGCCACAGAAGAAATAAGCACAATACTGCGGCGCAACCACAAGCTGAAAGAGGCGACTGAAACAACCGAGGCCGATGAAGACGACTTCACTATACGCTCCCAAGAAGAGTTGGCCTCAATGATGAACTCCACGACTGATATGCTAACCATACTGCTTGGCTGTGTCGCTGGAATATCGCTCGTCGTAGGCGGCATTGGAATAATGAACATCATGTATGTCAGCGTAACTGAGCGCACTAGGGAGATAGGACTCAGAATGAGCGTTGGCGCAAGGGGCATGGACATACTTAACCAGTTTCTCATCGAAGCAATACTACTCAGTGTCACGGGTGGAATCATCGGCGTTGTGCTCGGCATCGGAGCTTCATATTCAATCAAGCTGTTCGCCCACTGGCCAATAGCAATACAAGCATGGACCATCGTCATGAGCTTTGCAGTCTGCACTTTCACCGGGGTGTTCTTCGGATGGTATCCTGCAAAGAAAGCCGCACAGCTCGACCCCATCGAAGCAATAAGGTATGAATAAGAAGAACGAAACCCTCATTCACATAGCTGTATGGACGGTATTGCTGATATCGCCACAAATGTTCATGAACCATGGCAACGGCATTTCGCTACACCAATTTCTCTTCGTCAGCATCGTGCCACTGAGCATCATGGTTACTTTCTACGCAAATTACCTATGGCTTGCACCCCGATACTTCGCCATAGGAAACAAAAAGGCGTTTTTCACGATAAACATCATCATGATTCTGTTGCTGGGAATTGCCGTACACGTATGGATGGACATGGCCCACACATCATTCGACAAGAGGCCGCGACCAAACAACAACGATTATATGTTCATACTGATGATTCTGCGCAACATTTTCAACCTTGCCGTATCAGCATCCATCGCCACGACGATACAGCTGTCCAAACGGTGGCAGGCTTCAGAAAGCGCGCGCCGCAAAGCCGAAGCTGCAAGGACAAATGCAGAGCTGAAGAACCTACGTTCACAAATCAACCCTCACTTCCTGCTCAACACCCTCAACAACATTTACGCCCTCACAGAATTTGCCCCAAGCAAAGCGCAGGACGCAATCCTTCAATTAAGCGAACTCCTCAGGCACATACTTTACGACAACCAGCATGAATTTGTCAATCTGAAGAGCGAAGTGCAATTCCTCTCAAACTACACAAACTTAACGAAAATAAGGCAGCCTGCAAATGTAAAAGTAAATTTTGTGGCAGACATACCAGAGCCATGCAACATCATGATAGCGCCACTCATTTTAATATCACTCATAGAAAACGCTTTCAAACACGGTGTGAGCTCCGTAAAACCAAGCTACATAAACATCAACATTGAGGCCGACCCAAAACACATTGCCTGCAACATAAGGAACAGCAATTTCCCCAAAGGGCAAAAAGACCGAAGCGGCCACGGTATAGGACTGAAGTATGTAGACGACAGGCTCAAGCTTATTTACCCGGGAAAATTCACATGGACAAAGGGAACTGACGCAGAAGAAAAAGAATATTCATCCAAAATCATAATATATGATACTAAATTGTGCAATAATTGACGATGAGCCGCTGGCAGCTGAACTGATTTCAAGTTACGTCAAGAAAACGCCATTCTTAAACCTAAGCGGTACTTACAACAGTGCCAGTACAGCCATAAGAGACCTAAAGGAACGCCCGGTAGAGCTGGTGTTCCTTGACATACAGATGCCCGAACTAAGCGGTGTGGAATTTGCAAGAATCCTGCCCAAGGAAACACGCATAATCTTTGTGACTGCTTTCAGCCAATATGCAATCGACGGCTACAAAGTCAACGCCATGGAATACCTGCTGAAACCCGTCAGTTATGACGATTTCCTGACCGCTGCAAAGAAAGCCCTCGAATGGTTTAACGCCAGGTCAAGACAAGAAGCTTACAAGCAAGACCGCTTCATCTTCGTAAAAAGCGACTACAAGCTCATCCATGTTGAGCTTGATGACATACTCTATATAGAAGGCCTTAAGGACTATGTGCGCATATTCCTCAAAGACGGTTCTAAGCTGATGTCGCTTATGAACATGAAAAACCTCGAGGATAATCTGCCCAAACCTGAATTCATGCGCACACACCGCTCATACATCGTACACATGACCAAGATTGAGTCTGTAGACCGTTTCCGCCTGGTCTTCGGCGACACTTACATCCCGATTTCAGACAGTTACAAGGAAGAGGTGCAGTCATACCTTGACCGCCACACAATGATGTAAGCCCGGATAGATGGTTGTATGTCTTAATACAGACTTACTTTACACTGTTTTAACAATTAAAGAACCAGTATGAAGTAAATCTGCATTAAGACAAATGCACTTTAGTTGCATATATGCAAGTATGGGCAGAATGCGAATATCCTTAAAAAATGAGACAGACTCAGCGTTAAGCCACGTAATGTCAAACTCAGGCAAATCCCATTCATCGCTGAATATCTCGCAGGATGACTTGTCCTGCCATTTCCGTTTGCACATATGTAGATAAATGGTACAGCCAAGAATGTGGAAGTCACGGGCTACAAAAAATGCACATGGTACGCCAAAGCTACTACCATGGAATATCCGCCCAAATCATTTGTCCAAGAAAATTTATAGTCTATGGCCTTGTTCAAATGTGAATGCCTTTCTCATACAAAAAGTTCCAGGGTGGAGGCTATCACCTTCACCCTGAAAATATTGTACAACTTATGTGGTTTAGAGAATCTGCTTATAAAGCTCTACAATGTCTTCCTTGGTTACATTACGAGGATTCCCGGGGGTACAAACATCAACAATCGCTTGTTTTGCCAATGCAGGAATATCTTGCTCGGTTATTCCCAAATCGGTAAGATGCTGAGGAATACCTACCAGCTTTGACAAATCTTCGATAGCCTTGCAAGCTGCATCAACAGCTTCGTCAATGCTCATCCCTTCCTGATATACACCGCAAGCCTTGGCTATTTCAACATACTTGGGTTTAGCTGCTGCAGCATTGAAACGCATTACCACAGGCAGCAACATAGCACAAGCAACTCCGTGGGGAACATCGTGAAGTGCGCTCAACGGGTGAGCCATGCCATGGTCAACACCAAGGCCAACATTTGAGAACGCCATGCCAGCAATGTATTGGGCAACAGCCATTCCATTGCGCCCTTCCGGATTCTGCGGCTCATTGACTGCAATAGGAAGATACTTATAAATCATCTCGATTGCCTTTATCTCAAACATATCACTCATTTCCCATGCAGCCTTGGTAATATAACCCTCTATGGCATGGGTCATGGCATCCATTCCTGTAGCGGCGGTAAGCGACTTCGGCAAAGAATACATCAGCTCTGCATCAACTATGGCAACAGCAGGAATATCATTAGGGTCTACACACACCATTTTTTTATGGTTCGTCTCATCTATTATAACATAATTGATTGTAGTTTCGGCAGCAGTACCTGCAGTCGTAGGCAATGCAATTATAGGCAGACTCTTTTTCTTAGTGTCTGCGACACCTTCAAGTGACACAATATCAGAAAATTCAGGATTGTTGCATACAATACCGATACCTTTGGCTGTATCCATTGCCGAACCGCCACCTATAGCTATAATGAAATCGGCCGCAGCTGCCTTGCAAGCTTCAATGCCAGCCTTGACATTTGTAACGGTAGGATTGGGTTTCACATCATCGAAGATTTCATATGCAATGGAATTGGCATCCAGTTCGTCCAAAACCATCTTTGCAACACCAAATTTCATCAAGCCCTTATCAGTAACAACCAATGCTTTTGTGAAACCAAGACGTCTAACAACCCCCGGCAGCTCTTTTCTTGCGCCTGGTCCGAAGTATGACACTTCATTTAAAATGAAACGATTTACCATTATTTAATTATGTTAGTTAAAAACGGATGCAAATTTAGCCAAAATATATATTATGGCAATATATTAATGAAACAAAAACGGCCTTTTAGACAGCTTTTGCTGTCTAAAAGGCCGATTTTATAGTTATACCACGAATAACTGGCAAGTCTACTTGTCAATCCATGGCTCTTGGCAGGATGCCACGCAAAGCATTAATAATTTTCAGCACGCACTTGGAAATAACTTTGAGGATGATTGCAAACAGGGCAAACATCAGGAGCCGACTTGCCTACGACTATATGCCCGCAGTTGGCACATTGCCATACAGCATCACCATCCTTAGAGAACACTTTCTTGTCGCGCAAATTCTTCAACAGTTTGCGATAGCGTTCCTCATGTTCTTTCTCAATGGCAGCTACCCCCTCGAATTTCTCTGCAATCTCAATGAATCCCTCCTCGCGGGCTTCCTTAGCCATACGTGCATACATATCTGTCCACTCATAGTTCTCTCCGTTAGCAGCATCTTCAAGATTTACTTCTGTACCGGAAACCTCACCGCCATTCAAGTATTTATACCATAGCTTGGCATGCTCTTTCTCATTGTTGGCAGTCTCTTCAAATATGGCGGCCATCTGCACAAAGCCGTCTTTTTTAGCTTTAGACGCAAAATATGTATATTTGTTACGCGCCATAGACTCACCAGCAAAAGCTTCTTGAAGGTTTTTTTCCGTCTTGGTTCCTTTCAAGTCCTTGCCTAATTCCTTGAACTTGCTGGCTGGAGCATTGCAAACCGGACACTTCTCGGGTGCCTCATTACCTTCGTGAATATATCCACAAACGGTACAAACGAACTTCTTACTCATACGTGTATTTGCTTGATTAATAATTAAAATTAAAATTCATTCTTTTCTTCTTGCACATTGTGCACATATACCCTTGTAATACAATTGAACTTCGTCAATTATGTTATCTTCGATTATTTTACTTTCTGGAATTACAGGAAGCTGCGTCAGGCTTATATCTATTATTCTGCCACACTTACGGCACAACAAATGTGCATGTGGAGAAGTGATTCCATCATAACACACCCTATGCTCATCAATGGTTATCATCTGCGCAGCATTATAAACAGAGAACAATCTCAACGTATTATACACTGTTGTCTTGCTTAACGTTGGATATTTCTTGCTTAAATCCTTGTATATTTCGTCCACAGTAGGATGAGTATGATGGCTAAGCAGATAATCCATGATCATTATACGCTGAACCGACGGCTTCAAGCCGCAATTCTCAAGTCTCTTGTATGCCTCTTTTTCCTTTCCAATCATCCTCCAATAACTTCTTTTCACGGCAAATATACGCAAAATGATTCAAACTGCAAAACAAAATTGGATAAATTACAATTTTGTTTTATAATTTATCCAATTTTATGTTTTAAACATCACTATCAGAAACCTGTTTTACGATTTCGACAGTCACAAAAACAATTATCGAACAGCTTGTCACTCAATACTATTTGTCTCCATCTTAAGCTTTACTTTTTTTAGCCCATTGGTCGTCACTAACAGATTAACATCACCTGCCTCTTGGGTTGAACGCAATATTACAGTCGCAGTACCATTGTAAAGTCTTCGCTTGTTGCCAACGGTCAGTTCTTCACTTGTCATATCACCATTGATTACCCCAACAATCTCGGCTGGGCCATCAACAGCAAATGTCAATTCATTTTGAGCACCATGAACACGCCTTCCTTTCTTGTCAACTGCCCATACCCTAATATGCTGCAAATCCTGGCCATCTGCTTTCCACTGTTGGTTGTCTGGAGCAACAACTAACTTAACGGCATCCGATGTTGTTTCAATTTTGTGCCGTGCTACAACCTTGCCTGCTTTCTTTGCAACAGCTTCAATATACCCCTCTTCATACTTAACATTGTCCCATTTGATTTTATTCCGAGTCCTGGGATTGTCTGAATTCTTCTTTACGCCGACACTCTTACCATTTACGAATAGCTCTACCTCATCGGCATTAGTATATGTATAAAGAGAGAGTGTACTACCTGCTTTGCGATTCCAATGGTCAGACATACGCTGCGTTCCAACTTTCACGTCATTCCATACGGTATTGTCATCACTGTCAATTATGCCGATGTGAACAACGGGGTCATCTGGCTTGAACATACTCCAAAGCAAATAAGCTATAGGCTTTGGTTCTAGAGATATGTCAAAAGCACCCTGTACCCATCCTTTTGCCGGCCATCCATTTGACTCACCGAGATAATCTATCATACCCCAATAAGCAAGACCAACGACCTTATCCAAGTCCATTTCAAAGAAATTCGGCCCCATCATTGACGTATTGGCTTCGCTCTGATAGAAAATCATGTCAGGAAAACGTCTGCTATCCCCAGGGAAATACATATAACGGTAATTGTATGAAGCGATGTCTGTCTCCAATGCAAGTGGGGCAGGCAACGAATCAGTCTTCAAATTGCGTCCTCTAGGATGCATTGCCACTGTAACCGGCCTGGTTTTGTCATATCTGAGCAATAATTCCTTCTGCAACCGATATGGAGTTATACCCCAGTCTGCAAATGGCAAAGACCAATACTGCTGAAGCTCATTACCAAGGCTCCACATAACGACAGATGGGTGATTCCTGTCTCTACGTACAAACTCAGGAACATCATGCTGCCACAAATTAAGCCATTCAGTCCTGCCACCTGCATATTGCGTCAGCCATTTGTCATATAGTTCGTCAACGACAAGCATTCCATATTTATCGCAAAGGTCCAGGAATGACTTACTATAAGGGTTGTGGGAAGTCCTAATATGGTTGAAGCCAAATTGCTTTAACAACTGTATTCGCTTTTCCATGGCACGCGGATATGCTGCAGCGCCAAGGGCGCCAAGAGTGTGGTGGTTAGCATTCCCTTTAAAAAGCACTTTCTTGCCATTCAGTTTAAATCCGAATTCTGGCGAATATTCAAACCAGCGGACACCAAAATTCTCACTGACCTGATCGGCAACAGTCCCATCAGGCTTGAAAATTGTAACCGTTGCATTATACAAATGGGGCGTTTCGCAACTCCACAGTTTGGGAGATTCAAGTGTGATGCTGTCAACAATATATTCATTTATTTTCTGCCCTCTATTGTACGGTATTGTATTCGTAACATCAGACACAACATTCCCATTTGCATCAACAATCTTTGTGTTTACCTTTAAATCCTTTACCCTGAGATAACAAGCCATCTCTGCCTGCACTATTACAGTTGCTTCAGCCTCACTTACATTGGGAGTGGTGATGTAAAGAGGGTGACGAACGAAATACTGTTGTGGATCGGTGACTATCAATGAAACGTCTCTATACAATCCACCTCCTGTATACCAACGTGAATTTTCCGGTCTTTGTGTATTTGCTTTGACGGCCAAGACATTGGGTTGGCCAAATCTCATCAATTTTGAAACATCAATATCAAATCCCAAATAGCCATAATCCGTTCCACCTATACGCTCACCATTGAGGTAAACATCACCTACCAACATTATTCCTTCAAAGTCGAGAATAATGCGCTTTCCACGCCACGATTCATCTGGGGTAAACGTTTTCCGATACCAGCCAATACCCATTTCCTTGAACCCACGCGAGCTCAAACGGCTCTTAACGTTGCTGGCAATGTCTGAATTATCAGCTTTCTCCCCCTTGGACGGAGCAACCCAAGGCTGATAAATCTGGAAATCGTGTGGTACTACAATACTTTCCCAATCACTGTCATTAAAAGTTGAACTCTGCGCATTTGCTACATCACCTAAATGGAAGCGCCACCCAAAGTTAAAATTACGGACAACACGAGGGTTGTCTGCTGCGGCCAAAGGCAAGAATGCCACCATGGCCAGCAATAAGAAGGTAATTCTTTTCATAAGTCATTATAGTTATTTTGTTTGTGAAAGCATTGTTTTGAAACATTGCCGATAAAGTCAATTCGGTATACGACTTTGCAGGATAACCAACTAAGGGTATTCAACTACAAAGATACGCAGAATTTCACAAACTAAAGATAAACATACAATATTTTAAATTAAATACATATTCAATTCCTTTTCCTCATTATTATATATATAACCATAGGAGCACCTATGACTGGAGTTACAGCATTAAGCGGCATCATCCCCCCTCCCCATGGAAGAACGCACAGCAAATTGCAAAACAATGCAACAATTGCCCCCATCAATATTGTTGCAGGCATTAAAATACCGTGGTCAGAAGTAGGCAAAAGCAAGCGAACAATATGCGGCACCGCAAGCCCGACAAATGAGACCGGCCCACAACAAGCTGTGACAATAGCTGTAAGTACGCCTGTCAGTAACAACATCAAGTTACGAACAACTTTTATATTAACCCCCAAGTTCAATGCATAATGCTCTCCTAGCATAAGTTGGTTCAACGGTTTAATGAGAAAAGCTGAGCCAATAATACCAATAACAACTACGAATGCAAATATTGGCATCTGCTGCATTGACACACCGCTGAAATCCCCCATCCCCCATACAACATAAGACTTCACCCCTGCTTCTGTTGAGAAAAAACTTAAAAGTGAAATAATTGATGAAGACATATAGCCCACCATTATTCCTATGACAAGCAGCATAACGTCATTATGTACAATCATAGAGAACAGAAAAATGATCACTATGACAACCATTGCACCAATCAAAGCTGCAATGAAAACCGCCACAAAACCACTAACACTATAAGTCCATGCTGAGATTGTTCCCCCATACAATAGTACAGCCAATGCCACACCAACCCCAGCCCCACTACTTATCCCGAATATAGAAGGGTCTGCTAGCGGGTTGCGAAATACTGTTTGAAGCATCAAGCCACTCACGGCGAGCGCGCTGCCAGACAACACTGACGTTATCGCCTGTGGCAAACGCGACTCAAGCACAATGTATGCCCAACTTTGTTTTACGTTTTCGCCACCAAACAACGCAGAAAAGACCTCTTTGGCAGGAATGTCAATGGCACCTGCCAGCAAGTTCAACATAAAAAGAGTTGCAACAACCAGCAACATCAATGAAAACACAAAGATTCTCCGGTCCATAATACATAATATGTTCTTCACTCGCCAACAACCGGGAAATAATATCTCATGCCGCCTTTCAATTTAATTTCCGGATGAATCATTTGCACAAAATCACCTAGCAGATAGTCTGGCCGAAATGGGGTCTCTTCATAGAAGCGCGTCTGGTCTACGTTGCATCCATAACAATTGTGTTCCCGAAATGCTCTCATTTGACAATATCCATGGTATTCAGTTGCCAGGACACCATAAGAAGCCGGTTCATCACCGCCATACCGAAAAGCCCAGACATCAACGTCTCCTGCCATTTCCAATACCGTCTCAAATGGCAGTGCCAGGCTTCCTGCATCGCCATTACCCGAAAACGGGTAAACAGCATTGGCATCAGCGAGCATTGTTCCGATAGTGCTATGCCCACCTGGCACATACCATACGGCACCGGTTTTCTTATCCATCACTATCGAACGACGTGCATTGCTTGATGCAGCCAAAGCTTTCAAGGCCTGGTACGAACTGTCAACTACAGAAAACAACGAGTCGGCTACTTGCCCATAACCTAAAAGCATTCCATAAAATTTCATCCATTCGGCCCTGCCAAGAGCTGTCGTTTCCATATAATCGGCGCATTCTATCAACGGGATACCTGTTCCTCCGAGCTTTCCATAACCACCGGCATTCTCAAAAGGAGAAACAAACATGGCGTCTGGCGCGGCATCTATCACCTTTTCCACATTGGGGTTCATTGAATTTCCTATATCCGAAATCTTTCCGCTGGCACATCTTTTAAGTATAAAAGGATTCCTGACATATTGCAAATCAGCTATTCCAACTATTGCATCAGCCGCCCCCAGCTCAACCATCATACCGGCATGAACGACAGAAAAAGGTATCACACGCCGCAAAGGCACACGCACGATTGTTCCTTGCGGCAACTGCGACAAGTCGTTGCTGTCACGTGATACCAAGATATATTTTTGTAAAAGTTTGCCTTTATCCCACGGACTGGATACATTTACCTCAACATAGCCATCATGACTGACCATTTGCAACAGCCTGGCATACTTAAACTTAACCGTGTCGCCTGTTGCCCGTGGAGACGGATTGTTACCGCCTCCACAGGCCATAAAGGCAACAAGGCACAGCGCAATAGCTATGGCTTGTATTTCTCTCATTTATTTTACATATACTTTACGTACTGTCCCATCAGACATCTTTACTATGTTCACACCTCTAACTGGCGAAGATATCCTTACGCCTCCCAAGGTATAGCGTTCGGTCTCGACAGCCTTGCCCGAGTTGCTTATCCCATTCCCAATTATACTTGATGTCATGTCGGGAGTCCCATTCAAGTTATCCATGCAGAAATAACCAGGAGTGGTCATGCCATAATCATTGTTATGCGAGCTGCTGACAGAAAAACCAAGTGCAGTAACTTTTCCAAGCTTGCTTAAATCCACCCACTGCCAGTAATCCAGGTAGCCACGCGCAGCCTCAGACTCTGAACGATAATCAGCCAGATACACTTCAACTTCAGACGTCGTTCCGTCTGGATGATGACCTGTAATTGTAAGCTTGCACCAGTCACCAGCTTCAAACTTGCCAGTCATTCCGTCACCTTCATTGTAAGCCTTCACATTGTTTGCCGTATTTGTAACGTAAAATCCGCTTATTGTCTCCCCTTCCGGCTTGTTCATTACCTCAACGAGCTCACCGTAAGGATATACGACTGCATAATTTTCAGATCCATCATAACCATGGCCTACGGCACTATTGTACTGGTCTGCATCATAATTATCAAACACGACAGAAGTCTTGTTTGATACTGCAAAACCAGACCAGGAATTCCATGTATCGTTGTATGTATTGTTGAAACGGAAAGACCCACTCACAAAACTGTTTGCATAAGCCGTGGTGCCATAATCTCCGTCCATCTGTGTTCCTTTTTTATCCGAGCCATTCCAATACCCGTCACTGCCAAGCGATATTTCCTCGAAAGTTGCCATTTGTGACGGAGAGGCCACGATAGCATCAAGCGAAGCCTGCAAATGCAAATCCTCGGCACCCGATATTTCCGTAGAAGTCTCACCCGTCCATCCACACTGCTGGTTGACTCCTGTATAAACCCTTACGAAATCAATGAAGTCAAGCTCTACAGGATTGCGTTCGGCATCTACAGCCCAGCCAATGTCAAAGCTGCAAGCTGCTGAATCAGAATTCAACACATTGTCAGCATAACCATACCTCAACGCGTTGCGAACCCAATACTGCTGGTTGCCCGTGGCGCGATTGTACCCATTGGCGGGCAGCAATGTTCCGCCGAATGTCAGCTCATTGCCCAGCCAAAGAGGGAAATACTCCTGTTGGTGAAAAGAATTGCGGTCTACAGTGCCGCTGTTACCCTGGTTGTCAGTCCAAGGCACGTCGTTCATGGTATCAAGCTTATATGTTATCTCATATCCGTATGTCACCGCCCCGGCACTGTCGATGTCGGCACTGCCTGCCAATTCGTACCAAGCATCATCTGGCAACCCATTATGATTGACATCTTTTGACACCATGACAATACCCGGCTCTGCCCCTCCGTTCATGGCATTGCCACTGATATAAAAATCTCTTTGTCCCTCAATGTTCGCTATGCTGTGGTCAAAATGGAATGTAACATATCCCCCATATGCCCCGAGAGATATCATGCCACGATTATTGCGGGCTATGGCTTCGGTGCATTTGTCAACCATTGCTGCCGCATCGTCTCCATCCTCATATTTCGGCATGGTATTGACAAACTGCCCCGGAGCGGGTACATACTCATCGACAGCCAGTATATACTTGCTGTGTTCCTGCGTGTCAGCCATTTGCTGCCCCATGGCCACGGCTGCTACAGCCATGGTAATCGAACCTAAAATAAATCTTTTACCCATCTTTACTTAATTGTATATGTTTTTAATTTGCTATTTCTTATACGTTTTTGGTATGTCATCCAAAACGAAGCATTCGCACAAAGCTATGCTAACGATTGTCAAACATATTTACAACCTACCATTTCAAAGTGCATCAATCATATTCATTTGCGTCAGAAATGGCTTTTTGCATTGCCAAACGGCTTGTTTCGCAAGCTAAAACGCCACCTTTTGCACGCCGAAATCATACATTTCGCAAGACATTGACAATCAAGCCGTTAGTGATAGACTTGCCGATACTATAAAAGTTTACATATCATCAGCTTTGTCAACCACTACATCCTTCCGGTAAACGAAAGCTGCATGACCTGGTATGTCGCCCGTCCAAACCCGCCAATCAAAAGACCCATCGGCGTGGAAGTGGTATAACTGACCACTCGACAGATAATCCTTGGCATCCATGACATAAAAGTCGCGGTCAAGCGGATTGACAATAATGCCATAAGGCAACACTATGTCAGAGAACTCGGGGGCCGATGTCAACGATGTTGACACCTGTTCGCAAGTATTGACATTCACTATACCGTGACTTATTTTGTTCGAATTGGTCTCAAAACTCCACTGGACACCTACATAATAAAGCGAATCGCCTACTATGCAAAAGTCTGAAACAGGAATGTCGAATGTGTCGGCAACAGCCATTTCTCCGCCATTCCCCCGCGACAACAAATATAACTTAGACTGCTCAGACCAATAGTCGCCGCGCGAGGTCGCCCATAGACGTCCGTACCTGTCGGCTTTCAGATGGTGCAAGTTGGGGGCAACCTCCACCTTGCCTGTTTGGGTGAAAGTCGCCAAGTCTACCACACTGACTGTCCTCTCGCTCATATCTAGCAGGTATCCGCCACTGTTAGCCACATACAGCTTGCCATCAAGTATTGCCATCTCTTCCGGCTGGAAGCCTACAGTGACAGAGTCTACTTTGGCAAATGAAGCGGTATCAACCTTATAAATGCGTCCGAGATGTGCTGTTCCGCCTACCTCAACCGGACCAACGTATGAACTGACATAGGCGTATGCCCCGTTGAACGTGACATAGCGGCAATTGGGAATGTCTATCTTTGCAATTTTGCGACAGGAATCTGCCGTCGCCACAACTACCATATTGGAACAGTTTATCAGCATCCACAGTTGTCCGCCGTTAACTTTTATGTCGTTCCCGACATCCCCCAGCTCTTTGACCTCCGATGGATTGCGCTCCGGGTATATGTTACGGTTATATTTTACGGTTGCAGTTTGTCCGGAAAGATCCAGATAATCCACAGAAGCCTTGTTTGCTCCCATATTACCTTCACACAGCACATACATCCCGACAATCTTGCCAATAACAGGTGTTGCCCCGGTGTCTTGCGTGTCGGACAGAATCACAAGCTCATCTTCACGACATGACGCGCATAGAGCAAGGCCAAGTAACACATATATCAAATTCTTCATGTTCATATACTTAATTTTAACTGCATTGTCATAACATAACTTCAAGTGATACAGCATAGTTGCGCTTAGGCATAGGATAATTTATTATCACGTCATAATCCTGGCTGAACAGATTGTTCACCTCAAGTGTCAGGCGCACCCCCACTCTTTTAATGTTTGCACGATAAGTCATGCTGAGGTCACTCGTATACCATGGCTGCACATGATTTGTGGCTATATTTTCTTGTTGCGAGTATCGCTCACCAACATAGATGAAACTATAATTCATGCTGAGCGACTTGTAGGCCAGTCCAATTATAGCAGAGCCACTATGCCTGGGAATATAAGGAATCTGGTCATTATAATATGACAGCTCACTCGACGTGACATCACGAGCTTGCTGGAATGTATATTGAATGCGCGAAGTGACACAGACATCCGCCATGGGCCTGAGTGTCACTTCGGCCTCGGCATCAAGCCCCCAAATATGCACACGGCCAAGATTGAGCATTGTCCAGCGGAATTGCTGGCCTTTGGGATAGGCTATAATCTTGTCGTGTACAGTATTGAAATATCCATCAGCCTGTATACGTACCCCCCCAAACCACGACGGACCGGTACTTTTACCATAAACTACACCAAGGTTGTATTGTATGGCGGTCTCAGGGGAAAGCGTCGCATTGCCTATATCTGTATAATAAAGTTCATTGAACGTAGGCATACGAAAACTCTTTTTTGCAAAAGCACGAATAGAAAATGTCCGCCCCCCCCAAGGGGCGAAACTGACAAAAACAGCAGGAGTGACCATGCGTGCAGATGGCTTGCGTGCTTGTTTCTGGGTATGGTCCTTCACAAATGTCGCCAAGAGACTGCCTTGCACCTTTATGAAACGACTGTCGAAAGCAGTGGCCAGCGACAAGAAGTTGGAATACCTCTTGGGGAAGACAAAATTATGAATGTCAGAATTCAGTTTGTTCCATTTGAAATCATAACTTAACGAAACGCTCCAACCCGAAAGAATCTCATAGACATTTGCAAATGAAAAATAAATCTCCTGTTGCTTATATGTATTGTCGATAAGCATCGTCGTAGTGTCATTGTTTACATAGTGCGTGTCATAATATGCATACTTTGCCAATAAGCGGGAATCAAGTCGCGCAGACAAAGCCTTACGTATACTACCCTGGACAAATGAGTTATGATCCCATTGGCGTTCTCCTCGCCTCCAGACGTTGTTGACTATCGCCCCTGGTATGCCACGCTCAGAATTATATGTATATGCCTTGGCCATCCATGAGCCGTCTTCAAAGTTTCCATAGAAATTGGCTTCAGCCCTTAAAGCCCACATATCACCATTCTGTCTGACTGCTGTCGTATCATATGCAGTCGTACCATCCATGTTTTTCCGTTTGTAACGAAACTTATACTTGCCTGTGGCCGTCAACGCCCCAACACTCAGCGACGCACTTGCTGAAGGAGAGAGGCGTTGCTCGTAAAGTGATGACAAAGAAAATACATCGCCACTAGAGCCATACTTTACCTTAAACTTAAGGTTATAGTCCTTCCCGTTGGAAAACGATGGACGCTTAGTGCGAATATATACAGAACCGGCATTGCCAAAGTCGCTTGCAGACTGAAAGATAGCACTCTTCTGGCCATTATAAAGAGATATCGCCTCAACATTATCCAAAGAAAATTGCCCTAAGTCAATCTGCCCGTTTTGTGCATTGCCTAGTTCAATGCCATCATAGAACACACCTAAATGGCTACTTCCCATACTCCGCACATTGATGGTTTTAATTCCACCAACTCCACCATAATCCTTGATTTGTATTCCTGAAAAATATCTCATCGCATCAGCAACCGAATGGCTGCTGAGTCTTTGCAATTGTTCGCCTGACAATGTCTGTGCCGGCACAACGTCACGTTGGCTAGGCTTGGAGACGACAATGACCTCACGCACATGCAAGACACTGTCCAGTTTGCTTGATGTGCGAACCTGCGAATAACAACAGGCTATGGCGGCATTCATATATGCCAACATGATAAACCTCATCCCAATAAAAGGAAACTAGTTTCTTCACGCGCCTTTTCCACGAGGCTTCGATGAAGATTAAACACGCAATGGCAGGTCTTCTGACTTAATGTCCGGCAGCAAACGTCTTCCCAATTTATTTTATAAAATCAGTGACATAGTTGTTTGTTGCCAACAAGGACAAATCACAGCAGCGGGACTGTCGAGGATTCTCACCCCGTTCCCTTTTAATCGCATTATGAATGCGAACCTATTGCGCTGCAAAGTTAAGAAATTAATCTCAAACAAAGAAACATATAATAAAGAATTTCTTAACACTTCTGTCGTTTGGGGCCATTTGGGACACGCTTAATAGATTAGTGATAAGAACAAAAAGAAATCAATCCTATTACACCATTATAATCGCAATGATGCACTAGTACGTGATAAAGATTTTCGTGAGTTCCACAAGCAATGGTACCCCGGGCTATAGCCAGCCACTTGAAGCCCCCACGTTGTGGCGTGTTTGCAATCTACCACCGTCTGTTGCCGGTACTGTACCCAGTGAAGCTACTAAAGCTGGCCTCATTTCATATGGCATTTGTTGTCAAAATAGCCCCCTCACGAACCTATAATCAACAAGTCTTACGACATGGAAAAGTTGCCTGCAAGGTGTCATCTAAGCAAAAGCCCATCACCGACCTGTATCTGATAGTCTGGCGCAAGGCGATTGAGCTTATAAAGACTTTTCAGCCTAATACCATAAAGCTGAGAAATGCTGTACATTGATTCACCAGCCCTAACATAATGTAGCCTTCCATCATAGTCTTTGGGTGCTTTCGACTGCTTTTTCTTCAAATATATGATATCACCTTCGCTCAATTGTGCATCACGGTCAAGCTCATTATACTTCGCCAATTTGCGCGCAGATATACCCAATTCCTTTGAAAGGCTTTGGAATGTATCGCCTCGGCGCACCTTTATGTAATAATTCTTGTTGAAGAAATATACAGGGTGCAACAATCCATTAGCAGGAGTGTCTTTAGTGTGGCGGGCAAAAAACTTATCGTAACTTTTGGCAGTGTCATAACGGTACAGTTTGTAAAGCTGTATTATGTCTATAAGCTTGTCTGCATAACGAGGGTTTGTTGCGTAACCGGCAGCCTTTAGCCCACGTGCCCAACCTTTATAATCGGTGATTTTGAGTTTAAACAAGTTGCGATAACGCCGCCCGTTGACCAAAAATTTGGAATGATCCTCATAACTGTCGTAAACATTCTTGTACGCCCGAAAACACTCATTAGGTGCATCGTCAGTGAAATATGTGGTAGCACCTCGCCAGCCATGGCATTTTATACCAAAGTGGTTGTTGCCCCTACGAGCCAACTCACTGCGCCCTGCCCCTGACTCAAACACACCTTGAGCAAGAGTGATGCTTGCCGGTATGCGGTATTTTATCATTTGTTCAATGGCCAAGTCTTTATATTGGTCGAAATATTGCTGATAACTACGGTTCCATTTCATCTGAGCAGACACAGACACAGACAAAATGAGAAGCACCAACGTAAGAAAAGCCCTATTCATAAAAAAGATTTGCTTTTTGTATGCAAAAGTACGCAAAACTATTCAGTTACTAACGCCTTTTTATTAATTTTGCGACAAAATTAGGATTATTATGGAAGTAAGAATCATCAAATCTGCCATTACTGTTTACCAAATGGAGGAACTTAACGATAATGACCGCCATCTCATAGAACAGGCCATAGAGGCAACGAATAACTCATACGTACCATACTCACATTTCCACGTTGGTAGTGCTGTGCGGCTTGAAAACGGAGACGTCATAACAGGTTGCAACCAAGAAAACGCTTCTTTCCCGGTGACAATATGCGCTGAGCGCACAGCGCTATTCTCCGCTGGGGCGCAACAACCAGACAAAGCAGTAGTGGCAATAGCCATCGCAGCGCGCAATGCAAGCGGACTGCTGACAGACCCTGTGACTCCATGTGGCAGTTGCAGGCAGGCACTGGTGGAAACGGAGTTTAGGCACAAACGCAAGATACGCATCTTGCTCTACGGCACAAAACACATATTTTGCATCGATGGAATAAGCAACTTGATGCCGCTATCGTTTACCGACGACCAGCTGTAGTCCTGCCTTGATGGGAATACTGGTAGCACCCTATGTCCGGCAGTGACCCACGCTCCTTCCCGTCACGGTCTATGCCACACCCTTCTATGACAACGGCACGCCCAATAGCAGTGGAAACGGAGTCTAGGTGGAAGTCATAATATTGATTGTCAGCATCAATATTATAAAAATGATCGGCTCCTTGCACAGAGTCGTTTGCCTGTTCAAATACGACATTGGAAAAATTTACCAATTGGGCAGAGTCTGTTATCGCCGGAGTGCGGAGAATGCAGTTGGCAAAATAATAGCTGAAAGTCACCAGGGAGTCACCAGCCTCCCCCATCACCTCATCATCTGCATAGCCTGTGACAAGCGTATTGTAACATTCAAAAAAATGCAATGGATAGTCTGTTTCACCACGTTTGCTTGAAAAACGTAGGGCAACGCCCCGGTCACCCTCAAATGGATAAAACTGCGCCAGTGTACAATAAGCCATGGCAGCTCTACCTCCATAAATTGCCACGCAATCATCAAGCGTATTGGTTATCTGACAATTGACAAGAGTCACATTGGAATTATATGCAGCCAAACCAACACCTTTGCAATTATGTATGGTGACATTGGCCAATGACAACCGCGGGGTAATGGAATCAAACGCAGCCGAATCGCAAACAATGCCATCCATGGTACTATGTATGTCGGCGTAGGAAATGGAATTCTGCGTTGATGATGAATATAGATGGATTCCTTGCCACTGTCCGCTCACACGATCGTATGGCAGATAATCAAACATTCTGTCTGTGCGGTCGCCACGCATGACTACCTCATCACCGCACGCCCCCCTTACAATCAGTCGCCCATACACATCAATTCCCGCATCGGAATGAAAATATAGTTTTGCAGGTGACATTATTGTCAACGTTGCACTGCTGTCAACCCGCAGCCCCCCATATACCACTATCGGTGTTGAAGTGGAAATAACCGTATCGCGACTTATTACCCAGTCACGGAAGAAAAGCGCATCCCAAGAGTACGCACGCAGACACACATTCTGCTCCATACCGCTCTCCAGCGTGAATACCAGGTCGTCCTCAACCAACTGAGGAGTCTCGGCATTATTGCGTCCCGAAGTAAGTTCTACAAAAACACGAATACTGTCGCCTCCCCTGACCTCCAAGTCACGCACCATACTGCCCATGCCATTGTCAAGGTATGTGCCATCAACATTGACACGGAAACCGGTCTGATTTCCACGTCGAAGCCTCACTTGCCGCAAACGCAAGCCGTCATCGTTACGGTTATATACCCAAAATGTATATGTTGATGTCGGAACAGTGCTGAAAACAGTGTCCATAGACACGGTGTCAAGAGAAAATGTTAAAACTGCCGAGCGGCTCGTCGTAAACGAATCGTTGTCATCACACGATGCGAATGCAAGCACGGCCACTAAGATTTGGCACAATAAAAATAACCGTTTCATCATAATGATAAAACGGTCATTTATATTATTTATTGTACATGACTTATTTCTTCTCGCCGAAATAACGCTCATAAAGACCTATAAAGCCTGCACAATGGCGTGCTTCATCCTTTGCCATTTCATGGACAGTGTCGTGAGTGGCATCCATGCCGGCTGCCTTTGCGTTTTTGGCGATGCGGAACTTGTCTTCACAAGCACCTTTCTCTGCTGCTATGCGTGCCTTTAGGTTGCTCTTGGTGTCTTTCAACACATCACCAAGAAGTTCGGCAAACTTAGAAGCGTGCTCAGCCTCCTCAAAGGCATAACGCTTGTATGCCTCTGCAATCTCAGGATATCCCTCACGATCTGCCTGGCGGCTCATTGCAAGATACATTCCCACTTCACCACACTCGCCATTGAAATGAGCCTCGAGGTCTTTAATCATTTCCTCGTTTGCCCCCTCCTTACGCGCTGCGCCAAGTATATGCATGGTAGCAAATGTAGCTTGCCCATTGTCATTCAACTCAACGAACTTTGAAGCCGGAGCCTTGCAGATTGGGCACTGTTCTGGTGCTGTCTCACCCTCGTGTATGTAACCACACACTGTGCAAATAAACTTTTTCTTCATAACCAATTTGTTTAGTTGTTTATATCTATGCAAAGATACGCAAAAAAATCAAATCTACAAACAATAATGAAGTATTTATATTATTTTATTCTTTCCAGCTGGCGCCTTCACGCAGTATGAACTTTATTTCCTTGCCGGCAGGAATGGATGGCTTGACCCAAGCACCACTGAACAATTGTATTGTGGTCACCTTTCCTTCTGGAGCATTGTCAACAGCTTCTTGCACAGTGAAATAATCACCGACACCATTGCTTGCAACAGAAATATCATAATTAACAAAATGGCTCTTCAACGCCGACACCTCCTTGACTACTGCCTCTGCAAGCAAGCGGGCTACCACATGAGCGCCATATACATTATAGTGTGTGTTGTCATGTCGGCCCTTTGGAACAGACGGCTCTTCGCCAGGATAAAACCACATATGAAGTTTCTTGGATGCCTCACGCCCCAAACCTTGCTCAAGGTCATGTGTAATCTTGTTGGCATCAACGAATGGTACATTCAGCTCTTTGGCAACATTGCGAGGGGCTATGCGATAATCACCATGGGTGTCTACCAATATATCACCTTCATCCTCTGGCTTCTGTCCTTTTGTCATGCCTGTCGTTTTGCGCAAGGCCTCGTCATCATCAATCTTCGGGGCTTCTTTCATGAAATTGCGACGCACGACACAATTGAACAGTACTGGGATGCCACCTTTTTCCCTTGTTTCCCTGACAAACTTACGCAGATTCTCATCGAATGTCGTCCCAGGGTCTGTATGGCGATCTGGCTTGGGCTTTTCATCATTGTGGCCGAACTGGATAAACACATAATCACCGGGCTTGATTTTTTCAAGTACTTTTTGCCAACGTCCTTCATTTATGAAACTCTTCGACGAACGACCATTAACAGCATGATTGTCTATTACGATGCCGTCATCAAAATAGCATGGTAAAGCCATTCCCCAGCCACGCTCTAGGTTGCCACCCTTAAGACTCTTGTTTGCCATTGTTGAATCCCCAATCATGAATATAGTAACCACGTCATCTCTTTTGAATGCAGACATGACAAGAAGCATTATAGCTGCATATACAATATATCTAAACTTTTTCATTTGCTTTAGTTATTAATTAAAGTGCAAGTCCACAAGCTCGTGGACTGCACAAAAAACGACATTAACTTCCTTTTACAATATCAAGCAATTCGGATACCGATACCATCTGCTGCTCGCCAGTATGCATATCTTTAAGTGTTACCATGCCTTGGGCTATCTCATTTTCGCCAGCCATGGCAACATAACGAATACCTTTGGCGTTGGCATATGCCATCTGCTTTTTTATCTTGCTCGCATCTGGGTACAACTCTGTGCGTAAACCAGCCGCCCTGGCCTCTGCTGCCATTGGCATGCAAAAGGCAATCTCTTTCTCGCCAAAATTAATGAAAAGCAATTGCGATCCATCAATGGCATCCTTTGGGTAAAGGTCAAGAGCATTAAGGACATCGAAAATACGATCAGCACCAAACGAGATACCGACACCACTAAGCCCAGGCATACCAAATATTCCTGTGAGGTTATCATAACGGCCACCGCCTGTTATACTCCCCATAGGTGTATCAAGTGCCTTGACTTCAAATATTGCGCCAGTATAGTAGTTTAAGCCACGGGCCAAAGTGAGGTCAAACTCAACAACATTTTCCACACCGACTGACATTAGCATGTCAAGTATGTAACGAGTTTCTTCAACCCCTTTCATACCAACCTCGCTTTCTGATAATACTTCGGCTATCACAGAAAGCTTCTCTGAGTTTGTTCCTTTCATGTTGATTATCGGCTGAAGCTTTGCTATTGCCATTTCAGATATACCATCTGCACGAAGCTCCTCATTGACTTTTTCAACGCCTATTTTGTCAAGTTTATCAATGGCCACCGTTATATCAACGATTCTATCGGCCTCGCCAATAACCTCTGCTATTCCCGTCAGAATCTTGCGATTATTTATTTTGATTGCAACCTTGATGCCGAAACGGCAGAACACAGTATCTACCATCTGCATCAACTCAACCTCATTGAGCAGCGAATCACTTCCAACGACATCTGCATCACACTGATAAAACTCTCGATAACGCCCTTTCTGCGGTCTATCCGCCCTCCATACTGGCTGTATCTGATAACGCTTGAATGGCATTTGCAGCTCATCACGATGCATCACTACATATCGGGCAAACGGAACTGTAAGATCGTAGCGCAAGCCCTTCTCGCACAGCCGGGATGACAATAGCAATGAATTGCGCCCTTGGATATCGTCGTCGGTGACTTTGGCAAGATAGTCGCCGCTATTCAGTATCTTGAACAACAGCTTATCCCCCTCTTCTCCATACTTACCCATCAAGGTTTGAAGAGTCTCCATTGCCGGTGTCTCTATCTGCTGGTAGCCATAAAGCGCGAACACCGAACGAATAGTGTTAAAGATGTAATTGCGCTTGGCCATCTCGGCAGGCGAGAAGTCGCGGGTTCCTTTTGGTATGTTTGGTTTCTGTGCCATCACTCCCTAACTATTGTTTGTTCCCTGTCCGGGCCGATTGAAATAATCTTGATAGGCGTTTCCAACTCTGCCTCGAGAAACGCTATGTACTCTCGGAATTCCACGGGGAACTCATCTTCTGATGTGAACTTTGTCATATCAGTCCTCCATCCTCGCAATTCTTTGTAAACAGGCTCAATTCCCTCATCTATGCTATATGGGAAATAATCTATTTGCTTTCCATGCTGCTTATATGCCACACAGGCCTTAATTGTATCGAAGCCATCAAGGACATCGCTCTTCATCATTATCAACTGGGTTACACCATTTACCATTATGGCGTACTTCAAAGCGACCAAGTCTATCCAGCCACACCTGCGTTCACGACCAGTGACTGCACCATATTCATGCCCCAGCTGACGGATGGTATCGCCAACCTCATCGAAAAGCTCGGTCGGGAAAGGCCCTGCACCAACTCGCGTACAATAAGCTTTCATTATTCCATAGACGTCACCTATTTTGTTAGGGCCGATGCCAAGCCCGGTACAGGCACCGCCACAAATTGTGTTTGAAGATGTTACATAAGGATACGAGCCGAAATCAACATCCAGCATCGTACCTTGTGCTCCCTCACATAATACACTCTTACCTTCACGAAGCAATCCGTTCACTTCATGCTCTGAGTCTACAATCTTGAAATTGCGGAGATACTCGATGCCTTCCATCCATTTCTTTTCAACCTCGTCAATATCATACTCATATCCCATTGACTTGAGGATAGCTTCATGGCGTGACTTGCAAGCTCTATATTTCTGGTCGAAATTCTCAAAGATATCACCTACACGAAGTCCATTCCTGGAAATTTTGTCTGTATAGGTCGGCCCGATTCCCTTACCGGTAGTTCCAACCTTGCTTTTGCCTTTTGCCGCTTCGTATGCCGCGTCTAGCACTCTATGCGTTGGCATGATAAGATGGGCTTTCTTGGAGATATGCAAATGATTGCGTAAATCATGGCCGCTATTTTCAAGGGCCTTGGCCTCTTCCATAAACAAATCAGGGGCGAGTACCACGCCATTGCCTATTATGTTCACTTTCCCGCCTTGGAAAATGCCAGACGGAATGCTTCGAAGAACATACTTCTGTCCTTCAAACTCAAGTGTGTGCCCTGCATTTGGACCACCCTGGAAACGTGCGACCACATCATATTGAGGTGTCAGCACGTCAACAACCTTTCCCTTTCCTTCGTCACCCCACTGCAACCCCAGCAGGACATCAACTTTTCCTTTGTTCATTTCTTATTATCTTTTTGTTGTTTTTGTCTTGTTTCATTGCTTTTCTTCCGCGTCATACGAGCTTGGCAGGCACTACAGACGCCATAAATATACAAAGAATAGCCATCCTTGCGAAATCTTTTCAGACGCAAATCGTTTATGGCTGCGTTTATTTCCGGCACTTTAATCTCAACAACCTTACCACAAATCGTGCAAACTTGATGGCTATGGCTACCATTATTGTAACACGCTTCATACTTGGTCGCTCCTTGGAATCTATGCCTCAATACCAACCTAAGCTCCATGAAAAGTTTCAACGTATTGTAAAGTGTGCCACGGCTTACCGGGAAATGGCACTCATCAGCAAGCTTTGCGCTCAGCTCATCCAATGTAAAATGCCCGTTGATACTGTAAACAGCATCCAATATCGCATATCTCTCTGGAGTTTTGCGATAATTGTTCAATTCCAGATAATCAGTCAGTATTTGGTGCAAAGATGCTTTCGCGCCTTCTTTCATTTCAACATCGAACTCATAAACCGCACAAAGTTACACAAAATAGCCGAAACTAACGAAGAAAAAATTAAGAAATGACACTCTATAAAATTAAATTGATGTAATGCAGTAATCACCATGCACAATACTAAAGCAAGCCGCATCCTATCAACAGATGCGGCTTGCCTGTATTGATTGCCTTATAATTACTCTGTATATCCATCCAGACATGAACGCCACGACTGGACTAAAAAGCGTAACCCAATGTGAGCAATAACTGATGACGCTTGAAATCAACATCAGACACGGTGCCGATATTGCGCTCCGCGACAGGAGAACCGGGCGTCCCGAAATCTGTAAACGGGTGGAAATCGCCGTTTTGCACAGAATACTGATAGGCCAAATCGATAGAAAACTTATTCACTGTATAGCCGACTCCGCACGTAATACGATTTGTAGATTTCCAATTGGTATAGTCGGTCGAAGAAGAATAATATGTCCCTGGGGAATCTACCGTAAAGTCTTTGAAACCATTCTTGTTATATATGGGCGACACATAGTTGTAGCCCAGCCTTAAGGCAAGTGCTGCGTCTGGTTTGTACTCCATGCCCACCTTAACGGTACTTACACCCTTCAATGTGCGTTCCGTATGCTCGTTCATGGCCCTGTCGCTGCTGCTCGTCTCATAGTAACCTCCATAATAATCATATCCGCCGCCATCGTTGATACGCGAATCAAGGTTACCATAGTCAGCATAGTCATAACTTGCCCCGATGGCAAATTTGTTTCCTATGGTCGTGCCTAAGCTCAAGCCAAACTTCCATGGAGTATATAGTTTGAAATCGTATGACTCTTTGCTTGTATAAGAATCCCACTCGCCAGGCTCTGCGTCATTAAACAAAGTTGTATAGTTGCTTGTGGTAAGGTCATACCATGTAGGGGTTGAAACGGAGAGGCCGACACGGAATGGTGAATTTTCCACAGGACGGAATATCACGCCCATTTTTACGTTAAAGCCTGTACCGGATATTATCCTGTCATCGGCAATGGTCACGCCCCCTATTGGGGTTCCGTCAGGAGCGACCAAATTCTCAGCATATTCACCATATCCATTGTAATTAACATCGTGTATGCCAACGGTCAACCCCAAATAAAGGCGGTCATTAATGTTGCCACTGATATTAAAGTCATATTCTCCTATGTATCCGCCGTTTGCACGGTTGAACATATACCCTGTTGCTTCATAATAGGAGTCAAGCGTAGCCCCCCCTTCTGCGTCGTGCGACACAAGCAAGCCATTATAGTAAATATAGTCTATGGAATTGAACATATTGTTATTCCCTACATAATCTTCTCCGCCATATTCAACTCTAAAAAGGCCGCTTGCCCGTTTCAAATGTGACAGCTTATTCTGTGATGCCCCGGTCAGACCATTGGACGCAGATAGTATTTGGTTGAAATTAGTACTCTTGTGATAGTTGAACGCAAAATTTATAAACGACTTGCGCCCACTACGGTGAGCATACACAAAACCGGCCTGGTCGAAGCTCAAGTTCGTCTTGTCGGCATTGGCAAAGCCACTTGCGCCAGACTGCGAGACGAACCCAAACGAAACCTTTGCTTGCGAATGGCGGAACAGGCCGATGCCTGCCGGGTTGGAGCCTATGGTCGACAGGTCAGCTCCAAGGGCATCCATCGCGCCACCCATTCCTACATACCGAGCTGTTCCATTGAGATCTTCTGTGGCAATGCGCGCATTTTCATAAGTCTCTTGCGCCGAAACCGTGGCTGCAAGAAACAAGCCTAATATTGGCAGTATATTTCTTCTCATAACTTACTCGTAAATATTATTAAAAAAACCAAGGCAGCCCATCATCTTCGACCGCGGAAACCTCCGCCTCCACCGCCACGGCTTCCACCACCTCCGCGACTGCCGCTAAAGCCACCGCCACTGCGGCTGCCGCCAAACGAATTGCCGCTGCTATACGATGGCCTGCGTGTCGGCATTGACACACGGTTGGAATTCCTATTGCCGCTGAAGCTGCGCACAGCGCGCCGGTTGCTGTTGCCCGTCACATTGTTGCCACCGCGCACTCCCCTAAAGCCAGTGCCTCCCGGGCGGCGCCCGCCATGGTTCACGTAACCGTGGTTTGCCGTGCCGGTGACACCTCGATACGGCCTATAATAAGAACCGATATGCCAATGATGATGGTATGGATACCATGAATGATAGTGCCACGGATAATAGCCCCAACCAACATAGAACCACGGATCATGCCAGTAGCCATAACGCCACGGATCGTTCCACCACAACAAATCCCAGCGGCCATCATTATATCCGGCCCAGTATGTGTCGAACCAGTCATAATCGTCAAAACGGCTCATATTCCGAGTGCAGGCATAATCAGTGAGTGTGTCTGGATATACACCGGCAATGCCATCAAAGTCGATTATGTCATTTCCTGCAGAATCTATCTGCTGTAAGTAAGTACCCCTACGGTTATACTCATCCACGTCACGCACACTCCCAACAGTCGGCATTTCAACCGGAGCATCAAACATTTCCGTGTCATATTCTTCGTGCAACTCCTGTGGCACAAAATACAGGTCATCTTGTGGAAATGCCGCCACTGGAATCAAACACATAAAGGCCAACGCCATTACAAGCTTGCTCATATATCACCTCCTTTTATTTATCGCAAAATGTTTACATTGCAAAGTTACATTATCCATATCTGCAAAATTACGGAAAAAACCAAAACCTTCGTAGGATTTCCCCTATTTTTTGTATTTTTGCAAAGCAAATTAACAACAAATTAATCATGGAATACTACGAAGTGGAATTCAACATATCAACAAACAGCTGCAGTTTGCAAGATGCTCGCGACATAATAGCCGCCATGGCGGGCGAATCCGGGTTTGAGGCGTTCGAGGAAACAGCATGCGGCACAAAAGGATACGTGCAGACTTCCATGCTTGACCGCAAAGCGATTGAGACGCTGATTGACAATTTTCCTATGCCCGGAGCCAAGATAAGCTACACTGTCAAAAAGGCTGAATACAAGGACTGGAACGAACAATGGGAAAAAGAAGGCTTTGAGCCAATTGTCATTGGCGACAATTGCTGCATCCATGATGGCCGCCACTTGCCCGGTCAAGACTACAGAATAATGGTAGGAATCGATGCAAAACTGGCTTTCGGAACCGGCAACCATGAAACCACACGCATGGTTGTGGCAAGCCTGCTTGAAAGCAGCATGGAAGGCAAGTCGATGCTCGACTGCGGATGCGGAACAGGCATACTGGCAATCATTGCGCTGAAAGCAGGAGCAACCAAAGCCGTTGGCTACGACATTGATGAGTGGAGCGTAGAAAACTCACGCCACAATGCCGAAGCAAATGGAGTCATCGACCATTTTACAGCCTTGAAAGGGGATGCATCCATAATAAACGAAATAAAGGAAAAGTTCGATGTGGTGGCGGCAAACATAAACCGAAACATCCTGCTTGCCGACCTCGCCATGTTATGCTCAGCCATGAATGACGGAGCACGGTTAATAGTGAGCGGCTTCTACGACGAAGACACCATCATGATAAGGCAACACGCCGAGGCATTGGGACTTACCCTTGCCAATGCACGCCACGAAAACGGCTGGGCGTGCCTTGAGTTCATTGCGACCGCCATTGCCGGCTAACCCCATTCATGGCGATACCTTTATGAGTGCGTCGCCTTCACGGCTTGACGGCTGCCAAAGAAAACAATCACCAAATGCCATGCTATGGGGATGGTGTACACACGGGGACAACATCGCAATTGTGAAGTGGCTGTAAGGCAATAACACTTGCGGGGCATATTCGCAGGCAACCGGCAGGACTTGCCGAGCATGGCGTAAACAAAAATTACCATTAGGTGGAATCATATAAGCCATTGGCTACCAATTGATTACAATCAATGCGGTTTTGCATTGTAAAACAGGCTATTTTGCCATGTCAAACAAGCTTTCCCTGCAGACGAAACAGTTAGGATTTCACTGCATATCAAACGGGCGATGTTCATTTGTGCATAAAATTCAATGGATGATTAAGCACATACCACACATGAACGCTACTTAGTGGCAAAACAAAAAAACGTGACAAACAAAGCAATCAAACCCAAGGCTCCAATTCGTCTTCCTCGTTACTTCCGATTGTCAGTTGCAGAAGGTCGTAATAACTGCCGTTATATATATCAAAATCCACAAAACCTTTTATGCCTGGTAACCGCCCGCAATCTGTGTGTTGCCAAAACTTCCACTTACCCTTATACTCAATCTTGTCAACATAATAATGCGCTATCCAATACGGATAAGCATCAAACACAGAATCACTTAGATAAGCGGTCTTGAACTTATAATAAGTATAGATTATCGGCTTGACACCATAATGTTTCTCAACCAAACGCAACCATGTAAGCACACTGGCCTTAAACTGTACAGAGGTCTGGTTTTTCGATTTGCGCTCTACATCGAGTACCGGCGGCAAATCGCCCTCTTCCAGCTTGACATTGCGCATAAAATGCTCCGCCTGCGCCCTCCCTGTAGAAGTAGTGCTCCAAAAATGATATGCCCCCCTTACAAAACCATACTCCCTGGCCTGGCGGAAATTCTCTTCAAAACGCTTGTCAACGTTGCTTGCCCCTTCAGTAGCCTTAATCATGACGAAACGCACGGGATATTTATCTATCATCCCGTTGTTGTGCAACACCTCCCAATCAATCTCACCCTGATGATGGCTCACGTCTATGCCGTGTATCTCGAAACCTTCTGGATAGGTTGCATCGCCATACATTGCACGCCACCGAAAGCCGAACGGACTGACAAAGAAATAGTAAAACGCCCACACGTAGCCCCCTATTACAATTCCACCCCCAAGCAACCAAGGCCAACTTGGCAACTTGTGGAACAGCCATAAATATGGTGACAGAAAACGTTGCCGACGCGTCTGTCTCTCCCTGCGTTGACGACTCCCACGCTTATGCCTACCTGTATGACGAGAAGCTTTGTTGGGCATCATCCTGTTTGCTAGCCAATGTAAAACAAGCATCACACATTGTCTTATATGATTGCACTACAAAACAATGTGCGATGCTTCTATAGTTTAAATTTAAATTACATGATATGTTCCAATGCCAATGTTTTAGTGGGCTGGTCGCACACTTCGGCTGGCCCCCAATACTGTATCGGGCCAGGATAAACATAACAAGTTTCCTTTGCCCAATGTTCGCGATTCTTGACGAACGTCTTGAATGGGTTGCCATCAAGGTCGACAAGCGCCTTGCGGATTACAGGTTTCATTTTCCCGTTGCGGCGTTCCATGTTCATCATCATGGTGATTGGCACGCCACCGGCCACCCACTCGTCAGAAGGACGTGTAGTGTTCTTCACTATAGCCATATACCCTGTCTTGCCACTGGCTATTAGCTGTGCGGCACTTGTACCAAGCGCATAACAATAATCGGCATCAAAATTGGATGGAGCGGCACAACGCCCTTCATAGCCAAAGAAATGGTGCTGTGCGGCAAACTTGCCAACGAACTTGCCTTCAGCCTTCATCTTTTCAAGCTTGGCTGCGCACATATCTGAAAGGAGTTTCTCTGTCTCTATGAGCGATACCTGCACGTTTCCATGTGGGTCGCGGTCAAGTGAAAGCTGCCGTGCCACATCGACCGGCAAGGTCTCGAACGTTGCGGCATTACCTTCAGACAAATGGTTGATGATGTAATTGCGTTGAGCATCCTCATCAAGGTCACGGTATTCGGGTCCGTGGGCGGCCAGGAGGTCGTTGAGTTCCTGTATGAGACGGCCTATTGCCGGGATGAACTCAATCAACCCTTCCGGCACAATCACCGTGCCGAAATTCTTGCCTTGTGCAGCACGATATGCAATAACATCACAGAGATAGTCTACAATTTGGTTGAGCGTCATGTCTTTCTTCTCAACTTCTTCTGATATCAAACATACATTCGGCTGGCACTGCAACGCACATTCAAGGGCAATATGGCTGGCACTGCGCCCCATTACCTTGATGAAATGCCAATACTTGCGCGCAGAGTTACAATCGCGCTCTATGTTTCCGATAAGTTCGGCATATGTCTTGGTTGCCGTGTCAAATCCGAAAGAAGTCTCGATTTGTTCGTTCTTCAAGTCACCGTCAATCGTTTTAGGACAGCCTATCACCTGCACCCCTGTGTTTTTTGCAGCATAATACTCGGCCAATACGCAAGCATTTGTGTTCGAATCGTCACCACCTATGATGACCAATGCTTTGATGTCAAGCTCGCGCAAGATTTCAAGGCCCTTTTCAAACTGTTCTTCCTCTTCAAGCTTTGTACGCCCTGAGCCAATCATATCAAAACCGCCCGTGTTACGGTAATCATCAATGACATCCTTGGTCAGCTCTATATAATCATGCTCAACAAGGCCGCTGGGCCCCAATATGAAGCCATAAAGACGGTTCTCGGGGTTCAGCTTCTTCAGTTGGTCAAACAGTCCTGTAATCACATTATGGCCTCCGGGAGCCTGCCCGCCACTAAGTATAACGCCGACATTGACCCTGAACCCCATGGTCTCGTCACTCTCCACAAACTCAACCACAGGCATTCCATAAGTGTTAGGAAACAATTTCTTGATTTCATCATGATTGTCAACACTCTGGGTCGGTGCACCTTCCTTCACTTTAACCGCACCGGCAAGTGCCTTTGGCAACTTTGGCAGATATGCTCCACGCGCTATCTGCAACGCACTTTTTTCCATCTCTATATCGTTTATATTATAAGTAGTATCCATTTTGTGCCTACAAAAATAAACAATAATAATCAGAATTAACTTGCAAACCCAATAGCGCAAATGAATTTTAATATTTTTTTTATTGAAAGCCATTGTCATTCACGATAAAATACGTATCTTTGACGAAACGAAAGAACATCAAATAATAAAGAGGAGGATTTAGCGATATGACAAACAGAAGGACTTTAAAACGAGAAATAAGGCAAATTTGCACAGAACTCTTTGCAGAATGCGTAGCCGTTTCCCAATACGGAACTCCTAACGAAAGGGAATGTGCAGAATCATTGATGTACACTATTATTAAAATGGAGAAAAATTTCATTAACCGTATATCCCATCCAGAGCCAGGATTGGAGCCAAGTAAATATTACAAAGATTTGAAAGAGAAGTTCAAGGCCCAAGCAATGGAAATAATAGACCAGATTACTATATCAGATTAATATTAACATAAATATGCTTAAACCACTTTGCAGCTGGATATTGTATAAATGCTTGAATTGGTCTACGAACATCACAGAAGCTCACCCAGACAAATACATAATCTGCCTTGCACCGCACACGAGCAATTGGGATTTCATAATCGGATTGCTGTATTCACGAGCCGAGGGATTAAAAAGTAACTTCTTGATGAAGAAGGAGTGGTTTATATGGCCATTAGGCAGTCTGTTTAGATGGCTTGGAGGAATCCCTGTCTGGCGCACAAAGCACACAAACATGACCGACAACCTTGCATTAGCTGCAAAGAATGCGCATATATTCCATTTATGCATAACGCCTGAAGGCACCCGCTCGCCAAACCCTGACTGGAAAAAAGGTTTTTACTATATTGCGGAAAAAGCAAAATTGCCAATCCTGCTATATGGTGTAGACTACAAAAAGCGGCTTATCGAATGTACATGCACAATCATTCCAAATGGGGACATAGAAGGACAAATGCGCGAAATAAAGCAATATTTCAAAAGGTTTGAAGGACTGAAACCGCAGAACTTCACAACAGGAGACGTATAAGACAATGGAAATCCGGCACACTTTAATCACTCTCATGCTATGCATTGGAGGAATGTGTTTCGCGCAAACGGCCACTCAAGAAAAGAAAATGGAGCAAAAGCTCAAAGAGTATTTCGCGAAATACAAACCAAAGAAACAAGAACAGCCACAATCTCCCAAACTACTAAAATATGAAGTTGACAACAAGAATAAAACAATAAACATTGTTGCCGACGGCACATTCGCTGCCCAAGAGTTTTCTGAGAAAACCACTAATGACATATACAAACACATTAAGAAAGCAATTCCAAAACCTTACAAAAAATATACCATAACGGTCATCACCAATGGTATGCCAATCGAAGACCTTGTTCCACACAAAATCAAAAAAAGGCCAGGCAAGATCAACCTGTGGGGAGACATTGAGTATGACGGAGAGCCGTGGGTACGCAATGAATCATCGCCATACTCCCCCACCCACGGACTGCAAAACAGGCACATTGCATTATGGGCCAGCCATGGTCGGTATTACGATGCCACAAAAGGAGAGTGGAAATGGCAGCGCCCAAAACTATTCGGAACTACAGAAGACTTGTTCACTCCAACCATAGTCATCCCATACCTCATTCCGATGCTCGAGAATGCCGGGGCGGTTGTATTCACTCCCCGTGAACGCGACATGCAAAAGCACGAAGTCATCATCGATAATGATGACTCGATGCATGGCACAAGATATATTGAGGTAAATTCCAAGCATCAATGGGCCAACACCGACATAAACGGATTCGCCATGCACCAAGGACATTATACAGACGGCGAGAACCCGTTCACCGCAGGCACTGCCCGCATGGCTAAAGCCACAAGCAGCAAAAAAAAGTACAGCTTGATTTCATATCAGCCAAACTTCCCTGAAGAAGGCGAATACGCAGTATACGTAAGCTACCAAACGTTGGCAAACAGTGTCGATGATGCAAAATATACGGTATGGCACAAGGGAGAGAAAACGGTGTTCAGAGTAAACCAGCAGATGGGCGGCGGCACTTGGGTTTACCTTGGCACTTTCAAATTCGATGCAGGCAGCAATGAGTTTAACCGTGTCGTGCTTACCAACCAAAGTTCAAAGCGAGGCATTGTTACCGCTGATGCGGTAAGATTCGGCGGTGGAATGGGCAACATAGAGCGTGGAGGGAAAGTCAGCGGCCTGCCAAGGAACATGGAAGGAGCACGATATTACGCCCAATGGGCAGGCATGCCATATTCTGTTTACAGCACACACAACGGCACTAACGATTATGCTGACGACATTAACACGAGGTCAAAAATGACAAATTACCTTGGTGGGGGGTCGTGTTATATGCCGACCACTGATGGGAAAAATGTACCATTCGAACTTTCACTGGCAATACACAGTGATGCCGGTTATGCAACTGACGGCATCGGACTGATTGGCTCACTGGCAATATGCACCACAAACTTCAACGGTGGAAGGCTTAATGCAGGCATTTCAAGACTTGCTTCGCGTGACTTTGCAGACGCACTGCTTTCTAATACTACACGCGACCTGCAATATAAATACGGAACATGGCAAAAACGCAAGCTCCTTGACAAAAACTACTCAGAAACAAGACTTCCAGGAATCCCAAGCGCAATTCTGGAAACAATGTCACACCAGAACTTTCCGGATATGCGCTACGGCCAGGACCCAAACTTCAAGTTCACACTCGCGAGGTCGATATACAAAACCATATTACGCTACATATCAGAACAACACGAGCGTCCTTACGCTGTAACACCATTAACCCCACGTAACTTCAGCATAGAGTTTACCGGCAAAGGGAAAGCAACACTTACTTGGCAACCAGTCGTAGATCCCCAGGAAGCAACTTCATATCCAACTGGCTACATCGTTTACACAAGCTATGGCCACTCTGATTTCGACAACGGCACATACATAAAAGGCAAAAACAGCTACAGCATAGAGTTAGACCCAGGTGTACTGTACAGCTTCAAAATCGCCGCTGTGACAAGAGGAGGTAAGAGCTTCCCGACAGAAGTGCTCTGCGCAATGTATAATCCAGAAGCCGAAAAAAGCATAATGATAGTAAACGGTTTCAACCGGCTGTCCTCACCATCTGTACATGACGATGCAACAAAACAAGGCTTTGACTTTGATGAAGACCCAGGCGTGACACTCGGCCCGACAGGCGGCTGGGTCGGAAGACAAGTGTGCTTTGACCGAGAGCGCATGGGAATAGAGGACGAAAGCGGCCTGGGATGGAGTAACGATGACTTCACCGGAATGTACATCGCCGGCAACGACAAAGACTATGTTCGCTGCCATGCTGAAGCAATTGCCGCAAACAAAGGCTATAACATACTGAGTTGTTCACATGATGCAGTAGAAAGCGGAAGCATAAACTTGTCACACTACCAAATGACAGACCTTTTGCTAGGCCTGGAACGCAATGACGGCCACAGCCTTCAATACTACAAGACGTTTTCGACCACCATGCAAAACAAACTTAAAGAGTATACTGCGCGTGGCGGAGCTTTGCTGACCAGCGGTGCATATATCGGCAGCGACATGCAGTCAGCTGCAGAGCAGAAGTTTATCAACGACATACTGAAATGCCGCTATACCGGCAACAGCAAGCCACAAGGCCGCCCAATATACGGCCTAAACACAACCCTGCAAATCTACGACTCAATCAATGAAAGCCACTACTGCGTCACTGCGCCAGAAGTCCTCAGCCCTGTATGGCCGGCATTTGCGGCAATGCGTTACCCTGACGGGCATGATGCGTGTGTTGCATACCGTGGGGCTGATTACCGCGCCTTTTCCATGGGCTTCCCATTTGAATGCATCAAGGATGCTGAAAAGCGGAAAGACATAATGCAGGGAATAATCAAGTTCCTCCTTGAATAACATTACACCGGCAGACATCGTCAAATAACAGCCAACCGTAATCCAGCATAAAAGACCTAAAGCCACCTCGAATAGAGTTGGCTTTATTTATTCATAAAAACTTACAGAATCACATATGGCAACCATCAGTCCTTTATGGCATCCTGGCTTGGCCCGTTTCCAGACGCAAGAAGCCCTGTATCAGCGACGCGAACTGCCCGTTTTAGAAAGAGACACCGACATCGCTCCACAATCAATTGACATACAGCACATTATAAAAATCACATCCCTAAGCCTCCCAAATGCAATAATCATTTACATAACATTTATCAGCCACACACATCTTAGCCACTAGGCAGGAGCAATATAAGCACACGGGCTTCCGCATGGCATGCCATCTTCTACCCGAGCAAACAGGACACAATCAAACAGCATAACTCTGTTAAAATGACAATAGCACAACTCTTGTACAAAGGTTGGTGCCGTAAGGCAACCATGATTCGAAAAAATTTTAAGCAAAAACTTGTGCATGAAAAATAAAGTATTTACATTTGCAACATCAAAAACCATACAAGCAGACAGATAATGAAAGCATCAGGAGCAAAAAATGCACCAACACTTAAGACATTGAACAAAAACAATGTCTGGGACTTACAAGAAAACGACATATTCCGCCTGCTCGACGGAATAGACAGAGACTCGGACCAGAAAGACAATCTGCGGCATTACACAGACATCATGCGCGGAGCTTTCAGCATAGAGGAAATAACCGATGAGGCCACCACCATAAAAGCAAAATATGAAAAACAAGGTTACAAGGTAGGACAAATCAGGCTCGACGAGGACACAAAAATCACATGGGCTGTAAAAAAGCGCCCCATACAACGCGTAACAGACCTGACATATGAAAACATCCACCACATTTCTGCCACAACACTGATTGAAGTGCTCAACCGAAACTTCGGAGGCGGCTGGGACTCGTTGTCACAAAGTATCAAAGACATCATTGAAAGCGGCTTCGACGTATCTACGACCACCCTGCCCAAAAGCAGACTGCACAAACCTGGAGGCACATACGAAAAGAAAGTGGCCGACGGGTATGAAGTGCTCGAAATAGAAAAAGGCTCATGGGTGGAAGCCATATTCGCAAAGGCAAAGCCGGAAATGGAAAAGCCACGCCTGACATTACAAAGCAAAGAACACGATGAACTCTCTGATGAAGAATACGACGACATGGAGGGCGAAGACGACAACATGGAAGACGAAGAGATGTTCAACGAAGATGACATTAACGAAGACAACTACAGAACCACTTTCGAAATAGCTACCGACCCAGAAGAAGAAGCGGACGGAATAACCGACTTCGACACCGAAAACTGACCACAAAGGCGTACAAGGCAAGCCAGCATGGCCGCCTGTACGCCTTTTGTTATAAAAAAGAAACAACAACCAATAACTAAAAACATTATTTGACTATGGACATTCCTGTAGTATTTTGGATCATTCCTGTCGCATCGTTATGTGCGCTCGGCATGGCATGGGCATTCTTCCGCCAGATGATGAAAGAGGACGAAGGCACACCACGCATGCGCGAAATTGCAGCTCACGTAAGAAGCGGAGCTATGGCTTACTTAAAACAACAATACAAAGTCGTCAGCATCGTATTCGTAATCCTGGCCATCATCTTTGCTTTCATGGCTTATGTCATGCATGTGCAAAACCCATGGGTTCCGTTTGCCTTCCTAACAGGCGGATTCTTTTCCGGCCTAGCCGGTTTCTTCGGCATGAAAACTGCCACATACGCTTCTGCCCGTACAGCTAACGCAGCGCGCAAGGGCCTTGACAAAGGCCTGAAAATAGCTTTCCGCAGCGGTGCGGTCATGGGGCTCGTGGTTGTAGGTCTTGGCCTACTGGACATAGCACTGTGGTTCATCGTGCTGGAAATTTTCTACAAGGGCGAGCACATGGCACTTGTCACCATAACCACAACAATGCTGACATTCGGCATGGGAGCTTCAACACAAGCATTGTTTGCCCGTGTTGGCGGAGGGATTTACACAAAAGCCGCTGACGTGGGGGCTGACTTGGTTGGCAAGGTGGAAGCCAACATTCCAGAAGACGACCCGCGCAACCCGGCGACGATTGCCGACAACGTGGGCGACAACGTGGGCGACGTTGCAGGCATGGGGGCCGATCTCTACGAGAGCTACTGCGGCAGCATCCTCAGCACTGCCGCCATCGGTGCGACAGCATTCGCCCTAGACTCCGATATGCAGCTCAAAGCCGTGATCGCACCAATGGTCATAGCCGCAGTGGGCATATTCCTGTCACTGATTGGCATATTCCTTGTACGCACAAAAGAAGGAGCAACCATGAAAGAACTGCTGCACTCACTAAGCCTCGGCACGAATGTTGCGGCAGCCCTCATTGCCGTCGCAACATTCGCGATTCTATATTTGATGCAGATTGAAAACTGGATTGGAGTTTCGTTCTCTGTATTAAGCGGACTGGCAGCTGGTGTCATAATAGGCCAAGCCACAGAGTATTACACAAGCCACAGCTACAAACCAACACAGAAAATAGCAGAAGCTTCGAAAACAGGCCCAGCCACAGTGATAATAAAGGGCATCGGAACGGGGATGATCTCCACAATGATCCCGGTAGTCACCATATCTGTAGCCATCATGTTGAGCTATATGTTCGCCAACGGGTTCGACCTTACCATGAGCGCTGAAAGCATCTCCAAAGGCTTATATGGAATAGGCATTGCTGCGGTAGGCATGTTGTCGACACTCGGCATAACGCTCGCCACTGACGCTTACGGCCCAATAGCAGACAATGCTGGCGGCAATGCCGAAATGAGCGAACTCGGAGAAGGTGTGCGCCAACGCACCGATGCACTTGACGCATTGGGCAACACCACTGCGGCAACCGGCAAGGGATTCGCCATAGGCAGCGCTGCCTTAACCGCCCTGGCCCTACTAGCCTCGTATGTGGAAGAAATAAAGATAGCTATGCAACGAGCCATCAACGACGGGCAAACATTCGTAGACCAAGCTGGCAACTTGTTTAACCCGACAACAGCAAACATGATAGACTTCATGGAATTCTTCCAAGTAAACCTGATGAATCCAAAGGTGCTCGTTGGTGCATTTATTGGCGGTATGTCAGCTTTCTTGTTCTGTGGACTCACCATGGGAGCTGTAGGACGTGCGGCCCAAACCATGGTAAACGAAGTGCGCAGGCAATTCCATGAAATTAAAGGCATACTGGAAGGCAAGGCAACCCCAAACTATGGACGCTGCGTGGAAATAAGCACACGGTCAGCCCAGCACGAAATGATATTACCCAGCCTACTGGCAATTATCATACCTATCATAGTGGGCATAGTGCTCGGCGTGGGCGGAGTCATGGGCCTGCTCGTTGGCGGACTTACCACCGGCTTCACACTCGCAGTATTCATGGCCAACTCTGGAGGGGCATGGGATAATGCCAAGAAGATGATAGAAGAAGGGCACTTTGGCGGCAAAGGCACCGAGTGCCATAAAGCGACAATCGTTGGCGACACTGTCGGCGACCCGTTTAAAGACACATCTGGCCCATCGCTCAACATTCTCATAAAACTCATGTCTATGGTGAGCATCGTAATGGCTGGACTAACGATAGCCTTTATATAAATTGCCAAACTTGTTTTTACAAGAAAAGCAGCCTCCTTGCAGACATAGTGTGACGCCATGGCCTGGCCTAAGCAAGGAGGTTGCTTCATTTATGACAACACCATAAAAAAGCACTTTGCAAGCCACCTATATAGTTGACTTTACTGCATAAATGCAGAAACAGCTGTAAAACATACAAAATACCAAGCTCTTATGAACGGCCTTGGATTCACAATCAAGATTTAAGAACCTTCGACAATATAATATAGACAAAGCTCTCATAAGATCGTTTCACAAACCTTAGTTCACAGTCAAATGGAAACACCCCTGTTTCACTTCATACTTCACATAGCAACGGCCTTGCTGCCGAAAATCCCGGAGAACCTCACTGAGCACCCATTTTAGTGTATCATTACGCACTTGACGACGTTTCGGGCCATCAGGATCTTCTACGGTCTTGTAACGGTTATAACATATATCAATGGTCGTGCCATACAAATGGCAACTGTTTTCAGTTGCATTTCCGTTTCTCTTCCGAAGATTGGCCACGTCATCTTTTGTGCGAAGCACACTGGTCACAATTATTTTATGAAGCGGGATGCCTTTAATGTAAAGACTGTCGAAATATGCCTGCCCGATATCCTGCAACAACACAGCGGCTTTAGGAACGAGGTAAGGAATGCTGCTCCGCAGTGGGTCAATGTGGTAATATGGATTAGAGCCGACATAAACAAGCTCGTCCATACGACGTTCGGCTTCCGTGCGATTTGCCACAGGATCAACCCCGTTGCGAGCAGCTGCCTCAAGCTGAATGTCGTTGTTATCAGGAAACGTTCCCCTAAACGACGGAACACTATATATCCGATGCCTAACGACGCTGCTTTCTGTTTTGTGTAACGGTCTTTCTTCAATAGCAGCACCGCCCACGACTGGACTCATCGCAACATCAGAACTGTCTATAACAGAATCATAGGCACTGGCACTTTCTACTGAAACCGGTTCGGCCACGCCAGGAAACACGCATCGTACAAGCGCCAATACAGCAACAACACACACAAAGCCTTGAAGATATCTGTTTTTTGATATGCTCATAAATTATAGACATAATAAAACTAATGCAAAGGTAGCACTTTTATTTCAAATAAGATTGCATTTAAAAGTAAAATCACATATACACCCAAAGCTCCCAGCCCAAGCATAGCCAGCACCTCCATAATACTACAGAAAAGTGCACATGGACAACTAATACATTAAAAAGAGAATAAAAAATAGCAAGATATTAAAAAGTTTCTGTAATTTTGCAGATGGAATTTAACGGCATCGAAAATTGATAGAGAAACATATCGTACTTGAGGACATTGATCCTGTCATATTCTACGGAGTGAACAATACTCACCTGCAGATGATAAAGGCACTTTTCCCGAAATTGAGGATTGTCGGACGCGACAATGTAATCCGAGTACTTGGTGACGAAAAACAAATGTGTGCCTTTGAAGAGAACATAGAGACCATGCGCAAGCATGTCTTGAAGTTTAACTCTCTGAAAGCTGAAGACATAGTCAATATTGTCAATGGGCATAAAACTCAAGACGAAATACCAGACGGGGTTATAGTCTACAGCGTAAGCGGCAGGGCGGTAAAAGCAAGAAGCGAAAACCAGCAGAAACTCATAGACTGCTACTCACACAACGATATGGTATTTGCCGTGGGGCCAGCCGGAACAGGCAAGACATACTTAAGCATAGCCTTGGCTGTAAAGGCCCTCAAGGAAAAAAACATAAAAAAAATCGTGTTAAGCCGCCCCGCAGTAGAAGCAGGCGAAAAGCTTGGCTTTCTGCCCGGTGACATGAAAGAAAAGATAGACCCTTACCTGCAACCGTTGTATGACGCACTTGAAGACATGATCCCCCCGGCACGCCTCCAAGAATTGATGGAGAAGCACGTGATACAAATTGCTCCACTGGCATTCATGCGCGGAAGGACACTGAGTGATGCTGTCGTAATATTGGATGAAGCCCAGAACACCACACCTGCGCAAATACGTATGTTCTTGACCCGCATGGGTTGGAACACAAAGATGATAATCACAGGCGACATGACCCAAATTGACTTGCCACGCGAACAAAACAGCGGACTGAAGGAAGCACTTGCCATCTTGGACGGGATAGAAGGCATTGGGGTTGTCCATCTTAATAAAAAAGACATCGTTCGCCACAAACTTGTTACGCGGATAGTCAATGCATACGAATCTTTTGACAAAGCAAATAAAACAAAATAATTACAGAAATGAAAGCATTAACAAGCACAGACTTTCAATTTGAAGGCCAAAAAAGCGTTTATCACGGTAAAGTCCGCGATGTGTACAACATAAATGATGACCTTTTGGTCATGGTGGCAACAGACAGAATATCGGCATTTGACGTTGTACTGCCCAAAGGAATACCCTTCAAAGGGCAAGTATTGAACCAAATAGCCGCAAAGTTTCTTGACGCAACAAGCGACATCTGCCCAAACTGGAAACTGGCCACACCCGACCCGATGGTTACAATCGGACTGAAATGTGAGGGTTTCCGGGTTGAAATGATTATCCGCTCAATACTTACAGGCTCGGCATGGAGGGAATATAAAAACGGTTGCCGAGAGATTTGCGGCGTGAAACTCCCCGAAGGAATGAAAGAGAACCAAAAGTTCCCCGAGCCAATAATAACTCCGACAACCAAAGCTGACGAAGGGCACGACCTCAACATCTCCAAAGAAGAGATAATCGCCCAAGGCATAATGAGCGCTGAAGACTACGCCATCGTGGAAGACTATACAAGGAAACTGTTTGCCCGCGGGCAGGAAATAGCAGCAAAGCAAGGCTTGATACTTGTAGACACGAAATATGAGTTTGGCAAGAGAGACGGCAAGATTTACCTCATAGACGAAATCCACACCCCCGACTCAAGCCGCTATTTCTATGCTGACGGCTACGAGGAAAAATTCAAAAATGGCGAGCCGCAACGCCAACTTTCAAAAGAATTCGTTCGTCAATGGCTCATTGAGCACAACTTCATGAACCAGCCAGGACAGACAATGCCAGAAATTACAGATGAATATGCCAATAGCGTGAGTGAAAGGTACATTGAACTGTATGAGCACATCACGGGCGAGACATTTGACAAAGCTGCCGAAGACGGCGACATAGCTGCCCGCATAGAAAAGAACGTAACGACGTATCTCAAGACGCGATAAGCCACAATCAGCGCGAAACGACCACGTCCAGGCGAAGTAGATGTACAGACAAGAAGAAATAAAACCATATAGCGGCCATGAGAGCAAGGGCAAACAGGTAGAACACATGTTCGACCAGATTGCCCACTCTTATGACACGCTCAACCATAGACTATCGTGGGATATTGACAAGCGTTGGAGACGGGAAGCCATCAAGAAACTACTGCCGTACAAACCAGACAGGATTCTTGACGTCGCAACAGGGACAGGTGACTTCGCCATACTATCGGCAAAGATGCTAAGGCCATCCAAACTCATTGGCATCGACCTTAGCGAAGGAATGATGGACATTGGCAAAAAGAAAGTTTCCACAGAAAAACTTGGCAATGTCATCTCTTTCGTAAAAGGCGATTGCCTTGCATTGCCATTTGCCGATGAAAGCTTTGATGCCGTAACATCTGCCTTTGGCATCAGAAATTTTGAGAGCTTGGACAAAGGACTAAAAGAAATGTACCGTGTATTGAAGAAAGGAGGCGCACTGTGCATTATCGAATTGACAACACCGGTTTGCTTTCCTATGAAGCAACTGTTCAAAATCTATTCCCATACCATCCTGCCAATGTACGGCAGGATAATATCCAAGGATAAAGACGCTTATAGATATCTAACCGCGTCAATTGAAGCATTCCCACAAGGGGAAACTATGGTGGGCATTATTAAAAGTGCGGGATTCAATGCCGCATCATTCAAGCGAATGACTTTTGGCATCTGCACCATATACATTGCAACAAAATAACCAATCACTCTATGGACAAATACGGTCTAATAGGCTATCCGCTCGGCCATTCTTTCTCAAACGTCTATTTCAACCAGAAATTCACTGACGAAAAGATTGATGCCATTTACGAGAAATTCGAAATACCGACAATAGACTTATTGCCGGAAGTAATTGACTCTAACCCTAACCTACGCGGGCTAAACGTAACAATACCATACAAACAGAAAGTGTTGCCTTTCCTTGATGCCATCAGCCCCGAAGCCAGGGCGATAGGAGCAGTGAACGTTATCAAGGTGACGCGCGATGGTACGAAAATTTCTCTGAAAGGGTACAATTCGGATGTGATTGGGTTCACCAAGAGCATTGAACCCATGCTAGACAAAACTCACACCAAAGCACTGATCTTAGGTACGGGCGGAGCGTCTAAAGCCGTTGACTATGGCCTCAAGTCGCTTGGACTTGAAACCATATTCGTAAGCCGATTCCAACGTCCGGGTACAATACAATATGAAGATATCACTCCCAACGTGATAAAAGAGTACAATGTCATAGTCAACTGTACTCCTTGCGGGATGTACCCCAATACAGAAGAATGCCCCAACCTACCATACCAAGCAATGGACAATCATACTATTCTTTACGACGTGATATACAACCCAGACACCACTCTATTCATGAAAAAAGGGGCAGAACACGGAGCCAACACCAAGAACGGCCTTGAAATGCTCCTCTTGCAAGCCTTTGCAAGCTGGGAGTTCTGGAACGGGAAAGAATTATAATGCGTTCACATCACGTGCAAGAACTGTCAACTAACACAACTATCAAAGCATATGAACAACAACAATCGATACATGATGCGCGGTGTCAGTGCGGCAAAAGAAGACGTACACAACGCCATCAAAAACATAGACAAAGGCATATTCCCACAGGCATTCTGCAAAATCATCCCTGACATACTGGGAGGCGACCCTGAATATTGTAACATAATGCATGCCGACGGAGCGGGAACGAAGTCGTCACTTGCTTACACTTACTGGAAAGAAACTGGCGACCTGAGCGTATGGAAAGGCATTGCCCAAGACTCGCTCATAATGAACACTGACGACCTGCTGTGCGTCGGAGCCGTAGATAACATTCTTGTGTCGAGCACCATCGGAAGAAACAAGATGCTCGTACCAGGGGAAGTCATCTCAGCTATCATAAACGGCACGGATGAACTGTTGCAACAAATGCGCGACATGGGCATAGGCATATATGCCACTGGAGGCGAGACAGCCGATATAGGCGACCTTGTGCGCACAATTGTGGTTGACACCACTGTAACTTGCCGCATGAAGCGCAGCGACGTGATAAACAATGCGAACATCCGCCCAGGCGATGTAATCGTGGGGCTAGCCTCATACGGCAAAGCAAATTATGAAAGCAGCTACAACGGTGGCATGGGCAGCAACGGCCTTACCAGTGCACGCCACGATGTATTCGCAAAATACCTGGCCGAGAAATATCCCGAAAGTTATGACCATGCGGTGCCGAGAGAGCTTGTATACAGTGGCCATTACCATCTTGACCAGCCAATAGACGGCCTGGACGTAAATGCCGGGCAGCTGGTTTTATCCCCCACTCGCACATACGCCCCCGCAATAAAGGTCATTCTCGACGCTCACCGCCACGAAATACACGGAATGGTTCACTGCACAGGAGGTGCACAGACAAAAGTGCTCCATTTCGTGGGTGAGAACTGCCGGGTTGTTAAAGACAACATGTTCGCCATTCCCCCGTTGTTCAAGATTATACATGAAGAAAGCAACACAGCCTGGGAAGAAATGTACAAGGTGTTCAACATGGGTCACCGCATGGAAATATACGTCAGCCCCAAGCTTGCTGACGACATAATAGCAATTAGCAACAGCTTTGGCATCGAGGCACAGGTTGTCGGACACATCGAAGAAGGAAAGAAAAGCCTTTCTATCAAAAGCGAATTCGGAACATTTGAATATCAATGATGGCAATTACCGAAAACAACAGCATACTGGAAAAACTTGAAGGCCTTGTGAGCCGATACGAGGAAGTGGCAACGCTGATAACCGACCCCTCTGTGATTGCAGACCAGGAACGCTACGTCAAGCTAACACGCGAATACAAGGAGCTGGGTGAAATCATGGATGCCAGGAAGCGTTACATTAGCTGCCTAAACTCCATTGCTGAGGCAAAAGACATACTGGCCAACGAGAGCGACCCGGAAATGAAAGAGATGGCACGCGAAGAACTCTCTGTAAACGAGACTTTGCAGCCCGAGATTGAAGACGAGATAAAGCTGGCCCTCATCCCTAAAGACCCAGAGGATGCAAAAAACGTGCAGATGGAGATAAGGGCCGGGACTGGCGGCGACGAAGCGGCGTTGTTTGCAGGCGACTTATTCCAAATGTACAAAAAATTCTGCGATTCAAAAGGCTGGTCGCTATCAATAACAAGCGTCAGCGAAGGTGCCGTAGGCGGTTTCAAGGAAATAGATTTCGCCGTGAGCGGCGACAACGTTTACGGCACACTTAAATATGAATCGGGGGTTCACCGCGTACAACGAGTGCCAGCCACGGAAACCCAAGGGCGGATGCACACCAGTGCGGCCACCGTTGCCGTACTGCCTGAGGCCGACAAGTTTGAAGTAAACATAAATGAAGGAGACATTAAATGGGACACCTTCCGCAGTTCCGGAGCCGGTGGGCAGAACGTGAACAAAGTGGAATCGGGTGTTCGCTTGCGCTACCCGTGGAAAAACCCCAACACTGGCGAAACAGAAGAAATACTGATAGAGTGTACTGAAACGCGCGACCAGCCTAAAAACAAGGAGCGTGCGCTTTCACGCCTGCGCACATTCATTTATGACCGTGAGCACCAAAAATACATCGACGACATTGCAAACCGCCGAAAGACACTCGTCTCCACAGGTGACCGCAGTGCAAAAATACGTACTTACAACTTCCCGCAAGGACGTGTGACCGACCACCGAATAGGCTATACCACACATGATTTGCAGGGCTTTCTCGGCGGCGACATACAAGACATGATTGACGCACTGACAGTAGCAGAAAACGCTGAGAGAATGAAAGCAAATGAACTTTAAACAAGCTAACACCATCACGACATGGACAAAAAAGAACTGACAGAACAGATATTCAGCAAGAAAACATTCTTGTGCGTAGGCCTTGACACCGACACAAGGAAGATACCACAACACCTGCTGGCAGAGAAAGACCCTATATTTGCATTCAACAAAGCCATAATCGATGCAACGGCAGACTTCTGCATTGCCTACAAACCCAACCTTGCTTTTTATGAGGCTGCCGGCATTAAAGGACTGGCGGCTTTCCAAAAAACAGTGGCATACATTAAGGCATTCTATCCACAGCACTTCATAATAGCCGACGCAAAGCGTGGCGACATCGGCAACACATCGGCAATGTACGCCAGGACTTTCTTCGACGAATACAACGTTGATGCACTGACTGTAGCCCCATATATGGGTGAAGACAGCGTGACCCCTTTCCTTTCATACACAGGCAAATGGGTAATACTGCTCGCACTGACAAGCAACAAAGGCTCACACGATTTCCAACTTACAACCGACAACTGCGGCGAACGCCTGTTTGAGAAAGTGCTCAAGGCTTCACAGCAATGGGGAACGGCCGATAACATGATGTATGTTGTCGGTGCCACACAAGGAAAGATGTTTGAAGACATCCGCAAAGTAGCCCCTACACATTTCCTGCTCGTACCAGGCGTAGGAGCACAGGGCGGCAGCCTGCAGGAGGTGTGCAGATACGGCATGACAACAGACTGCGGACTGATTGTCAATTCATCGCGAGGCATAATATATGCAGACAGCAGCAAAAACTTTGCCGCCGCAGCGGCCGAGAAAGCACGCGAGCTACAAGGTGAGATGGCTTGCGAGCTGGCCCAACTATAACATTGATGGCAAGTAGGTACAACACAAAAAGGAATCCGCACACTGCGCCATGCAGTCTGCGGACTCCTTTTTGTAAAGAAATATCCCGACAATGGGACAACCACACTACCATCTGGCAGCCAATGAGTTAAATGGCAAGCCCCACTGCATTGCAAAACCAACCATTTCAATGTGCAAAACAGTCCGTGATGCAAGGCTAAAAGCCCTGTTTGGCAAAACGGAACGGCCATTCAATGCCGACAAGGCAACCATTGTAAATTTATATTACCATTGCAACTGCTAAATGTCGGCAATCACCACATGCGCTACCACCAGGCCATGGACCACCCGCAAATGCCACCAAACCAAATAACGCAATTCCAACGACAAGACAAGACACAAGGCATGAACGATAGCAAGATTATCAACGACCCAGTATTCGGATTCATCAAGATACCAAGGGGGCTGTTGCTGAGCATTGTGCAGCATCCACTGATGCAACGACTAACCCGCATCAACCAGCTAGGCCTGGCCTCTGTGGTTTACCCGGGCGCAAGGCACTCACGGTTCCAGCATTCCCTTGGCGCATTCCATCTTGTAAGCGAAGCCATAGCCACGCTGCTGCAAAAAGGCAACTTTATCTTCGACAGCGAGGCAGAGGCTGTTGAAGCGGCAATCCTCATGCACGACATCGGCCACGGACCCTTCAGCCATGTATTGGAAAACACCCTTGTACGAGGCATCTCGCACGAGGAGATATCCTTGCTCATGATGGAACAGATAAACCGCGACTTGGGCAACCAACTCAACTTGGCACTGAAAATTTTCAAGAACGAGTACCCCAAGAAATTCCTTCACCAGCTAATAAGCAGCCAACTTGACATGGACCGCCTGGACTACCTGCGGCGCGACAGCTTTTTCACCGGTGTGAACGAGGGCAACATAGGCAGCGCACGCATAATAAAAATGCTAAACGTGCATGAAGACAACCTCGTTGTAGAACACAACGGAATATTTTCAATCGAAAACTATCTTACATCACGCAGGCTGATGTACTGGCAAGTATACCTGCACAAAACAGCCGTGGCCTACGAATGTGTGCTTATCAGTGCGCTGAACAGGGCAAAGGCCCTGGTGCGTGAAGGCCACAAAGTGTTTGCAACGCCAGCACTTCAATACTTCCTCAGCCACGACATCGACGCAGAATGGTTCAGCTCACACCCCGAGGCCATCGACGTGTACAAGGAACTCGACGACAACGATATCTGGAGCGCGCTCAAAGTGTGGACCCACCACGATGACAAGGTGTTGTCAAGATTGGCCGACGACATGGTAAACCGCAGAATATTCAAGGTGGAAGTAAGCGCGACACCTTTCCCGCAAGACTATGTAGACGAAATCAGCCGCAACATAGCCAACAAGCTTGGCATTGACATCAGCGACTCGAAATACTTCGTTGCCCTAAACACAGTTGAGAAAGATATGTATGACCCGGAAGATGACAGCATATCAATACTCTACAAAGACGGCACAACAAAAGACATATCGGAAGCCTCAGAACTACTCAATGTAGAGCTGCTTTCAAAAAAAATAAGAAAATATTACCTCTGTTATCAGCGTATATAAATAAATATTGCTATATTTGCAGAATTAATAAAGCCAATATAACTAAAAAGATGGAATTTTCAGCTAAGCAGATTGCAAGTTTCATTGGTGGTAAAGTGGAAGGTGACGAGAACGCCACAGTCAATTCATTCGCAAAAATCGAAGAGGGCAAAAAGGGCGCAATCTCATTCCTGTCAAACCCTAAATACCAGCATTACATATATGACACGGAATCAAGCATAGTTCTCATTGACAACAACTTGAAGTTAGACAAGCCCGTAACCACAACACTCATCCGCGTAGACAATGCATATGAGTGTGTGGCCAAGTTGCTGCAGCTCTACGAATCATACAAGCCGAAAAAGAAAGGGGTTGACCCTCTTGCCTGCATATCACAGACGGCAAAGGTAGGTAATGACGTATACATCGGCGCTTTTGCGTGCATCGGCGATGGTGCTGTCATAGGTGACGGCACACAAATATACCCCCACGCCGTAATAGGCGACAACGTGGAGATAGGCAACAACTGCACTCTATACCCAAACACAACCATCTACCAAGGGTGCAAGCTTGGCAACAATGTCACAATCCATGCTGGGACAGTAATCGGAGCAGACGGTTTCGGCTTCGCACCAAATACCGAGGGATACGACAAAATACCCCAAATCGGAATAGTAACCATAGAGGACAATGTTGAAATAGGAGCTAACACCTGTGTCGACCGTTCCACAATGGGGAGCACCATCATAAGGAAAGGGGTGAAACTTGACAATCTGATTCAAGTTGCCCACAATGTCGAGATAGGCGAAAATACGGTGATGTCTGCCCAGGTGGGCATAGCCGGAAGCACAAAGATAGGGTCATGGTGTATGTTCGGCGGCCAAGTGGGCATAGCCGGGCATAGCAATATAGGTGACAAAACTTTCCTCGGTGCCCAATCTGGAGTGCCAGGCAACATCAAAGGCAACCAGACACTCATAGGAACGCCACCAATGGAACCCAAGGCATACTTCAAGTCGCAGGCAATATTCCGCAAGTTGCCAGAGCTTTACAAAGAAATCCATGAACTCAAAAAAGAAATAGAAGAGTTAAAAAACAAATAAAATAGCACTACCAGGATGAAACAAATGACGCTGAAAGGCAGCTTCTCCCTGTGCGGGAAAGGGCTGCACACGGGACTGAGCCTAACAGTTACCTTCAATCCCGCCCCGGAAAATACCGGTTACAAAATACAACGCATAGACCTCGAAGGAATGCCAGTCATAGATGCCGTAGCAGAGAACGTTGTTGACACCCAGCGTGGCACTGTGCTCGGCAAGGGGGATGTGAGAGTTTCTACGGTTGAGCACGGTTTGGCTGCACTGTATGCGCTAGGCATTGACAACTGCCTTATTCAAGTAAACGGTCCCGAATTCCCGATACTTGACGGAAGTGCAGCAATGTTCGTAGACAAAATCAAAGAAGTCGGCATAGAAGAGCTCAATGCCCCCAAGGATTGGTATGTCATACGGAAAAAAATAGAAGTCAAAGACGAAGAGAGCGGTTCTTGCATTACCATACTGCCGGACGACGAGTTCAGTCTCACCGCGATGTGCTCATTCAATTCTAAATTCATAAACAGCCAGTTCGCCACGCTCGACAAGGTTGAAGACTTCGCCAAAGAGATAGCCCCGGCCCGTACATTTGTATTTGTACGCGACATAGAGCCATTGCTCAAGGCGAACCTAATCAAAGGAGGCGACCTCGACAACGCCATTGTGATGTACGAGAAGCAGATTTCACAGGAACAGCTTGACAAATTGGCCGATATGCTCAATGTAGAACATCGCGATGCAACAGAGTTGGGATACATACAGCACAAGCCGCTTGTGTGGGAAAACGAATGCACACGCCACAAACTTCTTGATGTCATCGGCGACATGGCTCTCATAGGCAAGCCCATCAAAGGCAGAATAATAGCGACACGCCCGGGCCACACCATCAACAACAAGTTTGCCCGCCAGATGCGCCGCGACATCCGCAAACATGAAGTACAAGCACCTATCTACGACCCGAACGAGGAGCCAATCATGGACATCAACAAGATCAGGGAACTGCTTCCCCACCGCTACCCTATGCAACTTGTTGACAAAGTAATCTCACTCGGGGCCACAAGCATTGTCGGTGTCAAGAACATAACAAGCAACGAGCCATTCTTCCAGGGACATTTCCCCCAAGAGCCTGTAATGCCTGGAGTCTTGCAAATTGAAGCAATGGCACAATGCGGAGGCTTGCTCGTACTCAACACAGTTGACGAACCGGAACGCTGGTCAACTTACTTCATGAAAATCGATGATGTCAAATTCCGTCAAAAGGTTGTTCCTGGTGACACCCTATTGTTTAAAGTTGACCTGCTCGCACCAGTGCGCCACGGAGTATCATCCATGAAAGGATACGGCTTCGTTGGCGACCGCGTTGTAGTGGAGGCTACATTCACAGCACAAATCGTCAAGAACAAATAAGCGACCAAGACATGAATACAATCAGCCCAATGGCTTTCGTCGATCCAGAAGCCAAACTAGGAGACAACAATATCATAGGCCCGTTCTGCTTCATTGACAAGAACGTCGTCATCGGAAACAACAACAAGTTATACAATAGTGTGACCATACACACAGGGGCGCGCATTGGCGATAACAACGAGTTCTTTCCTGGAGCAAGCATAAGCACAAAACCACAAGACTTGAAATATAAAGGCGAAGACACAACATGTGAAATTGGCAACAACAACAGCATCAGGGAATACGCCAACATAAGCAGAGGCACAGCCAGCAAAGGCAAAACGACAATAGGCTCCGGCAACCTGCTCATGGAAAACGTGCACATAGCTCATGACTGTGTGATAGGGAGTGGTTTGATAATGGGCAATTCCACAAAAATTGCAGGCGAAGTCACCATCGATGACAATGCCATTGTCAGTGCTACAGTCCTTTGCCACCAGTTCTGCCGCATTGGCGGATACGTGATGATTCAAGGCGGTTGCCGCTTCAGCCAGGACATCCCGCCGTTCATCATTGCTGGCAAGGAACCTACAAGGTATTGCGGCATTAACATCATCGGCTTGCGCCGCCGCGGCTTCAGCAACGAGACAATAGAAACCATCCACGACACTTACCGAATCATTTATGCCAACGGTATAATTAAGGACGGAATACAAGAGGCAAGAGCGAAATACCCTGGAGTAAAAGAAGTAGAATACATCTGTACATTCATAGAGAACTCAAAGCGAGGTATTATCAGGTAAATGGATACGCTGATAGTAATCACCGGCCCAACTGCGGTAGGCAAAACTAAACTTTGCCTGGAAATCGCAAAGACATTGGGAATTCCCATCATCAATGCAGACTCAAGGCAGATGTACAAAGGGATGACTATTGGAACAGCAGCCCCTACAGCATCAGAACTTGCTGCCGTAAAGCATTATTTCGTTGGGAACTTACAGCTTGATGATTACTATAACGCGGCTATCTATGAACAAGAAGTCATCAGACTGCTTGGCCAACTTTTCAGACAGTGCAAAGGCAGCCCTTGCGACAGTCACGGTGGCATTGCACTTCTAAGCGGTGGAAGCATGATGTACATCGATGCCGTATGCTACGGCATCGATGACATCCCCACCATAACACAAGCAACACGCACCCTCGTAAAGGAAAGACTCGAAAAAGAAGGATTAGAACCGCTGTGTGCGGAACTTGAGAAGCTAGACCCAGAATACTATAAATTTGTCGATAAAAAGAACATTCGCAGGATTGTACATGGCTTGGAAATATGCTTACAGACCGGCAGGCCATACTCGTCTTTCCGCAAGCAAAGCAAAAAAACACGCGAATTCAGGACAAAAAAGATAGCATTGGAGCGTCCTAGGGAAGAATTGTATTCAAGAATCAACACACGAGTTGAAAACATGATGGCCGCAGGGTTATTACAAGAAGCTCAAGCCCTTTATCCCATGAGGCATCTTAATGCCTTGAACACTGTGGGTTACAAAGAGCTATTTGGATACATTGACGGTAAATACAGTCTCGACGAAGCCATAGAACGTATCAAGGGTAGCACAAGAAGATATGCCAGAAAGCAATTGACATGGTTAAAACGTGACACAACAGCACGTTGGTATTCGCCTGACGACATAGACGCTATAATGAAATACATTTCTCAAATATGAGCAAAACAAATAACAACAGTAAGAAACAAGCTTCAACAAGCTTTTTCAAAAAAAACGTTGGCAAATGCTGGCAGTGGTATAAAAGTTTGTTCGTTGGCAGACCTTGGTACATCAAGATAATCTCAACGGTCATATCGCTGATAGTGGCATTCATCCTCTACCTTGGAGCAGTTGACATAAACTTCCTATGGCTGTTTGGGAAATCACCAGACATGGAAACCATAAAGAATCCCATCACTAATCAAGCTACAGAAATATACAGTGCAGACAGCGTGATGATAGGCAAGTTCTTTAGCGAGAACAGGACACCTGTAGAATATGAAGATGTCAACCCCGTGTTTTGGAAAGCATTGGTCGACACGGAAGACGAAAGGTTTTACAGCCATATTGGGATAGATTTCCAGGGCGTATTTGCCGCCATGAAAGACTACATCTTGCACAACGATGCCAGAGGAGCATCAACAATCACGCAACAACTTGCAAAGAACATGTTCCGCGTGCGCACACAATATTCTACAGGCCTTCTTGGAAACATCCCAGGGCTGAAGATACTCATAATGAAAAGCAAAGAATGGATAACAGCCGTAAAACTTGAAAGACTCTTCAGCAAAAATGAGATACTCACGATGTATGCAAACACCGTCGATTTCGGCTCGAATGCATTCGGAATTAAGACCGCTTGCAAAACATATTTTGCATGCACCCCAGCAGACTTAACAGCCGAACAAGCAGCCGTACTTGTAGGAATGCTAAAGGCAACCACATACTATAATCCACGCCTTAACCCAGAAAACAGCCTGCGACGCCGCAACGTCGTGCTCAACAACATGGTCATACATGGCGACCTGACAGCGGCTGAGTATGATTCTATAAAGAACATTCATATCATGCTAGACTACAATGTCGAAAGTACGTATGACGGACAAGCAACATATTTCAGGGAAGCCGTGGCCAATAACCTTCGCGACTGGTGCAAAGAAAATGGCTACGACCTATACAACAGTGGCCTTAAAATTTACACCACCATCGATACCAAGATGCAAAAATATGCCGAGGAAGCCGCCCGCAAGCAAATGAAAGTGGTACAACGCAACTTCAACAATCATTGGGGAAAAACAAACCCATGGCAGGATGAAAACCACAGGGAAATACCCAATTTCATTGAGAACCTCGCTAAAAAGCTACCTGAATATAAGTATCTGGAAAAAAAATATCCCAACGACCCTGATTCCATAACATATTGGTTAAACAAACCACATACGGTCAAGGTATTTGATTATGAAAAAGGCTCAATAGAAATGCAGTTGAGCACAATGGATTCCATACGCTATATGGAACGGTTCATGCACTGCGGCTTTGTTGCCATAGAGCCAAATACAGGCCACGTAAAAGCCTGGGTTGGCGACATTGATTTCGACACATGGAAATATGACAAAGTCACTGCAATGCGCCAGCCTGGCTCTACATTCAAACTATTTGTTTATGCTGAAGCTATGAACCAAGGGCTCACGCCTTGCGACAAACGCAGAGACGAATATTTCAGCATGCGCGTATATGATAAATCCAAAGGGAAAGAAGTCACATGGGCCCCAACCAATGCCAATGGCTACTTCACAGGTGACTCCATGCCATTGAAAGCAGCATTTGCACAAAGCATAAACTCTGTTGCTGTAAAACTCGGACAAGAAGTAGGCATTGACAATGTGGCAACGACAGCTCACGCCATGGGCATAGAAAGTCCGCTCGACAACACTCCTTCGTTAGCACTTGGTTCCAGTGACGTAAATTTGCTGGAGCTTGTCAATGCATACTGCACAGCCGTGAATGACGGCAAGGCACACTCCCCTGTGCTCGTAACCAGAATACTGGACAGAGACGGCAAAGAAATTTATGTCGCCCCGTCGGAACAACGCCAAGCCATACCGTACAAGAGCGCATTCCTATTACAGCAGCTCCTTTTGGGAGGCTTGCGTGAGCCAGGGGCCACCAGCATGAGCTTATGGAGGTATGTTGGTAAGTACAATGATGTTGAGTTCGGAGGCAAAACCGGCACATCTAACAATCACTCCGACGCATGGTTCGTTGGAGTGAGCCCCAAAATCGTTGTCGGGGCATGGGTTGGAGGCGAATACCGAAGCATACACTTCCGTACCGGAGCACTTGGGCAAGGCAGCCGCACAGCCCTACCCATTTGCGGATATTTCCTTGAGTCTGTCCTGGCAGACCCTGCATTCAAACGCTATCACGCAAGGTTTGCCAAGCCGACCGACGAGATTGAATATGAGATGTACAACTGTAGCAGCTATTACAGACAAAAGAAAGATAGCGACTCAATTGCTACCGACAGCCTCGGCGTAACGCTTAAAGCAGAAGACATAACCTTCGAAGGTGAAAAAAACTCCAACAATCAGACAGAAGTGTCAAGCCCTGAGTCAAGCCATGGCAAAAGCCAACAACAACCAGCAACAAGAAGGGAAGAAAAAGCTGCCAGGAAACCAACCTACGAAGAGGTGTATTTCTGAAAACAAAAGCCATAAATGGAGTTAGACCTCAACAACAAAGAATGGCAATCTGCACTGCAGATAATAAATAAAACACGCCGCTCGCTTTTCCTAACAGGCAAAGCAGGAACCGGCAAATCAACGTTCCTGCGATACGTAGCACAAAACACGAAGAAGAAGCATGTGATCCTTGCCCCCACCGGCATTGCCGCAATCAATGCCGGCGGGGCAACGCTTCACAGTTTTTTCCGCCTGCCATTCCATCCGCTGATACCGACTGACAACAGATATAACACACGCAACATCAGGAAAACGCTAAAATACAGCAACGACCATTGCAAACTGCTACGCGAAATCGAGCTGATCATCATTGATGAGATAAGCATGGTACGCGCAGACATCATCGACTTCATAGACAAAGTGCTCCGTATATACTGCCGCAATATGCGTGAGCCTTTCGGCGGCAAACAACTTTTGCTTGTTGGCGACATTTACCAGCTTGAGCCTGTCGTCACTGATGACGACAGGAAACTGCTTCACCCGTTCTATGAATCATTCTACTTCTTCTCTGCCAGGGTATTCAAGGAGATGAAACTCGTTTGCATTGAGCTTCGCAAAGTTTACCGACAGACAGACAGCACTTTCATAGGCATACTCGACCACATACGAAACAGCACGGCCGACGACCGCGAACTGCAGTTGCTTAACGAACGTGTCGGCAAGCCAACGGCCACAAGTGGCGGAACACTTGCAATAACACTTGCCTCACGCCGCGATACAGTCGATTACATAAACGAGCAAAAACTGAAAAGACTCACCGGACACTCAACAATATTCAACGGAGAAATAAGCGGAGAGTTCCCCTTAACATCACTCCCCACCCAGATGGAACTGCACGTAAAACCTGGCGCACAAGTAATATTCATCAAGAATGACAAAGACAAGCGATGGGTCAACGGCACGCTCGGCGTAATAGATGGCATAGACGAGACAGAAGGCATCATCAGCGTAATAACAGAAGACGGGAACGAATATGACGTTGAGCGCGACATTTGGGAAAACATACGCTATACCTTTAACGAGAAAGAGCAAAAGATTGAAGAACAGCTACTTGGCACTTATCGCCAATTCCCAATGCGCCTTGCATGGGCCATTACCATACACAAAAGCCAGGGCCTGACCTTCAGGCAAGTCAACATCGACTTCACTGGCGGAGTCTTTGCAGGTGGACAGGCATACGTTGCCTTAAGCCGCTGCACATCAATGGAAGGCATCTGCCTCAAAGAACCCATAAAGAAACGCGACATATTTGTACGTCCTGAAGTAGTACGCTTCGCCAGCCAGTACAACAACAACACAATATACTCGCAAGCAATTCACGAGAGCGCAGCAGACGAACAATACCGTAAAGCCGCCGAAGCTTTCGACAGGCAAAATTTCGATGAATTCCTGACATATTTCTTCAAGGCAATCCACAGCCGCTACGACATTGAAAAGCCTGCAGCCAAGCGCCTGATCAGGCGCAAGCTTGGCATCATAACCACACTCTCCAACGAGAACGAAAGGCTAAAAGAGCAGATTCGCGCCAGAGAGAAATATCTCCAGAAACTGGCTGCGGAATACACATTGCTTGGCAAAGAGTGCGAAAGAGAGCACATGGACGATGCTGCCATAGCCAACTATTCAAAGGCTCTCGAACTATATCCAGACGCTTATGACGCAGCAAGACGCATAAAACACCTTTCAAACAAACAATGACTGCCAACGTCAGGGACACACTCACACCCATGCCACGCCCGCATAGCACACTCCATGCCATGCGGGCGTTTAACGTAAATCATCGGGAAGCGCCAGCCACTTGCAGATGAATGCCACCTTCCCTCTTGCCCAGCCCCCAAAACATAACTGAAACGGGCCAGATGCCGAAAGAAGCCTTGGCAACCACTACCCTATCATCATCGGCACAAAGAACTTTACCAAGCAATAACCAAACCCGACGAGCCATATATAAAGCACCAATGCCAACACAAACGGCTTTGCCCCGGCGCGCCGAAACTTGTCAATGCTCGTCTCAGCCCCCAGTGCGGTCATGGCCATCGTCAGCAAAAAAGTGTCGAAAGCATTGATGAAATCCACCATGGACGAAGGCAGTAAGCCAAGCGAATTGAACCCGATGGCAACAAGGAATAGCAATGCAAACCATGGCACTTGGATTTTTGCACGACTAGCATCGCCATTACCTTTTACAGCAGCCCTGGCCACATAATAACCAATCACAAGCAGCACCGGAACAAGCAGCATGACTCTAATCATCTTCACTATGATGGCAGGGTCGGCAACTGCCTTTCCCATGGCATTCCCTGCTCCCACGACATGGGCAACCTCATGGACTGTAGCACCGGTGAACACGCCCATGGCTTCAGCCGAAAGGTCAACAACTCCACTACGGTAAGCAATTGGATATAGAAACATCGATAATGTACCGAATATCACCACCGTAGCCACAGCTACAGCCGTCTTGTATGGCTTAATCTTGATTGCAGACTCAGTCCCGAGTATTGCTGCTGCTCCACATATTGCACTGCCAACAGAGGTGAGAAGTGCTATGCCGCGGTCCATCCTCATCAGTTTGCCGGCAAATATGCCCATGCAGATTGTAGTCACCACAATTGCAACATCCACAACAATCGCAGGCAAACCGACAGCTGTGACATCTTGGAAAGTGAGCCTAAAACCATATAATATTATTCCAAGCCGCAAAACTCGCTTCGAGCAGAACTGTATGCCAGGCACCCATGTGTCAGGCAAGTTGTTTCTCAAGCTATTTGCATAAAGCATTCCGAGGATAATGCCGACAATCAGCGGGCTAAACGACAATGCCTTTACAAACTGCATGTCGCCAATGTAAAACGCCGCACATGAAAAGAGCGCAATCAACAACACTCCGTGCAGCATACTGCTTCTGTTTTCAGTAAGTTTCATAATGATTATGTTTATATGTGTAAATGTTCACTTTAAATTCAGGCCCATGTATTTACGTGTAAATATTATCGCAAGCGCTTCCGGATATGCCTTATCACCATAAACACTTGATTTTCAATCAGATATGCGGCTGCCTGGAATACAGCCTCGATACGGCTTGTTCCATCGCTCAATATGGCCACTTTGGCCTCGCAATACATATCGTTTGATGACGCAGTAAAGACCCTGCCGCCCATCAGCACCACATCTGTAAGAAAATATGATGCCTGCTTATCCATCCCATCGGTTCCTTATGGCCTTGGCCTCCCCCATAAACGCCTACCTCTATTGTTGAACCCATAAGTGAGTCACTAATATCTTTACTCCAATTGCAAGCAATATCACACCGCCTACGACATCCGGCTTCAGCCTCTTTGCAACCATGCAGCCGAAACGTGCCCCCAGGGCGTTACCCAACACAGCCATGACAAACGAAACAAAACCGATAATGGCCAATGGAACAGCAAGCTGCGACACACAAGAATAGCCTAGGCAGGCAAACGAAATGCCAACAGCAAGTGCATCAATGCTTGTTGCCACCGACAGCAAAATCTGGGTGCGCAGACTGCGTGGGTTAAAATGGCGGCAATCCTCTTCTTTTGACAGTCCATCTTTTATCATCTTCCCGCCCAGAAAGGCAAGCAAGGCGAATGCTATCCAGTGGTCAACTGCTTCAAGGTAGTTTCTGAAATATGTCGTGCCAAGCCAACCGGCAAAAGGCATGAAGGCCTGAAACAGGCCAAACAGAAACGCCATGCGGAACACTACCCCCGCAACAAACCTGCACATTATCACCCCACTGACCATCGAGACTGCAAAACAATCCATGGCCAAGGCCAAAGCCAAAAAACAAATATCAAAATAACTCATAACTCTTGATTCACAAAGCAGCTGCAAAGTTACTAAAAAAAATACCCAGAAACTATATTTTGACAAATAACAATGTAAAGTGAAGCTGTTTGAAGCAGCCTCCGAGCAACCACGTTCTACTTTTTACCTTTATTTAAAACCCATGTAACAATTTTGTAATAAGTAATACCGAACTTTGCAAAAAGAAACAACTCACCGAAAATGAGTTGGGCAAATGCCCCAACGGATTGTTCACAAACAACAGACAAAAAGTTAGAATTTCAGGCAGCATGAAAAAACTTTTTACCATAATGGCAATAACTGCCAGCATGAACGCGGCAGCACAGTTCAAGCCAGAAATACACGGAACCATCCGTGGCAAATACGAATACCAGACCGAAGAAGGCGAAGGGCGCTTTCAGGTGCGCAATGCCCGATTCAGCATCACAGGAAAAGTGATTGATGCAGTATCATACAAAGCAGAAATAGACCTTTCAGACGAAGGTAGCATCAAGATGCTGGATGCTTACACCCGCATAAACCCATGGCGCTCACTAAACTTCACAATAGGCCAGATGCGCGTACCGTTCACAATCGATGCCCACCGTTCGCCTCATCAGCAGTATTTCGCCAACCGGTCATTCATAGCAAAGCAGGTAGGTAACGTGCGCGATGTAGGCGCGACCCTCGGGTACACGCTAAACCCAGGATTCCCAATCATACTTGAAGCTGGAGTTTTCAACGGGTCTGGACTGACGGAACAAAAAGACTTTTGGACCAACAACATCAACTACTCAGCCAAAGCACAACTGATATTCCCTCGTGGCTTCAACTTGACACTCAGCATGCAGAAAATCAAGCCTGAGGACTTTGGCATAATGATGTATGATGCCGGTGCCTATTATCACGGCAACTGTTGGCACGTAGAAGCAGAATACCTTTACAAGCACTATGAAAACAATGCATACGGAGCCGTACACTCATTTGACGGCTTCGTCAACTATGACATCAATATAAATGGAAAGAAACCGTTAGTGAAAAAAATCTCCCCGCTGGTACGCTATGACTATATGAGCGACCACAGCGACGGCAGCCTGGATGACAACGGAGCGCTCTACACTACCGACTACAGGCGGCAGCGTATTACTGGTGGTGTAACCCTCAGCCTGTCAACCCCATTCGTGTCTGACATACGCATTAACTATGAAAAATACTTCTATCGCGAAGGAGCCATAGCCAAACCATCAGAACGCGACAAGGTTGTCATCGAATTCATGACACGCTTCTAAGCAAACCGTAACGACCAGCCATAAACGCAAGAGGGTGCATCAGAATATTGATCACCCTCAATTTTTCTTAGCTTTACCCAACTAAACTGTAATGCCCAACTCTTCGCGAAGGAAACGCGGAGTATACCCTTTCTCGCTAAGAGCCACCTCTTCTGGTGTTCCGACCGACAGGACATATCCACCATTGCGCCCCCCCTCCGGGCCCATGTCAATGATATGGTCGGCAAGTTTTATCACGTCAAGGTTATGCTCTATGACTATGACCGTGTTACCTCGGTCAACCAACTTTTGCAACACATCCATGAGAATCCTTATGTCCTCGAAATGCAGCCCAGTAGTCGGTTCATCAAGAATGTAAACAGTACGGCCTGTATCACGTTTGCTAAGCTCAGTGGCTAACTTTACACGCTGGCTCTCACCTCCTGACAATGTAGTTGAAGGCTGACCCAGCTTTATGTACCCCAGGCCGACATCCTGTATCGTCTTTATCTTACGCAATATGTCCGGCACATTGGCAAAAAAGTCCACAGCCTGGTTTATGGTCATATCAAGCACGTCAGCTATGCTTTTCCCCTTATAACGCACTTCAAGCGTCTCGCGGTTATACCGCTTGCCATGACATACCTCACATGGCACAATCACGTCTGGGAGAAAATTCATCTCTATGGTCTTATATCCGTTGCCTCCGCAAGCCTCACATCTTCCGCCCTTGACATTAAACGAGAATCGGCCAGGCTTGTACCCCCTTACCTTGGCTTCGGGCAAGTTTACAAACAACGAACGGATATCACTGAACACCCCTGTGTATGTTGCAGGATTTGAACGCGGTGTCCGCCCCAGTGGGCTTTGGTCTACATTGACGACCTTGTCGATTGCCTCAAGCCCCTCTATGCTGTCGTATGGCATAGGCTGCTTGGCAGAATGATAGAAATGTTGGCTCAATATCGGCTGCAAAGTCTCATTAATCAACGTAGACTTGCCCGAACCACTCACACCGGTAACAACGATAAGCTCACCGAGAGGGAACTCCACGTCGCCCCCCTTGAGATTATTGCCCCTTGCCCCGCGCACCCACAGGCTCTTGCCATTGCCCTTGCGCCTCGATTCCGGCACATTGATCTTAAGCTCACCGTTCAGGTACTTGCTTGTTATTGTATGGCAGCCGAGCATCTGTGTTGGTGTGCCTTGAAAAACGACTTCACCACCTTTGCGCCCTGCCATTGGCCCTATGTCTACTATATAATCGGCACTGAGCATCATGTCGCGGTCATGCTCGACAACAATGACAGTATTGCCGATATCGCGCAACTCTTTCAGAGAATGAATCAACCGTTCGTTGTCACGCTGGTGCAAACCTATGCTTGGTTCGTCAAGGATATATAGCACGTTAACCAACTGAGAACCAATCTGTGTGGCCAAACGTATGCGCTGACTCTCTCCGCCAGACAACGTGGCCGACTGGCGGTTTAACGACAAGTAATCAAGGCCAACCTCCAACAAAAAGTCTACACGAGTTTTTATTTCTTTCAATATTTCATCAGCAATCTGTCTCTGTTGACTGTCCAGATGCGACATTACCTCGTCAAGCCATTCGCGCAACTCCGAAATGTCCATTGAAGCAAGCTCTGCAATGTTTTTGTTCCATACACGATAAGACAGCGATTCCTTGTTTAACCTTTGACCATGGCACTCAGGGCACTGGCATACCGCCATGAATTGGTCTGCCCACTTCTGCCCACTAACCGAATCGTCATCTTCAAAAACACTCCGAAGATATTTCACCACACCATCAAAAGCCACAAAATAGTCACTTGATGTGTGTACAAGCTCCTTGTCGATACGTACATTCTCAAATGAGCCATACAAAATCTCCCCCAATGCCTCGTCGGGAATATCAATGACCGGGGTCTTGATGTCGCAGCCATATTTGTGAAGTATTGCGTCGATTTGCCAGAAGACCATCTGGTTTTTATACTTGCCCAGCGGTATAATCGCTCCTTTATATATGCTTTGCGAACGGTCTGGAATGACCTTGTCAATATCTATCTCATTGACATATCCCAAGCCCTTGCAGCGTTGACAAGCTCCTTGTGGAGAATTGAAAGAAAAATTATTTGGCGCCGGATCACTGTAGGATATCCCTGTTGTCGGACACATCAGGCGCTTCGAGAAGTATTTAGCTTCGCCACTCTCGGCATCAAGCACCATTATCAAGCCGTCTCCTTGCTTCATCGCCACCGAAACACTTTTCTTAAGGCGCTCATCGTCTTTGGGCTGCACTTTCAACTTGTCTATGACAACTTCAATGTCATGATTCTTGTAACGGTCAACCTTCATGCCCCTGGTTATCTCGAGCACCTCACCATCTACACGTATATTTAGGTAGCCCTTACGCCTCATGCTCTCAAACAGCTCACGGTAATGGCCTTTACGGCTTCTAACTACAGGGGCGAGTATCAATATCTTCCTTCCTGCATATGAATCCATTATCATGCCGAGTACCTTTTCCTCCGTGTATTTCACCATCTCTTCACCAGTGGCATAGCTATAGGCCTTCCCTGCCCGGGCAAACAACAAGCGCAAAAGATCGTATATCTCAGTTGTTGTGCCAACAGTAGAACGTGGGTTCTTGTTTGTTGTCTTCTGCTCTATGCTTATCACAGGGCTCAATCCCGTGATTTTATCAACATCAGGACGTTCTAAACCACCAAGGAAATTGCGTGCGTATGCAGAGAATGTCTCCAAATAACGTCGTTGGCCCTCGGCATATATAGTATCAAATGCCAGCGAAGACTTGCCTGACCCCGACAAACCTGTTATTACAGTAAGACTGTTGCGCGGAATCTCTACATCCACATTCTTCAAATTATGCACACGCGCTCCAAAGACATTGATACTGCCATCTTCGCGTTGTATGTCGGCATTGCCATTGCAAATCATTGCTGTACTCCCCCCTCTGTATAATCGCGCATTAGATTTACGTCTCTCTTTATGTCATATTCGGTTCCATCCGCCCCCTTAGCTTTCACTAAAACGAAATAGACGCCCGCACCGACAGGCTTGCCATGGAAAGTGCCGTCCCAACCTTCATCAATATTGGTCCATTCATATAATTTCTGCCCCCAACGATTAAATATATAGGCATGGAACTCCACTATACTCTTGTGGGTATCCTTGGCCTTGTATATGTCATTGATGCCGTCACCATTAGGCGAGAACGCATTGGGCATCTCGAGCAAACTTGTGCTAATGCTGACCCGGATGGTAGAAATAAGCTCAGCTTCGATAGAGTCTGTGTATGCGACGTAAAGTGAGACACTGGTAGAACCCGACTCACGGAACTCATAAGTCGTTTCTTCCTCATATCTTACAATAAATGGGTCAGTGCTGCCTTCTTTGGTAAAACGCCATTCATACAATGGCACAATGTCTCCCAATCCAGAAGGATTTGCTTTGAAAGTAACACTTAGTGGAGCCTGTGCATCATTGATAACATCCGTGCTCTCCATATTAACCCCGTCAACGGTATAATATGCCGTCGGAGTAAAGTCCGCCCTTGCCACAGTGGACAACAAAGCAAACAAAGACACAATCAATATTGGCTTCATTCTCATTGCATGAAAATATTAATGCGCAAAATTACGTAATAATGTTGATTTATCCGCTCTTTTTTGGTAATTTTGTAGGCGATTAATGAAAATAACGAAGATATGAAGTTACATATGAGATATTTCCTGTTGTTTATTGCAACGGCATTCTTTGCCGACACGGCCATGGCCCAGACAACAAAATGGAAAGAAATGCACAAAGTGAAACGTAAAGAAACCTTATTTGGCATAGCCCGCGATAATGGCATCACCGTGGATGAGCTAATTGAAGCAAACCCGGAGATGAAACAGCCGGACTACAAACTAAAGAAAGGAGACTACATATTCATCCCTTATCCAAAAGCAAATAGCACGCCTCTGGCTACGCATAACGACACGTTGACGGCGTCAAGCAAGGGCGGAGAACAAAAACGCGGCAAATCGGACATAAGAAACAGGGCCATCAAAGTTGGCATAATGCTCCCATTGCACGACATCAACGGTGATGGAAGACGCATGGTGGAATATTATCGCGGAGTTTTGATGGCATGCGACAGCCTGAAGCAAAACGGCATCTCGGTTGACATCCATGCATGGAACGTTCCAGAATACGCAGACATAAAAAAAACATTAAAAGACGAAAATGCAGAAAAATGCGACCTCATAATAGGTCCGCTATACTCAACCCAGGTAAAAGCCCTGTCAGAATTCGCCACAAAACACGATATCAAAGTGCTAATACCCTTCTCCATCAATGCCCCAGAAATAGAATCAAACAACCATCTGTTTCAAGTATATCAAGATGACAACGAATACAACGAAGCTGTAATTGCGCGATTCCTGGAAAAGTTTTCTGGCTATCACACAGTCTTTATTGATTGCAACGACACAACAAGCAAAAAAGGCATTTTCACTTTTGGACTCAGAAGGCGCATGGAAGCAATGGGCCGTAACTACTCAATAACCAACTTAAAGTCTAGTGAAGCTTATTTCGCAAAAGCGTTCAGCAAAGACCTCCCAAATATTGTCATACTCAACACCGGGCGCTCACCAGAACTCAACATTGCCTTTGCAAAAATAAACAACCTAACAATGAACACGCCCAGCCTGTCCATATCGATGTTCGGATATACCGAATGGATGATGTACACAAAATACAACCTCGACAATTTTTATAAATATAATGTATACATCCCTGCCGCATTCTACACCAATCCTTTATCTGCAAAGACTGCACGAATTGAACAAAAATACAGATGGAACTTCCATGAAGATATGATACAAGCCCTTCCCCGTTTCGCCATTACAGGTTTTGACCAGGCATACTATTTTATCAAAGGGCTCCATCTTTACGGAGAGAAATTCAACGGAGCACGTGGGATGGTTGGGTACACCCCGATACAGACTCCATTGCATTTTGAGAGGATTTGCAACGGAGGTTATCAAAATCGTAGCATATTGTTCGTACACTACTCCCCAGGACATAAAGTGGAGACCATCAACTTTTAATGATGTACATTTTAAATCTAGAAACCCATAGTATGAAGAAAAAATGGGGGCATGGCCAACTAATGCATATGATAATCGCCTGTTGCCTTGCATTGTTTACAACAATCAATGCCATGGCACAAATTGGCGAACACCGCAGCGAACTCAGCCTAGGTGTCAACGGTGGATATATGCTAAGCAACGTTGGTTTCAATCCCGACATACCACAAAGTATGCTTGGAGGGATAACAGGTGGCTTGACAGTACGCTACACTTGTGAAAAATATTTCAAAAGTGTATGTGCATTGGTTGGTGAAGTGAACTTTGCACAGGCTGGGTGGAAAGAAAACATACTCACGGTTGAAGACCAACCTGTCATCAACCAAGTGACAGGATTACCAGAAGAATACCAACGCACGCTGACTTACGTCCAAATCCCATTATTTGCACGATTGGGATGGGGGCGCGAACGGAAAGGCTTCCAATTTTTTTTCCAAGTCGGGCCACAGGTTGGCTTTTTCCTTGGAGACAAGGTGAAAACTAACTTCAAACTTGAAGAACGCAATCAAGCAGATCGCATTGGTGCACAAAAAGAAGCCGTACAAGACTCTCTCGAAATTGAAAACAAATTCGATTATGGCATTGCCGGTGGCATCGGACTTGAATACTCCCACCCAAAGATTGGACATTTTTTGTTAGAAGGCCGCTATTATTACGGGCTGGGTGACATATTCGGCAACTCAAAGCGCGACTATTTCGGCCGCAGCAACAACGGTAGCATAATAGTAAAACTAACATATCTTTTCGACATCGTAAAAACTAAAAACTCTAAAATTAAATAACTTATGTTTGAAAATCAACCCAAAGGGCTTTATGCATTGGCATTGGCCAACACCGGCGAGCGTTTCGGCTATTACACGATGCTTGCTATCTTCGTTCTTTTCCTCCAAGCCAATTTCGGTTTCTCCGCTGCCATGGCGGGCAACATTTACGGCGGCTTCCTTGCCCTTGTTTACTTTCTACCAGTCTTGGGAGGAATATTGGCAGACAAGTATGGATTCGGACGCATGGTAACAATTGGCATCATGGTCATGTTTGTTGGATATCTGCTCATGGCGCTCCCACTCGGGAACAGTACAGTTGCACTCGTTGCAATGTTTGCTGCATTGGTCATGGTAAGCCTTGGCACAGGCTTTTTCAAAGGTAACCTGCAAGTAATGGTAGGAAACTTATATGATGCACCTGAATATGCCAGCCGCCGTGACGCAGCTTTCAGCATATTCTACATGGCCATCAACATAGGTGCCATGTTTGCTCCAAGCGCAGCGGTGTGGGTTATGGAATGGGCGCAAAGCACATTTGGAGTTAGCGAAACCGAATCTTACCACTATGCATTTGGCGTTGCATGTGCTTCGCTGATTGTTTCAATGGCTATATACTATGGTTTCCGCAGCACATTCCGCCATACGGAGTCAAACTCTACCACGGCAAAGAATGACACAAACCATGAAGTTGTGGATGAGACTCACCATGGAGTAAGCGACAAAGACCGCATCATTGCCCTTTGCCTTGTATTTGCAGTTGTAATATTCTTCTGGATGGCATTCCATCAGAACGGCTTGACTCTCACTTTCTTTGCCCGCGATTATGTCGTAACAAGTGCAAGCGGATTAGTTGGCATGGAATTCGATGTGCTTAACCTTGTACTTGCCATATTAATTGTGTATGCTTTGTTCGGCCTTTTCCAATCAAAGACATCAAAAGGCAAAGGAATATCTGTCGCCGTAATCGTGCTTTCCGTCATTGGATTAATCTACCAATATATGACCCAACCAGAATCGGTTACAGTCAGCGCACCTATTTTCCAGCAATTCAATCCTTGTTTTGTAGTTGCCCTCACGCCGGTATCAATGGCAATATTCGGATGGCTTGCAAAAACTGGCCGCGAGCCATCTGCCCCCAGAAAGATAGCATACGGAATGCTTGTAGCTGGAATTGCATACATAATAATGTGTGTTGCATCATTTGGTTTGCCGACACCCGAACAAATCACAGACCCTGCCATTAGTGGCAGTGACTATCGGGTTTCACCCAACTGGCTTGTAAGCACTTACTTGATTCTTACATTTGGCGAGCTGCTTCTCAGCCCAATGGGCATCTCTTTTGTGTCAAAAGTAGCCCCGGTAAAATATAAGGGATTGATGATGGGCGGATGGTTTGCAGCAACAGCTGTAGGCAATTATCTAACAAGTGTTGCAGCATGGCTATGGGGATTGCCTTTGTGGATTGTATGGGCCGTTCTCATCACCCTCTGTTTGCTTGCCGCACTATTCATGTTCTCCATCATGAAACGCCTGGAGAAAGTTTGTTGATAAGCATAAACACAAAAGGGAAAGGCTTTCTCATCGTAAGCCTTTCCCTTTTTTAGATTCTAACTGACTAACCATGATATCCAGTCTTTTACTCGCTTCATTCATCACACTGGTTCAGCTAAACTGCGAAAACCTCTTCGACTGCCACCATGATTCACTAAAACAAGACACAGAATTTTTGCCGGAGGCCCCAAGGCACTGGTCTCCATATCGCTATTGGCGCAAACTGGACGGCATTGGCAGGGCTATTCTTTCATGCGGAGAAGCTGACAATGATTACAACATACCTGACATTGTAGCCCTTTGTGAGGTTGAAAATGATAGCGTAATGCGTGACCTTACCAAGCGCTCGCTTTTACGAAATGCTCGCTACGAATACATTATGACTGACTCTCCTGACGAACGTGGCATAGACGTAGCATTACTTTACCATGAGTTTTCGTTCGCACCAATCTGCCATTCGTCCATTCGCGTCAAGCCGGTTGAAGGAATGTCACCTACCCGCGACATTCTCTATGTCTGCGGAAGAATCATAACAGATGACACTTTACACATATTTGTTCTCCATGCCCCAAGTCGGCGTAATGGAGTACGCCCGTCACGCCGCCATCGCTTAGCAGTAGCATCACAATTGTGTATGGCGATAGACTCTATTAAATCAGCCAACCATTTAGCAAACATAATTGTTGCAGGCGACTTCAACGCATACGCCAATGACACATCAATAGCACTCATCTGCAAACGTGGCCTGAGCAACGTAACGTCAAATGCCAAAGGCAAGAACGGTGCCAAAGCCACATACCGATATAAAGGGAAATGGGGAAGCCTCGACCACATACTGCTCAGCCAAAACCTATGCACACTGCATTACATGAGCAACATCAACGATGCAATGTTCCTAATTGAAAACGACGAAACATACGGCGGGATAAAGCCAAAACGCACGTATAATGGTTATCGATACATAAAAGGAGGCATAAGCGACCACTTGCCGCTTGTCGTCAGACTCAAACTTACACGGTGACTGCACACCATAACAAACGATATGACCCAAAAGATAAAAATTATTTCAGTTGTATTTATGTCACTGGCATTGGCTGGTGCTGCCTATTTCGCTATCAACGGTTATCAAAATGCCAAGATGGACAAATTGAACTCTGAATTGTTCTTGACCAAGCCATCCAATCTCAGTACCTATGAAGACCTTTATCGGTATCTTGCAAACAACGGTAGTCTGACAATGGGAGAAGTTTCTGGCTATCGTGCAGACATAACGATGTGTGAAAAGAATGGATTTCCAATAGAACAAACAGAACTATACAAGGATTTGTGGATGAAAAACATTGCTGCAAATCCAGAACTGAAAGAATTCTGTGAAAAGAATCCCCAAATACTTGGAACAAGCATGGATAAAGACTGGATGAAATGACCACTAAACAATACCGTTTACAGTAGTGCAAACGCCATTGCCAATCACTGTAAACAGCATTTTTGTATTTTTTACTCCATCACGCACCAGTAAAACACATTGAATTTGCCACGAATAAACTACATTGCGGCCCCACAGACAGCTCATTTTACTGATAACTGCTGCCTTGGCGTTCTATTGCCAAAAGAGCCTTTCGCCAATCCGTGTCAAGCGAGAAGCGGGTCAAACATGACTCATTTGAATAATAACTTTGTGAAAGTTCTATATCAGTGTCATTGAACAATGGATTGGAATATGACGCATCCATATACAACTTCAACGTTTCCACTTGCAGCTCTTCTGCCTTACCCTTATTGTCAAGTATGCTGCTTATGAAATGATTTACAAAGCTATCCATTGAATAAGCCTGTATGTCTAAGAAAGCAGTTGTCGAATCAGGCATTTGCTCACGCATTTTGAGCATCAGATACTCTAGAGCGTCTACCTTGAACTGACTTATCTGCCTAACTACGACATCGGCCTTAACATCCTCCGCTGTAGCTTTGGCTTTCGCTTTTATCTCGTTGTATACTTCCTGGGCTTCAACACCGGCAATCATAAACAACAATGCCGCCATTGACATGATAAATCTTTTCATCCACATAACCTATCAAATTAAACATTTCTTTTTAATACCAAAGTATGGTCAATGCCTGCCGGCAACTCCTCTGCATAATGTGTAACCATTATCAAAGTCTTATTCGGCCGACTGCAGAACTCCTCAATTATGCATTTTACCATCTGCCGGTTTCTATCATCAAGTCCATGAAGAGGTTCATCAAGCACAAGCAATTCCGGGTCTTTCACAAACGCCCGTGCCAATAACACCAATCGTTGCTCACCACTTGACAATTGCAAGAAAGGGCGATTCTCCAATCCAGCGAGACCAAACAAATCCATCCACCAACGCGAAATCTCAATCTCACTGGCATTCGGTTTTAAATAAAGCCCAACAGACTCTTTCAAACCACTTGCCACGATATTCAGTGCTGGTATGTTTTTCTTGTATGCACGATGCATCTCTGGCGACACATAGCCTATATGACGCTTAATTTCCCAAATACTCTCCCCCGTGCCACGCTGCTTACCAAACAAAGCAATGTCGCAAGCATAACTTTGCGGATTGTCTGCACAGACCAGCGACAGCAACGTACTTTTACCAGAGCCATTCTTCCCAGTAACAGCCCATCGCTCGCCGTTTCTCACTGTCCAGTTAAGTTTATCCAATATCACACGTTTGCCATATTTAATAGATACGTCTTTCATGCTTATAACCTCATCGGCTAAAAATCCTCCTACCTTGCCTGGCAAGCCGGCAATACTGCCGGCAACACGCTTCGCACATTCTTCACCAGCACCATTATAGTCCACAAGATACTCATCCAACGGCATCTTGTTGCCAACAATCATATCTTTCACAGTTACAACATGAGTAATGAAAGCTGGTATGTCGTCTGTCTTTGCCAATACAAGCATAATTTGTAACGCACGTTCCTCGCACAACAGGCCAAGAAGTTCTTTTAGCTGTAACCGGGTGTCTGCATCAAGCCCGATAAACGGATTGTCGATTATCAGCACTCGTGGCATTGACAACAGTGCCTTTATGATTTGCACCTTTCGTAGTTCACCGCTTGATAACAATATTATATATTTATCAAGTGTGTGACCGATGGAAAACAAGTCGTACAGATGGGTTTGCCACTGCCGCCTGGCATCGCTGTCATTTCCTGTCAGACAATATGCTTTCTCAAGAATATCATTGACCGTAGGAGTAGTTTCGTCTATCTCTTGTTGATTCCAACGTTGCTGTAAATAATATGCGGAATCATTTTCCCCATATGAATCAGTGAATTGTATATACTTTATATTATCAGAAACAAGCTCTTTAGTGCTAGGCGAGAAATCATATTGTGGTTCATCGCCGAAAAGAGGATGGCTCCCTGTGAGCATACTTACAAACATCGACTTTCCACCTCCGTTTGGCCCTACGATTGCCACGTTCTCTCCCGCCAGCAACTCAAAATATACAGGACACGCCATTTGCCATTCGGGCAATCGGGCAATCCCGCCCCTTATTGCTATAACTTTTTGCATATCCTCTCTTGATTCTTATTCATAAAATCCTTCCAACTTCTATAATGCACCTGCGTTTCAGGCCTATTCAACTGCAGGAAATGGCAATAAGCAACCCCAAGAGCATCTGTGGCATCCATGAAATCGCACATATCCTTTTTGTCAATCTTCAATATGCGCTGCAACATCCCTGCCACTTGTTCTTTTGACGCCTGGCCTTGCCCCGTTATTGCAACCTTTATCTTCATCGGTGCATACTCATGTATAGGCACACCATGGTGTATGGCTGCTGCAATGGCTGTGCCTTGAGCTCGACCCAGTTTCAGCATTGACTGAACATTCTTTCCAAAAAAAGGTGCTTCAATGGCCATCTCATCAGGCAAATACGAATCGATAATCCCCGTAACGCGCTCAAAGATATGGCCTAACTTTAAATACGCGTCTCCATACTTACGCAAGTCTATCACTCCCATAGTGACCATCTGCGCCTTGTTGTCTATGACTTTAAGAACGCCATATCCCATGAGATTCGTTCCTGGGTCTATGCCGAGTATGACTTTTTCCATTCCAATGCAAAAATACTAATTAAAAAATGAGCACAACCAACAGATGTGTTAAAGAAGCAAAACAAAACCACTGACCACATACGTATGCATAACAAACACAAGTTTCATCCGAATCTGCAAAACTAGTATATAAGTAGCTGTTCAAAATTAACCGATACAATTGACCTTGCAGGTGTCCCCTATATCTTTGCCACCATCTTGTGTGCTCTTTCGGGCCGCATACCTAAGTCTCATCGGTAGCATAGCCCGCCACACTCTCTCTTCAGACTTTGGCATGCGGCCCAATATAGCCACAATTAGATGACAATTAATTCTGAACACCTACTTAGCATCAGTGCTTTGCATCTGAAAACTAACGCAAATAAGGATTTGCACGCAACTCGTCTGCCATAGTAGTCTGTGGGCCGTGCCCAGGAAGTATCACCGTCTCGCCGGCCAACAACGCCTTAAGCCTATTCAAGCTCAACACCAAATCCTCATAACTACCCTCCCACAAGTCTGTGCGCCCAATGCTCATCTTGAAGAGAGTGTCGCCGGAAAAGGCTGTTCCTTCTTCTTCACAATAAAAGAATACAGAACCGGGGGTATGGCCTGGCGTAGGAATTACTGCCAACTTATGCACACCAAAAGCAATGTTGTCGCCATCAGCGAAAAATGCCCCTACCGCAGGCACATTGCCAGAAATTTCATGTTGACAGAAAGCCATAGCCTGTTCAGATAACTGACTCATGAGACCAGCATCCTTTTTATGCACTTCTGGCAACAGGCCAAAAGCAGAAAAAACGGTATCATTTCCAAAATTATGGTCAACGTGTCCGTGTGTGGCTATGAGATGTCGGGGAGAAAGCTCGTTGTCACAAATAAACTTCACAATGGCACTACGCTCTTCTGGATAGAATGCACCACAATCTATGATGACAGCTTCTTTAGTTTCATCGTAAATCACATAGCAGTTTTCTTGAAATGGATTGACAACAAATCGTTGTATATTAAGCATATAACAATTATTTTGCATTAAACTAATATGTATATCCGCTAACATCCATACTCCCCATGGAGGCGTACCGCCACCTACATTTTTATGTCAAAGACACCAATAAGGGCATTATTGCTAATCGCCAGATTTTCAATGAGTTGCACAACATTCTGTTTTGCATTCTGGAACAGGCGGTCTTGGCGGCTGAAACAGGCCATATCGCAGCACTAAACGGGCGGTTTCACGGGCGATATGCGCACGGGAACGAGGAGCATCGGCCTACGTTGCTGCGCATTCGCAAGCATGGAAGATTGCAGATATTCAATAAACCAATCTCAGGCAACTAAATTCATACAATAAGTCAAGCAAACAGCCCACCATCATACAGGAACGTATATCACATTCTTGCCATTAAACCATTCTTCTTCAAACCAGTTGCTAATCGGAGTAACTTCTGCAATGTGGCGATAAGCTTGTATTTCCTGCGTTACGTCACCTCCTTTCAGACAGAACAATCCATTGGGCACGGCATTAGCTTGTTTTCTCGAAATATTCTTTGAAATCATCTTCACTAGCTCTGGAAGCTGCATCACGGCACGGCTCACAACAAAATCAAACTTTCCTGCCTCCAGTTCACCACGCATCTGCTCAGCCTTGCAGTTTTTCAAGCCAATGCTTTTGGCCACTTCGCTGGCCACAAGGATTTTTTTGCCAGTACCATCAATGAGCTTGAAGTTTGCCTCCGGAAACATTATTGCAAGGGGTATGCCGGGAAATCCGCCTCCAGTACCCAAGTCAAGCACTTGAGTTCCAGGACGAAATTGCACAGCCTTGGCTATGGCCAGCGAATGGAGGACATGATGCTCATACAAGTTGTCTATGTCCTTACGTGAAATCACGTTTATTTTCGAATTCCACTCGGTGTAAAGACTTCCAAGTGCCGCAAACTGCTCAAGCTGGGCATGGCTTAAACCATTAAAATACTTCTGTATTTTTTCCATCTGTTTATCGCTTTAATATGTCTTCAATGTCATCATAATCAAGTGTCAATTCTGTTATGCCCATTTCATATGGGGCTATCTCATATGGATTGTAAATGAACGTCACGCCGTCTTTCCCCAGAAGGAAGTTGTCAGAGACAAACATATCCGAAGAATACAAGTAGCCTTTGTCGCGCAATGACTGAATATCAGACGCCCCAACCACCTGCATCAACTGTTTCTGAAGGATATCTGCCAAACGTGCCTCATACCCCGGCACAAACACGTCAGCCAAACGTATCATAACGCCAGTGGACTGCTCAAAATTGGCCATCACTTTCTGCTCAATGCTATGCGCACCACCTTCAAAGAACTCCCTCTTAGCCACAACAGAAACAACACCTTCCTCTGCCTGCACAATGTCAGCATCCAACCGGTACCAATATTCATACCACGGCCGCTTTGTCTTGTCGCCGTCATCTTCATCATAGAATGGCTTGAGAAAAGAGACATAATCCGCAGTATACCTCGAAACAAAAGAGTCGGCAGCCTGTTCCATAGACAATCCATCAATGTCAAACAGCATTTTCACAATGCCAGAGTTAATTTTGTCTGCAATGCTATCATTATCAGCCACATAATCCACTGACATTTCAATCTTGCAACTCGGCGCACCAACAGCACCATCAAGTGGCACCACCTTGCTGACCTGCAACGTCTTGGTGCTTAATGAAGGGTCAACGCCTTTACCGCATGATACTAATGACATTAACCACACCCAGCCGCTTACAATCAATATGGGCAAAAACAACTTTGTTTCTATAATGGACGGCATAATCATTGCAATTTAATTTTAAATTGCAAACTTACGGAAAATCTGTGGAAAAACCTCCAAAATTCGGCAGATTAACGCAATGTAATCTGTGAATTAAGTAGTTATGAGAAAATCGCGGAAGT
>CALUGQ010000033.1 GCA_944320235.1 uncultured Prevotella sp.
CAGATTGTTACACATAGGTCGTATAGATTGTCAATATACCATTCGCAATACCCATCACTCCAAATTCCGGAAGACCTTTTTCCTTTGCACACAAGGCGCTGCGAGCGGTATGATTGACTTGATGCCGTTCCAATTGAAACGTGGTACGTTGATGGTCAATGTGCCCGGACAACTTATCACCCATCAGTCCGCCAGCCATGATTTCGGTGAACCCACTCTTGTCATGACACGGCATTTCGTCGATACTCTTGGGCTGCCTTACAACTTTTCATTGGCCGTCGGCGTCCGCGAAAATCCTGTGCTCGAACTCAAACACGGGGAGTTTGCCGCCATACAGAACTACTGCAACATGGTAAAAGGTCTGTTGCGTGAAAACAGACCTTTTCAAGTAGAAACCCTGCGGCATCTCACATGCGCTTACACCTACAGCCTTGGATCTTACCTGTACAGGGTGACGGAAGGACGGAAGCTCTCCAATGAGGAAGTGCTGATGCAGCGTTTTCTTCAAGAAGTACACATTCATTACAAAAAAGAACGTAAGGTGATTTTCTATGCCGAAAAACTGCATCTTACATCGGGCTATCTTTCTACCCTTGTGCGGAACGTTAGCGGCAAGACCGCTTCCGACTGGATAGATAGCTTCGTGTTGCTTGAAGCCAAGATTATGTTAAAGTCCACGAACCTGACCATCCAGCAGATTAGCCAAGAATTGAATTTCCCTTCACAAACTTTTTTTGGCAAGTATTTCAAGCGACTATCCGGCGTTTCACCCAAAGAATATCGGGAGAACGGAGTGTCGTCTTTGTGGCATAGACCAACGGGATAATACGCCTTCCAGCTTTCCAAAGTATAGAGAGCAAGCCGTTTCGGTATGCCCGAAACCAAACTTGCTCCTATAAAAACTTTACCTCCAATGGATACGCTTCTTTTTTATCCAAAACTTGCGTATAAATGCTTTCCGGGCGCAGTTCAGAGGTGTGGCGATATCTGTTCCTGCAAGTTTTAGACTTGTAGCACAATGTGCATGATACGCCCCGACTACTGCCGTGAACATCTGCTAATCCTAAACAAATGAGTCTGTTGAATTTAACTGGGCAGTAAATATTCAAGTGGGTTGAGAGCTATACAACTTCGTGATTTTCCGTGTGGGAATCAAACATTCTGGAAAATCCACCAGTAATCAGCCGTATGAGAATACCCGATAGCAAGAAAAGAAATAGAGAGGCTGCACCACAAAAACTGGATTTATGTGCAGCCTCTTTGTTTCTTATTGTTTGTGGACAGAATCAACTTGTCAATCCATATGAAACAATTCTGTGAGTGGAATTGAAACAGGAGAATTGTCAGGGTTGACTTCCATGATGTCAGCCATCATGTCCCACCATTTTTGTGTAATAGGGTCTACATTTGTTGTATCTTGACTATTAGTATCTTTGTCACATTTCTGAACTGCAAACAAAAGGTTTGTATCTTTGTCCCAAAATATACTATAATCACTAACCCCTTGGTCCTTAATCATTTGTTTAAGTTCCGGCCAAATAGCAGCATGACGCTTTTCGTACTCATCTTCGCAGCCTTTTTTGAGAATCATTTTAAATGCAAATCGTTTCATTTTTTCAGGTTTTTAGTTTTACGTTATTTATATATTGATGTCAAATATCCTATTCGATATAATTTTAAGATATTTGTGTTGGGATAAACTTTTGTAAGCAATGAACGTTCCAGTTTGCCCGCCAAACAATGCCACGCCCTCACAAGAAAGCATAATGGTGAAATCTGATGAATTTTTTGGCATAGTTCTAAAATTCTAGAATAGCCATTAAGTTCATTGCGGAATTCATACAAGGTGCGTAAATCATATTCTATTTTCTCCATATATTCATTGTTATTTTCGAAATCGTTCATAACAACAGGGTTGTCTATATGTAGGATCTTATAATTGTATTGTTTAAGGACTTTGCCCAAATAAACATCCTCATACCTTCTCATGCATTCATTGAACTTTATTGTCATGAAAATGCTTTTTTTTATCATGAAGTTAGCTGACCTGAATGATTGGTATGGATGCCTGTTCCTTTGTTCTGGTGTATGGGCTGGTGCTTCATGCTTTTCATAAAGGTATCGCAAATTATGTTTGCCAATGTTTCTGCCTATGCTTATTCCTCCGTTGACCACATGATTGTCTTGTGAAGCGTAGATGTACTTTGTGATGAATTCCGTGTCAGGAATATCCATGTCACAATCAATGAACAATAACCATTCATATTTGCTCTGTTCCGCTAAGAAGTTCCTTGTAGCTGCACTTCCTTCGTTTTTGTTTTTTATGATATGTTTGCAATGTGCCATTTGGTTTATTGCAGAATTTGCCTCATTAATAGCCTCGTTTTGTGAGCCATCGTCAGCAACAAGGATTTCATATTCCAAGCCTATGTCACGTGCATCATCGCAAAGTTCTTTTAATTTCATAACTTTGTTGATGCAAATTTGGTTATAGACAGGTATCAATATCGAAAGCTGTTTAATCACAATGTATCCGTGAATTATGTTGAGTGCAAATATAGGAAAAATTAAATGAAAACGGTAAGTTTTGAGCTTTAAATTTTGGTATATTATGATAAAATATTAATTTTGCCGTGTCAAATATTTTAATCTCATGAAAAAGAATATTTTGTATAAGGCATTATTTATGCTTGTGGTATTGGCAAGTAGTACCAGGACCTATGCACAGATCAATTTGGGTAACATTTTAAGTGGCCTTACAGGAAAATCCACTGACGTGGAAGATACTTCTGGCACGAAAGGGCTTCTTACGGGTATTGCTTCTATATTCTCAAAAGAAAAACAGGCTTCTACTGACAATTTGGTCGGTACGTGGGAGTATTCTGAGCCGGCTATTATATTTGAATCTGACAATCTGTTGGCAAAAGCCGGCGCAGGCATCGCGTCAAGCAAGTTGGAGGACAAGTTGCAGGAGCAGCTGTCCAAATTCGGAGTTGAGCCAGGGGCTTTTTCAATTACGTTCAATGAAGATGGTACTTTCAAAGAGACATTTAATGGCAAAACCATACCGGGGAAATGGGAAGTCAAGGATTCGCAATTAAATTTGACTTTTGCTCGTAAAGCCATACCTGTATCCACACAGCTGGAAAGTAACAAACTGATGTTTATCACTGATGCGACAAAACTTTTGGATTTATTCAAGGCTATAGGCAATAGTACGTCAAATACAAGTATCAGCACTGTTACATCATTGATGAAGAGCATTGATGGCCTTAAGGCTGGTGTCACGCTCGTTAAAAAACAATAAACGCACATTGACAATTGTCTCTATTATAAATTAATATTGTAACTTTGCACCCGCCATTACGAGTTAATGGCATTAAATTCAAACCAAATTAAACATAAACATTAAAAATGGCAACAAAAATCAGATTGCAACGAGGCGGTCGTAAAGGTTATCCTTTTTATAGGATTGTGATTGCTGATGCAAGAGCACCACGTGATGGTAGATTTACTGAGAAGATTGGTACTTATAATCCAAACACCAATCCAGCCACAGTGGATTTGAATTTCGACCGTGCTCTTTACTGGGTGGAGGTCGGCGCACAACCCACAGACACTGTACGTAACATTCTAAGCCGTGAAGGTGTTTACTTGATGAAACATCTTCGTGGTGGTGTTAAGAAAGGTGCCTTTGACGAGGCAACAGCTTTGAAAAAGTTTGATGCATGGAAAGCCGACAAGCAGAAAGGGCTTGAGTCAATCCGTGAGAAAGATGCAAAGGCAAAGAAAGAAGCCTATGCCAAGGAGTTAGAAGCTGAAAAGAAAATTAATGAGGTAATTGCAAAGAAAGTTGCAGAAAAGAAAGCTGCAATAGCTGCAGCAAAAGCTGAAGAAGAGGCTGCAAAAGCTTCCGAAGAAGCTGCAGCAACGGAAGAAGCAACACCTGTTGAAGCATAACCATATTAATAAGAAGTTAGTTTCACATTGCTATTTGGGCTTGTCTCCCTTTGATGGGATGCAAGCCCTTTTTTTTCATAGTGCCGTTTTTTGAAAGAAGGGGATTGAATCCGGTTCCACAACCATTTGCACCTTGGCTGCCCGTAACGGAACGGCCAGACCTTGCGCAAACAATGCAATGGTGTAATCAGTGCCTGTCAGAAGTGTAACTTATGGAACACGCGGAGGAAGAGCCTGCTTTTTCCGAAAACCATCTGTGCTGACCTAGCTCTTGGCGAGACTTGCCTCAGCAACAGGGAAGCTTATAGCTGACCACCAAGGCGGCGCATGGCCGTAAGGAAATACTTGCAGCCAAGATGCGAGGAGTGGGGGCGTGTGCAACAGTTCGTGTCCTGGGCTGTGGGTCAGATGAGGATGCGGGTGCGACAGGAGGCGCTTGAGGAGTAAAATGACCTCAAGGAACACCGCGCCAAGCGTAAGGCATACTGAAACCGTACATGGCGTGAGGCAATATGGCCATGTGAACTACGCCGTATGGCCACCGGTGAGACTATGCAAGTAACGGGTGGAAGCTTTCGAGGCGTGGGGATACCTGGTTCTTTATGTTCAGACTTGCAACACAATATGCCTGACATGGCAAGGCTACCCAACCTTGAATTTCCGTTCTGGCCGTAAAAAGATGGTGCGCCGAATTTTCAAATTCGCCACACCATCTTTCACTCTAAAATGCTACGTCTTTATGTGCAGTTAGCCACACACATATTGTGCAAGGTGGTTGCTGCATTAAATCAGCGCACTACAACTTTTGCCACATTATTTCCTGCACGGACGATATGTAAGCCGGGAGACAGTGATGTTATACTCAAGCTGCCGCTGGCGCAAGCCCTGTACTCCACACGTCCGGCCACGTCAGCAACCAGCACGTCTGTGTCTGTAGGCAAGTTGTCAATGACCACAGCATGACCTTTGACACTGATAGAAATGTCATGTGCAGAGCAAGCCGTATCGGTAATGCCATTGTAGATGCCAGCCTGTACATCGGCCAGAGCTGTGACGCCGGAGCCGTCAACAGCCTTCGCCTGTACACGTACCGTGCCTCCAGTAGCATTCTCTTTCACGGTCAATATCCCGTCAGGACTAATATCAGCAAGCTTGCCACCATCCACAATGCTCCATTCCACGGTGGTGATTGTGGCTAACGCGGGTGTTGCCACAGCCATGAGATGAAGTACTGGTTGTGTCTGCCCAAGCTCCATGATGCCTTCGCGGCTTGTTATCTGTAGTGCCTGCAGCATGGTCACACTGTAAGCCTCGGCTGTACTGACGACGTTCGACCTACCTTCGCCTGCTGCAACAGGTGCACGCTGCTGCGTGACTGCTTCGATTGTCGGCTCTGGCTTGAAAGTATAAGCAAGTGAATAATACATAGGAGTGTCATCAGTGCGCTTGTGGGTGAAGCTCTGCGAATTGCCCGATAGCTCATCAAGTACCGTGAGTTTGTCTGCAGATGTGCCGGCCAGTATCGTGTACTGCGCAATTTCAGCACCCTCGTAAGGCATCCAGTGCAGATTGATGTCGTTGCCGAGGCCGCGGTTAATCATCACGTGTACATTGCCGTGAACGCGCCCAGGCAGGCTCTCGCAGCCATAAGAGGTATTCATGGTGAGCATATAGCGCGTTGTCTTGACGTCCGGGTAACTTTCTGTATCAGCAAACCGGCCATCGGCCAGAGGCACTTCTGCCACTTTCTCGTATTCACCGGCTAACGCAGTCTCGCGATAAACATTTACAGTACCATTGAATATGGAGGATTCTGGAAGCTGCATCGAAGCATCCCAATTCACCACATTGTGTCCTCCCTCAACGCTGACCATGGTTATCTCTGGCCGGAAAGCAGCTCCTACCACCTCGATAGATGCCTTTGCCTCAATCTTGCCAAAGAGTCCGTCCTCGTATGTCAGTCTTACGTCAGCCCAACCATCACTCTTAGGCAATGTCAACGCGGCTGTTGTACCCAAGGCATCTATATCTGCCGATCCCCCATCAATGCTTATCGAAGCCTTGCCCTCTGTAGAGGCGAATGCCTCAGGCAATGCTACTGTAAGTACGGTTCCAGCCAAGGCTTTGCCAGGCAATTCAATGTCAAGGTTCGGACGCTCCACTATCATTATCTTGTGCTCACTGCGCAGCGTGCTTATCGTAACCACAACGGTCTTCAGCCCGGGCGTGGCCCAGGTGATGGTGTTGCCCTCCACGATGCCGCCATCGGCACTTACGGAGAACTGCCCCTCTACGTTGTCGCGGTAAGCAAACTCCACCGGCACGCCAACGCCGCCCTTGACGGGCATCGTGATGAGGCCCACCTCAGCCGGAGTGAACTCTACCGGCTCCGAGAAAGCCGAGTGGGCAAACCACGGGTCGATGGTCTGTATGCGCACCTCGTATGCCTTGCCCGCAGTGAAACGGCCAAAGGGGATGGGCATGGTGGGCGTGGTTCTGTAGGCCAGCCAGCCCGGCGAGGGCGTGGCGGCAATGTCGCTGGTTGAGTTGAGGGGCGAGATGATGTAGTTGTCGGTGCCTTTCTCGCGCACGCTCACGTTGTATCGCAGGTAGGCCGAGGGCGACTCAGCGTCGGTGGCGCCGCTCCAGCTGAGCGTCACGTTGTCCTGGTTTTGCGTTACATATACCTGCGCAGGAGCCGTGGGGGCTGTGTTGGGATAGCGCGAACTAAGCTCGCCGATGCTGTTCCAGCCGTCGGGATAACCGTCGTTATATAGGTCGAACATCCCCAAAGGGTCTATTGTGCTCAGGTTCGAATATTTACCAAGACCGGAGATGTGGGCAGTCTGCGGCCCGCCGGTGCGGTTGAGCACGAGCGAGTCGGCCGTTGCGGCGTAATCCATGCGCCCGTCGTTGTCGAAGTCGAAGCCGAGCGGCAGGCCCGGCAGTTCCACTTCCTCGTCAAACTTCAGGTCGCTGCCGCCGAGGCGCGCGCTGTATTCATAGCTGTCGTAGCCGCCGTAAGAGTAGGCTATGTCCGTCCAGCCGTCGCCGTCCACGTCGATGGCCTTAACTGTATGGGGCGTTGCGCCCTCAAGCATGGGCAGCTCAACCCTCTCGAAGCTGAAGTTGCCGCGGTTGATGGCAAGGAAATACTGCCTCTTGAACGATGAGTTATAATCGTTACCGTCGCCGAGCAGCAGGTAGTCCATAAGTCCGTCGCGGTTGAAGTCAGCCGGAACGATGTATGCTCCCCACTGCCCGTTATCGAACTTCTGCTCTATGGTCTCCAGTCTTCCGTCGCCATAGTTCTTGAAAAGCCGCGCCCCGGTGTAGAAATCTGGGAAGCCGTCGTTGTTGAAGTCGCAGGCATCCTCAGAGCTGAAAGCAGTGCCTAACGAACCTCCACTGGCAGACGTGAAGCCCTCCGAATCGAGGGTGAAGTCCATGCTTCCATTGTTGATAAGCCAGTTGAACTTGTCCCCGCCCTTGTAGAGGCCGCCGTAAAGGTCTGGCTTGCCGTCCATGTTCTTGTCCAATATGACGTTTGGCCCGATGCGGACATCCGAGAGGCTGAGGCTCGGATACTCCTCATAGCTGCCGCTGTCATACTTATACAGATCCTCGCCGGAAATCAGTTCCACCTGCCCGTCGGCGTCAAGGTCAACCGGCCAGCCAACCGTTGCGGCATCGTCTGTCCTGAGCGGACTTACGCTTACTTTCTGGGCCACGGTTATACCGCTGCCGCTTACAGTGGCCTCGATGGTTTTCTGCCCCATGTCGGCAAAGAGGATGCGGGCCGAGCGGCCGTCGGAGGCAATCACCTCGCCGTCGGGCAAGGCGCGGAAAGATACGTCATAACCGCCCAGAGCCGTGGCCACGAGCGTGTCGGCGAGGCCGAGCTGCGTGGCCGAGAGGGCGAACGGTGCGCTCACAGCGGCATTCTCAAACTCGGCGGCATCGCTCCACGGGCCGGCAAGGCCGTTCTGGTCGATGGCCCTTACCTGCGCCCTTACCTCGCCCTCTGGCCACGAGCCGGCATTGGCCACTACGAAAGTGTTGCCCCCGGTGAGCGATTGGTAGAGCGCGGAGCCGCCGCCGAGGCGCACCTCATAGTCAAGGTCTTCAGTTGCGCTCTCGCTGTCGGAGCCTGCGCCCCACTCCACCTTGACGTTGGCAGTAGACCCATCCACTATCACGCGCGGCGCGCCGAGCTTGGCGGGCGGCGTGTTCTCGGTGGCGGCAGGCGTAAGCGAGACGAGCCGCGCGCCGTCAAGATAGCCCGCGTTCTCGTCAGTTGCGGCTATGTACATATAGCCGTCGCCGAGGTAAGGATGGAACGTTAGGTTGTCGTAATAGTTGGCGTCATATCCGCTGGGCATGAGGCTGGCCTCAGTGATGTTGAACGAGGCATCCCAGTCGATGCGGAAGAACTGCTGGCTGCCGTCGCTGGCAATGGCCGTGGGGCGACCGTCCATGCTGAAGTCGTAGACGCCGTAGAACTCGCGCGTGCCGCTGATGGCCCGCTCTGTTTTCTGGAACGTGCCGTCGCCACGGTTCTTGAAGAACACGAGGTAGGCATACTGCTGGCCGCGCGGCGTGTTGGCCAGCAGCAGTATGTCGCTGAGGCGGTCGCCGTCGAGGTCGCGGCAGATTACGTCGGTGACGTTGTTGTTGGAAAAGAGCACCGTAGGCTCGAAGCCCGCCGCGCCCCGGCTGAGGTTGAGGGTTACGTCGCCGCTGTTTTTGTCGAACACCACGAGGTCCTTCACGCCATCGCCATTGAAGTCGGCCACGGTGACGCCGCCCGCTATGGATGCAGAGTAGTAACGCCCATCGGGCAGCGAGAGGAACGTGTTGCCCTCGGGGTCGATGAGGTCGGGATAGCCGTCCATGTTGATGTCCACGGCCTCCATGCGCGCCGCCTCGGCGTAGCTCACGCCGTGCTCGCCGCCGGCCATGCCGCTCATGTTCACGCTGTTGTTGGTAAAGCTGCCGTTGCCGCCGTCGCTAAACTGCGCCTGGGCTATCTCCGCCGGGTCGGTGACCACGTTGAGCGGCTGCACGGTGAACGTTCCGTCGGCCAGTTGCAGGAGCGTGAACGGCTCGTAGGCCTTGGCCCACCCGCCGCTGTGGAAGAGGAATATGTCCTTGCGCCCATCGCGGTTGAAGTCGGTCACCACGGCGTTGGCCATGCTGTAGTCCTTGCTTATCCCGTCAAGGGGCTGTATGCGGTACGCGCCAGAGGCGCCCGAGGCATCGCTATAGGCCACGGCCCAGCCCACCCCATCGCTGCTGTAATTGCCGCCAGAGGTGGACGGGTCATATATCGCATACAACACATCGGCCCTGCCATCGGCATTGAAATCGGCAATGAGGAACGTGGATGACACCAAGATGGCGTTCTCCGTGCCATCGATGTAAATGAGCGACCCATCGGGCTTCATCCACGTAAGCCGTTCGTCGGTGGAGGCGGTGGCCCTAAAGCTGTCGCTGCGCCACCACAGGATGCCATCATGGAAGAGGTAGTTCTTCAGCTCGGGGTCGCGGTATGCATCACCCAACCATAGTTTTGCATCATCCCACGAGGTTATGCGGAAGAAGTCGTAGCCGCCTTCCGAGAAGTCGGGCTGGCGGTCTGATGGGTAATACGAGCCCATCATCGTGGTGGGGTCAGGCGGCAGCACACGGTAGTAAGCCACGCCGTCCACCACGCGGTAATACGTGTCGTCGCCAAGCGGCAGGAAATAGCGCGACGCATCGTCGGGATCCGGGATGCTTCCTTCAGGGTAGCTGTACACCGTGCCAAACCTGCCGAGCCGCTCGAGCACGCCATCGCCGTCAGCATCGCCATAGTTGCTGAAGCTCGAAGTGAGGTATTTGTAATCAACCTCGATCACCCGCTGGGCCGAGACATCGCCGGGCAGCCATCCTGCCGCCATGGCGATTGCAATTAAATAAAGATTTTTCATACGCTTAATAGTTTATGGAATGTATTATATCATATCATATGTTTAACCGACCCAGTTGCCATATTACAAAGTTAGCGAAAAAAAGTCTAAGGCCACCCCGTGGCGACCGTGTTGTTATGTCAATACGTAAAAAACGTATGTCAATCTATCAAAAATGGCCGTGCTGCCAGGCAGCTGACAGCGTGGTGAGTCGCTTCAGCACGGAATATGGCTATCGCCACCTCTTTAGGCAACCGGCCGATGACACTGTCCTGCATGGCTAAGAGGCGTGGGCCTGCATGGCTGCGAGAATGTGATTGTAAATGATATTTACCATCGCGAAAAGCCCAACATGGCCACAACGTCTACAAAACACCATTTGCAAACACCTCACAGCACAAGCCTCCCGGCACGGCAACAAAACTTTACAAGCTGCGGCAAGCAAGACCTATGGCAACAGTCGGCTTTGCGAACAGCCCATATTGCGCTGCTGAAGCTATTGTTTTGCGGTGTGAAACGGCTGGTTTTGGAGAGTAAGATGTGGCGTTTTGCAACTCGCTAAAAAACAAAGAGATACGCAAAACAGTCATTGCCTGAAAATTAAATTACACTTCGCCTGGGCCAGGCTGCATCTGTATTGAAACAAAATAGCACGCGCGAGGCAACGTTTGCCAGAATTTTGCTACCTTTGCAACAGCAACCTTAAAAACCAAACAGCAATGAACACTCTACTGCAGAACGCCATACGCCGCGCTTGTGGCGGGCATCACCGAAAAGGCTCGGAAAGGATAAGGAAAGCACTGGCCACTGCGGCCATGACAGCCTTGACGGCACTGTCGCCGGCTGCTGCCCAGCACCTCTCAGAAGTAGGCTTGGGCTACAGCGGCACGTCTGTCAATACTGCCATTTTCAGGTGCAACTCAATTGTAAGTCACGATGGGTGGCAGTTCGTGGCTTATTACGATTCAACAGCAGCCGTGGTGATAGGCAAACGAAAGCTCGGCTCAGACAAGTGGGAACTGACACGTACACAATATAAAGGCAACATAAGGGATGCGCACAACGTGATAAGCTTGATGGTAGATGGCGATGGCTACCTCCACATGGCTTTCGACCACCATGGCCACCCGCTGAGATACTGTCGCAGCGTGGCGCCATTGGCTACCGAAATGGGCCAACTAATTCCGATGACCGGAAGCAACGAGGATAACGTTACATATCCAGAATTTTACCGTCTGGCCGATGGTGACCTGCTTTATGTATACCGCGATGGCAGCTCTGGCAATGGGAACATGGTGATGAACCGTTATTCAGTGAAAGAAAAGAAATGGAATCGTGTGCAGACCAGCCTCATAGATGGTGAAGGCAAGCGCAATGCATACTGGCAAATGTGTGTGGACAAGGCTGGGGTGATACACGTAGCCTGGGTGTGGCGAGAGTCCGCTTCGGTCAACACAAACCATGATATGTGTTATGCACGCTCATATGACAAGGGCCGCACATGGCAGCGTAGCGACGGAACGCAATACACCCTGCCCATAAATGCCGGTAACGCAGAATATGCCATCAGGATACCACAGAATTCGGAGCTAATAAACCAAACAAGCATCTGTGCAGACAGCCAAGGGAATCCTTACATCGCAACTTACTGGCGGGCAAAGGGTGAGACCGTGCCACAATACCGCATGATATGGCATGACGGCCGGACGTGGCAAACGCAACAAGTATCCAAGCGCACTACCCAATTTTCACTTAGTGGTGTAGGCACAAAGATGATACCGATATCACGCCCGAAAGTGGCGATTTGTGGAAAAAGAATTTACTATATCTTCCGTGACGTGGAACGCGGCAGCAAAGTGTCTGTGGCTGTCGCTGAAAACATGAAAGCAGCAGAATGGCACATTGAAGACCTAACCGACTTCTCGGTCAACTCATGGGAACCGAGTATTGACAGCGAGTTGCTGAAGCAAGGTCGCCTGCACATTTATGTACAAAACACCGCACAAGGCGATGGCGAAAAAGTAACCGATATGAAGCCGCAACCGGTATACGTGTTGGAAGTTAAGAGTTAAGAATTAAGAGTTAAGAATTAAGAGTTAAGAATTAAGAAAATATGCCAGCTGCCCTTTGACGCGCCGCATCATACCCCTCCTGCCATTGAGTAAAACTGGGAAGGAGCAATGAGGGGCAGCATCTATCCTGCGCACTAAAGGGCAGCCGGCATATTTTCTTAATTCTTAACCCTTAATTCTTAATTTCCAACAGGTGGGCGGAAAGGGCATCGGCTGCTTGAAGAATGGCCACGAGCGGCACGTCACTAGCAGCAGATATGTTGCTTTTAGACTCAAAGCTCTGGAATGACAAATCCCAGGCACCCATGTGCCAGCGTATGGCCAACACCTCATCATTGGTAAGTTCCAAGCCTAAGCGCAGCAGCATTACGACCGACTTTTCACCATGGCCGAGCGGGAAGCGTGTGTAGTCGGCATCATATCCGTCATATGCTTCCCAGCGGTTGTTGGCATCTTTACGATACTTGGTAAGCTTCTTGTAAATGTTGGCCTTGCATACATCATGGAGCAATGCTGCCAAAACAACACTCTCAACAGGCAATCGTCCTTCAATCTCAGGGAGCATGGCTATCATCTGCTCTCTAAGCCGCATCGCTACATTGTAAACATTGAGCGAGTGCTCCAACAATCCACCGTCGTGGCTGAGGTGGCGGTTGACTGATGCGGGGGCGCGGAAAAAACCAGACTTTTCAAGGTAATTAATGACATTGTCAATACCTTGACGGCCTGTTGTCTTCAAGAGCGAGATGCATTCTTCTTTCATAGCTTTCATTGTCATTGGCTTAAATTTATTGGGCTTGCGGCATACTGCCGTCATTATTGCAAAGTTACGTAAAAAAGGTGAAGCTACAAAACAAGCATGGTGAAAGTTGCATATTATAAACAAGCATTGCAATAAAGATGGTTGACAATGAATAAAATCAACATCTGGTGCAATATAATCATCATAAGCCAACTGCACTTTGATGTAAAATTGCTATTTTTGCAAATGGCATATAATGTGCAGGAACAGCTAACAACATTAGTTTCACCTGTATAATAGGCATTGACACAAAATTATTATTTACTTGAATAAAACTAAGCATAAAATGAAAAGAACATTGATTGTCGCCATGTGGCTGTTTGCTGGCACCAATGCGGCCATAGCCCAAGACTATAAAGTCACCGTAACAGAAGAAGATGAGCCGATGGAACGCGGCGACTTCGAACCTACATGGGAATCGCTAGGAACGTATGAGACACCGGAGTGGTTTCGTGACGCAAAGTTTGGAATCTGGGCACACTGGGGCCCCCAGTGTGTAGAAGCCAGTGGTGACTGGATGGCTCGCAAGATGTACTTGGAAGGCAGCTATCAGTATAAGTACCACGTGGAGCACTACGGGCACCCGTCGGAATTCGGATTCAAAGATGTGTTGCCGCTGTTCAAGGCCGAGCGATGGCATCCCGATTCGCTTGTGGCATATTACAAAAGGGTAGGGGCGAGGTACTTCTTCGCACTTGGCAACCATCACGACAACTACGACCTATGGGATAGCAAATATCAGCCATGGAACTCAATGAACATAGGCCCGAAGCGAGATGTACTGGGTGAATGGGCTGAAGCTGCAAAGAATGCCGGACTGCCGTTCGGAATAAGCTTGCACGCTGATCACGCATGGACATGGTATGAGCCATCGCGCCGTTATGACCGAAGTGGCAAAAAAATGGGGGTGCCTTACGACGGATGGCTGACCAAGGCCGACGGTATAGGAAAATGGTGGGAAGGACTCGACCCACAGGACTTATACGCACAAGACCATGAACCGAGCCGGGCCACATGGGCAGATGGCATGATTCACAACCAATGGGCATGGGGCGAGGGGGCTAGCCTGCCATCACAAGGCTTTGTGACAAACTTCTACAACCGCACTCTTGATGCCATAAACCGCTACAACCCCGATCTGTTGTATTTTGACGCAACTGTGATGCCGTTCTATCCAATTAGTGACGCAGGACTGAAGATTGCTGCTCATTTCTACAATCACAATGGCAATGTGCGCAAGGGGGAAATGAGCGCAGTAATGTTCGGCAAGATTCTTGACGAGCAACAGCGGAAAGCTATAACATGGGACGTGGAACGAGGTGCTCCAAGCGAGATTGTTCCCGAGCCGTGGCAAACCTGCACATGCCTTGGCGACTGGCATTACAATACCCGCACTTACGAAAAGGGATATAAGTCGGCCACGCTTGTTGTGAGACAGCTTGTCGACATAGTAAGCAAGAACGGGAACCTGTTGCTGAGCGTGCCACTACGTGCTGATGGTACGTTCGACGAGAAAGAGAAAGCCGTGCTCGATGAGCTGGGGCAATGGTTGAAGACTAATGGTGAGAGCATCTACGGTACGAGGCCATGGGCAGTGTTCGGCGAAGGACCCGTAGCCGAAAAAGGCGTTGCCATCAAAGCGCAGGGCTTCAACGACGGGCAGTACAGGAAGATGGACAGCCGCGAGATAAGGTTCAACCAGACTAAGAAGTATCTATATGCAACGCCAATGGCATGGCCCAAGGACGGCAAGCTCACCATAGCCACGCTGGCGGCAGGCAGCAAGCACTTCGCAAAGAAGATAAAGAGTGTCTACCTGCTCGGATACGGCAAACTTAAGGTTATGCAGGATGATGGAGGGCTGCACATCGAACTGCCTAAAGCCACAAACAGGATTGCTCCTGTGATTAGGATAAAGAAATGATGCGGACAACACGCAAAGTCACAATAAGTCAGTGAAAACAAAACGAGAGGAGGCTGTGCCCAAACAGACACAGCCTCCCATTTGTTATGCTAATCTAATACAGTTTACAATCATTGAAAAGTTACGACAGTTACAGGGCGGAGGAGTGTGTTGGAATTTAATTGTGTATTTTCTGTTCCAGCTTTACTATTAAATGAAAAACTGGATATTTCCCCTGCATTCATCATAAAATAATAATCACTGTTTCCAGCTAAGATAAGTTGCTTTCCATTGTTATAAAAATTATCTTGTATATTTGTAAAGTTTTCCGCAATATACTTCATTTCCTCTATTGTTGGCAATCTCCAACCTTCTATGCCTGAATCTGCAGTAAGTTCTGCAATAGCAGCGTCAACTGCTGTGCGCACGGCATCTTGATCGTTTGGAACAGAAATTTCTCTATCTATGACGTTATCCGCCTCTTCGGTAGTCATCAGGGTGACGTTGGTTTTTCCATTAGAACTTTCAGACTTAAGTACGTAATACTTATCTTGATAGAAAGAACCTACTTCCGGGGCAGTTTCAGAAATTACGGGATTGTCTTCTTCGCCGTCTGGGGTAATATCATCGGGTGATATTGGTTCACTCCCATTTTCATCGAAGTCGAATGTGATTTCCTCTTCACCTGCCCATTCTGCACCACTGATTGTGCCGGAGAGTTCTACTCCGATGCGTTCTGAATATGTGCCGTTGATTTTAATTTTGTAGTTAGCTTTTAGCTCATCGCTGCAAGTGTATGAATAGCTTTTTATTTGGTCTCCATTGTCAGTCATGTTTACCGTTATTGTTGCACTTCCTGATGTAGGTGGCAACAGGTATATGCCCTCGGCGTTTTTCCATACTTTTGTATTTTCTTCTTCCGTCAAAGTTATTTCTTGTGGACCGGCTTCTTCTGCGTATGAACCGTTGATAAGCAGACTCTCATATAGTGGTGCAATTGTAACCGTTACGGCTTTGATATATGTTGGCACATTTTTAATGGCAATGTCTTGTATAAGCATCACCTTGCGTTGCAAGGTCAGTGTCAAAGTATTTTCACCTCCATCTGCCAATGAGACCATGTTTTCGGCAGTCATGAGGTCTCCGTGCTTTTCACCAATAAGTTTGATTTGGCTTTCAGTTGTTGCTTCTTCTTTTGTTGGCAGCTCGTATGTTGTTGCATCTGCCCCGGCAATGGCATACACATTGTATGTACCTTCAAGCAGTTCTACAGATATGTCGGTGCTTTCGTCTGTAATCTGTAGGTATTCGCTGCATTGCCCCTCTGTGTTGAATATGTATATATTCACCGGGTAACTGACTTTTGGTCCGTTTTCTTGCAGTGCTTCATCTCCAATGCGAGTACGTATATTCAGCGTACTGTTGGGTTCTTGTTTGCTTGTCTCTTCCATGATTACTTCCTTTGAGCAGGAAGTTACTGCCAGTGCCACTATCGTGGCGAGGGCAATGATTTTGTTCTGTTTTTTCATCCAGGTGCTTTTTTTAGATATTCAAAGGTAGTAATTTTTTTTTAAAAGTGTTCGTGATTTTTGAATAAAATATCGTTTTCTTAAATATTTTTTATTTATTTCTAACTAAAAATATTCTTTTGTTCTGTCTATGATAAGAAATAATGATGTTCCTCATCCAACTCTTTACTCCTAACCATAGGCTTATGGCTGCTTATGCGTTCCTGCCAGTAGGACTGCTTCCCGACTTGTCGATAGCGTAGCGGATACGTCAATACAAGGTGGGAAAGGAGATGATGGCAGGAATGCATAAGCAGGCGAAGGGTGTGTAAATGAGGCAACATTTGGTCATGAACGATTCTGTGGTTTGTGGTTAATAATTGTATGTTATTGTGATTGTTTGGGAAATTATGTGGATAAGCAAAAAGAGGGTGCATCGGAATTTTGATGCACCCTCTTTCAATTATTTGTGGGCATTGATTAAATTCTCCAAACTCGGTTTGGCTTAATTCTTTCGCCCTGTTTGTATGAATAAAGAATTACTAACTTTGTATGAATTGACATTATTCACCTTTCTCAAGTTTCTCCTTGAGTTGTGCCAATACATCAATGTCACCGAGTGTAGTGGCTGCTGGTTGGTTGTCAATTTTTACAGTTTCTTCTTTTTCTTTCTTTGAACGAGCTTTCTTGGCAGCTTTCTTCTCGTCACGCTGGGCATCTTCAAATGTGCGACTGTGAGATAGGATGATGCGCTTGCTGTCCTTGTTGAATTCTATGACTTTGAAAGGAAGTTCTTCACCCAATGCGGCCTGCGTTCCATCTTCCTTGACAAGGTGCTTGGGAGTGGCGAAGCCTTCAACCCCCTTGTCTAAAGAAATGACTGCACCCTTTTCGAGCGACTCTATTATTTTTCCTTTGTGTATGCTTCCAACAGTATATATAGTTTCGAAAACATCCCAAGGATTGTCTTCAAGCTGCTTGTGGCCAAGGCTCAAACGACGATTTTCCTTGTCTATTTCAAGTACTACAACGTCAATGTCGGCACCAACCTGAGTGAATTCTGAAGGATGCTTAACCTTTTTGGTCCAAGAAAGGTCGCTGATATGAATCAAGCCATCTACGCCTTCTTCCAGTTCAACAAATACACCGAAGTTGGTGAAGTTGCGAACTTTTGCAGTGTGCTTGCTTCCAACAGGGTATTTAACCTCTATTGTCTCCCATGGATCTTCCTTGAGCTGCTTGATGCCAAGGCTCATTTTGCGCTCATCGCGGTCAAGAGTCAAAATGACAGCCTCAACTTCATCGCCCACTTTCAAGAATTCCTGTGCAGAGCGCAAGTGCTGACTCCACGACATCTCAGATACGTGAATAAGACCTTCTACGCCAGGCTGAATCTCTACAAATGCTCCGTAATCAGCGATTACAACGACTTTGCCTTTCACATGGTCGCCCACCTTGAGGTTCGGGTCGAGGGCATCCCATGGATGCGGCGTAAGTTGCTTGAGTCCGAGGGCTATGCGCTTTTTCTCGTCATCGAAGTCGAGGATGACAACATTGATTTTTTGATCAAGCTCAACAACTTTATGGGGATCGTCAACTCGGCCCCATGACAAGTCGGTAATATGGATGAGTCCGTCCACACCGCCGAGGTCAACGAATACGCCGTATGTTGTGATGTTCTTGACTGTTCCCTCAAGAACCTGGCCTTTCTCAAGCTTGGAAATGATTTCTTTCTTTTGTGCCTCGAGTTCTGCTTCAATGAGTGCCTTGTGAGAAACTACGACATTGCGGAACTCTTGATTGATCTTCACGACTTTGAACTCCATTGTCTTGCCAACAAATTGGTCGTAGTCGCGTATTGGGTGAACGTCAATCTGGCTTCCAGGCAAGAATGCCTCAATGCCAAATACGTCAACAATCATGCCGCCTTTGGTACGGCACTTGATGTAGCCTTGGATGACCTCTTGGTTGTCGAGTGCAGCGTTGATGCGCTCCCAGCTCTTGCTTAAGCGGGCTTTCTTGTGTGAAAGAATCAGCTGGCCTTTTTTGTCTTCCTGGTTCTCTACATAAACCTCGACAATATCACCTACCTTAAGATCCGGGTTGTAACGGAATTCGCTTGCAGGGATGATACCGTCACTCTTGTAGCCAATTTTGACAATCACTTCTTTCTTGTCGAGGGCAACAACCGTTCCTTCAACCACTTGATGTTCGCTTACTTTGTTCAATGTTTCATCGTAAGCCTTGTCAAGCTCTTCTTTGCTGATGTTGACTTGTGAGCCATTCTCAAACTCCTCCCAATTGAAGTCATCTAATGGCTTGACGTTTTTTGTTAATTCTGACATAAATATAAATTAAAAATTTAATTAATAAAGTTAGACTTTATGTGAATTTAAAATCGCCTGCAAAGATACCTTTATTTTATGATATCTATAGGTTCAACTATAAAAACAAGTGCTTTTTTATGTTTTTTTAATGTATCGATAGCAGGTGGGTAATCTATTTTATGTGAATATCCGCAATCTGCCCATGCATGTAAAAGCTCAGCTAATGACAGCCGCCATTTCCTCAGTGTTCCGTATGCGCATATCCGCGCCATGAAACCGCCTGTTTCGCGTTGCGACATGGCCTGTTTCATCCGCCAAAACGGTCCGTTCCAGAACGCTAAACAGCATATTTTGCAACTCATTGAAGGTCAGGTGATTGATAAAGATGTCCTTTACGGATGGCATTGGCATAAAAAGTCAATGGCTGTACGTACCCATAGGCGTGCATAGGGTGTATGGGCTGTTTGTGGATATTCATTTATTTTATTTGCTTTTTCTTTCGCTTTATATTCATTAGATCCCAGAAGCCATTGAAGTCTTTTTTCATGATGATTCCTATGCCTTGGGTGTTTAAGCTTGACTTTGTGAAATATCTATCGTTGGTTTGGTTGTACACTTTTATTGCTAAGTTCCCATTGGGTTTTAATAAATATCGTATGTCAAAGTCTCCGATGAAGCTTGTGTTCGTCGTATTAGCGTTGTCTCTGTATCCAAATTGTCCGTTAATCAGCAGACGATTATTAAGCAAGCTTCCACTTAGCAAACCTTCATATTCTGCATTGTTCCAGCCTTCGTCTCCTGTTGATATGTTGGCTCCGAAGTTCCAGTTGTTACTTTTAATGACCGAGTTGAGCACACTGTTGATTTGGGTTGATATAGTTCCAGACAACAAACTTTGCATAGCAAGTGATGTTTGATTCTGTTGCCCTTCGCCTTGAGAAGCTGCGTTGTTTTCGCGCTGTGGATAAAAGCGGCCGATGCCTAGTAGATACAGCACCTGTTGATTCATTTCGTCTTCACTGTTGATGATGCTGCGTATCATTTGTTTTTCGTCGCTGCTTATCGTGGGCATATCTAGGTCGAATGTTATAGTCGGCTTTTGAGGCTGTCCGCCAATGTTCATTAAGCAATTGACGCGAATTGTATTGTTGCTGAAGCTGTTGCCCACGTTTAGGTCAGAAAGAGAAACGCTGTTTACCGTATGTACGGCTTGCAAATCCAGCTCTGCATTATAAGGGTTGCCCCTGAATGTAATTGAACTGCCTTCATTGAAAATGAAATTCTTCTTTATAATGTCCTGGATGGTTATTCCGTATGTACCATGACTTACTGTATATGTGCCAAACATACTGAAACTGCCTTTGTTAAAATACGTGGCTCGTAGTGTTCCTGTTCCATTCAGTGTTATATAGTCATTGGTCCGGCTGTCCATCAGCAATTTCAAAGTAATGTCAGGCGTACAATTCAATAGAAAGTTGATATGAGTGTCAGATGGCTGGTCTTCTGTTTGCGCTTCTGGCATGTCACTATCTTTGCTTTTGATGGAGTCCTTGCTGCTTGGGCTGTTCCATTTGATGAAAGCCTGGTCTGCCACTGCGTCAGGGGTAGATACATTGTATGTGAATGTTGAGTTTTTGAGGGGCGTTATGTCTATGTTTATGTTTACGTCACCTTTTCCCCCATGTATGCCAACATCCCCAGCTGCGTAGACTGTTCCACAGAAAGTGTTGTCGCCAAAATCTTGGAAGTCGTAGCCTAGGATGTTTTCAGTTTTTACATATATGTCGTACGACAAGTCTTTTAAATAATTATGGTGTATGCCGCCGCTTATAGTCGCTTCATTGTCATATATGTCGAAAATAGGGGCATTGAGGAATTTTATTTCATTTGGAACAAAGGCAATGGTGTCGTTGCGTAGGTAGTATTTGCAGTTTGTGGGTGTTATCTTTGCTTCGCCGTTTACCGCCATTTTGCCGATGAGGTTTATTTTTTTCAATGGGCCCACTACGTTAATGCTTCCATGTGCTTGTCCTTTCACGTCGTCCATGAAACTTTCAGTGAACGATTCTATGAAGTCGATGTGCGTTCCCTCTGCTTTTATACCGAGGTCAATGTATTTTCGGGCAGGTGATACATATCCATTTATGAAAGTCATGGCATCAGGGCCGTCGTTAGCGATGGCGTTTATGTCGATTTGCTTGTCAGTTTTGTTCCAGTTAACGTTTGCATTAAGCGTCCCCATTCTTCCGCATTCAAACATGAAGTTGCTAACTTTAATTTTGCCGGATGCAGTAGGAGTGCCAAAGGGAGCTGTTATGAATGCCCTGCCATCTGCCTGTCCGCTGAATTCAACAGAGTGAAAGTTTACTAAGTCCAACACATAACTGACATCAAATCCTTTCATGTCGACTATGAGCGAATCTTTTGGGTCGGAGGTTGCTTTGCCGTTTATCATTATGTGCTGTGTGCCATGCTTTATTGTAAAATTGTTAATTCCAATGTTTTTGGGTGTATATACTATTTGTGCAGGCATCACATCCCATATAACATCGTCAATGTTGATGTGCGATGGCAAAACCTTGATTGCGGCTACTTGAGTTCCATTGTTGTTGCGGTAGAAACGTGATTCAGCGTTTAACTCACCGCTGAAGCTTTTTGTGGAATTATTGTTCCATGATAGTGATGTTGATAGTTTGTTGTTAATGGCATGACTTTCGCTTTTCAGCTTCATTTGGTTTCCATTGTCAGAAACACGGGTTACGTCTACATTGCATGACAAAGTGTCGTTTGAAGACTTGACATTGATTGAGCCGTTTTTATATCCAACTCCATCATAATCAAAATGGTCGACTCTACAATCCAAGGCGATGTCACGTCGGCTATCATTTACTCTGGCGTACATGATTACTGGGCTTTGGACTAATAGTGGGATTCCCAATAATTTGTCTAGCCATTCCGTGTTGTTAATATTAAGAGATATTTCGAACTCGTTGTCAGTCATTTCTTTTGACGGAGGCAATCCTGGCAGGGTGGGGAGTTTTTCCCCAATGAAATTTATGAAACTTTGCCCAAGGGTTTTGTATGAGAATATTCCAGATAACTCTGCTTTGCCAAAGTCACCGTTAACTACGAGGTAGTGTGTGTTGCCGTTATATCCCGATTCTAGATTTACATTCTTTATTTCAAATGCATCTTCTGGCATTTGCATGACCATATTGGTGATGCCTATGCTGCCTTGCATGTCGTTTAAGTTGCTTCCCTTTAAATCAGCCACAATGTTACCTTGGAAATCAGCATCCCCCCATTTTTCTGCAATGTTTATGGCCTTAGGCTTTAGGTGGTTTATTGAAGCCTTGATTGTTACATATGAACGATCGGCATTATTCTGAAAGCTACCATCCATGTTGAAATCCAAGTTTGGGTCGGATGCCTTAATTTTTCCTGTTATCTTGTTGTTTTTTGATATGACATCAAGTGATATGTTGCTGTATTTGTAGTTGTTATAATCAAAGTCATTAATATGTCCTTTAATGTCGGCTTGTGATATTTTACCTGAGGAAATTCTTCCTTGGCCAACAATGTCGGCAGACAATGTTCCGAACTTGTTGTTTTCGAAGAGTTTATTTATATTTATTGATTTCGTGTTTAGATTACATGAAAAAACATTGTTTTTCGATAATGAGTAATATAGGTCTGCATCGCCAGCGTCTGATTTTATTTCACAGTTTGCTGTGAACTTCCGGCTTTCAGATGAACCGACAATGCCACTGATTTTGATTTCATTGATGTTTTCTACGGCTTTGACTAATTGGGGATTTTCAGTTCCAATCGCTTTCATGACATCAGAAATGGTCTTTCCTGAAGTCATCATGTTGTTGATGTTTGCATACCACAGCGGAGATTTTGCGTTTCGCCTTATCCATCCGTCGGAATTTAGAACTGTTGTATTGTCTGTGGTCTTGATTTCCATTCGAGGGACCCGAATGCCGGTACTGGTGCCGGAGAATTTAACAGTAAGCAGGATAGTTTGCCCAATGTTTCCAAGTGATGGAGCAAGCCATGAAAAGTCTGATGTAGAAATCTTCGACTCGTCAACCATGCCTGAATATTGTAATGTGGCAAGTATGGGTTTCTGTTCTTTTGATTTGTATGATGCCGAAGCCTCGTTCAAGACTATGTGTGTGTGGGGCATTTCAAGGCTGAATTCGTTGAGTTTGCAGAAATTCTTTCCTGCTTCTAGTCTTAGCGAAAGCTTGTCAATCTGCATTCCAGACTGTTCTTTGAATGCTATTTTCTTGATGTTTACATTGAGGCTGTCTTTGTTGAGTGCTTTCAATATTATGTGGCAGCTTATGCCGTCAATGTTTAGGTGTTTGGGATTCAGCTTTCCTTTTGTAGTGGCAGCATCGAGTTGGTCGTATGTCACACTACAGTGCCTCATTATAAAAGAATTTACCCTTAAGTCTAAGGAGGTGTTGTTTGATGGCTCTTTTGATGCAAGCGAATCTAAGATGAATTGATAGTTTGCTTCTCTGTCTGCAGATTGCCTGTATAACTTTAAATGCGTGCCGAACATCTGTGCAGAAGATATGGAAATTTTCCCTTCTGCAAGTGGAGCGATGTCTATTTTTGCTGTCAGTCTGGCCGCCTTGACCATTTCATGTCCAGCTTTGTCTTTGATTGAAAGGTCGTCAATGATTATTCTGTTAAGCAGACCTAGGTCTATCCGTCCGATTGTGACATCTGTGCCAAGCTTTTCAGCAATAATCATTGATACTTGCGTACCTAGCTGGCTTTGTATGGCAGGGAATTGCACGAGTAGCATCAGTGTAGCATATAGGCCAATTACGGCCCATATCATAATGCTTACTATATGCTTCAGTGCTTTCAATTTTGCTGATGTTTTAACTGAATGTCAACGGCGATGGCATTTGTTGTGCGCAAAGTTACGCATAATTTATTTCTTCCTCGAAATTTTATGTCTTTTTGTTATGGATATTAATTCTATTTTATATTATGAGTTTCACTGAGTGAGGAGAAACCGGCCACAGGCTTTTTGTCAAAACAGCAACAATGTTGTTGATTTGTGAAAAATTCAATCCTATTTGGTAATTACCATGTAAGTATTTGTTATCCATGATGTTATCATTGATTTATTATTGTATTGCTAAAATGGCGCGTTTGAGGCAATGGTAATGCCAGTCTTGCCCTCCAAAAAATAAAAAATAATTTACCAAAGTGCTTATGGCCGCTTTGTGTTTGCATTTTATTTTTTTGTGAAAATAGTTTGTTTTGTTGTTATTGAGCTTCTATTTCTTTGTTTCTAGTTCGGCTGCCAAGAATTTGTTGCTTGGTATGTTGTTTTCATAGTCAAATACCGCGTATAGGCGATTCCAATTGGACAGATGGTATGACCACGAGGTTAAAATCACGTTAAAACTGTTCTTTTTTGTTTTGTGTTTTGTGGAAATGAATAAAGATTCGTATCTTTGTAGCGATAATGGAAAACTTCATGACGTTGATTATTGTACTGATATTATTGGCAGGATGCTTGCTTATTGCTACCTCGCACATTACAAAAGTTAACAAGGCCGCCCTTGCTGTTTTTGTAGGAACGCTGGGGTGGGTTTTGTACATTTGCTATGGTACGGATTTTGTCATGAGCCAACATCCGCATGAATATATGGAATATCTCGGGGGTGGGCAGCACTCGAGTCTTGCGGTTAAATATTTCATCGGCGAAAATTTGTTTATCAAATACGTTGGTGAGGCGGCCGCCATTGTGCTATTCTTGCTTGCCACAATGTCAATTGTCGAAATACTTAACAATAATGGGTGCTTTGACTTTGTCGGAGAGTGGATTCGTACTCGCAACAGCAAAAGGTTGCTGTGGAGCATCACTGTGGCAACATTCATTATTTCAGCCAATTTGGATAACCTTACGACCACTACTATGATGCTTACCATAATGCACAACATAGTGCAAAACAGGAGGCAGCGCATGGTAATTGGTTGCGCAATAGTGCTTGCGGCATGCGCAGGTGGATGTTTCACAGTGATAGGCGATCCTGCGGGGGTCATTTTATGGGGTAGTGGTGCTGTAACTGCTACAAATTTTTCCTTGTATCTTGCTTTACCTGCGATAGTAGCATGGTGTGTGCCGACATATTTGCTCGGGAAAAGCCTGCCAGACCATCTGGATGTCGAGTGGGCCGCTGCTCCTTACCGTGGCGATGACACTAACTTGAACCGCTGGCAGAGAATCGTGATGCTCATTGTTGGCATTGGGGGATTGTGGTTTATACCGACATTTCATAACATTACAAAGCTCAGCCCTTTTCTCGGGGCATTGTGCGTCTTGTCTGTGTTGTGGATTGTCAATGAGATTTTCAACCACAAACTCATGAATGCAGACCAGATGATATTGCGTAAAGTTCCACGCATACTTCAGTATGGCAGTATCCAGCTTATGCTTTTTGTCATGGGCGTAATGTTGGCCTTGGGGGTAGTGGAAGAGACGGGGGTGCTTGGCATGGCGGCAACGTGGATGGATCATCATGTCCACAATGTATGGTTGGTCGGCGCTTTCTCCGGTTTGTTAAGCGGTGTGCTCGATGCTTTTACTGTCATGATGACAGGCATTTCGATGTATCCCATTGTCGATAGTGGAGATTTGGCGATTCTATCCAATCCATCTTATATGGCCAATTTCATGCAGAATGGCGCTTTTTGGAAAATCATGGCGTATTCAACATCCATTGGAGGGTGTTTGCTGTGTTTTTCCAATCCCTGCGGGGTGGCTTTGATGAAGATGGAGCGTATGCACGTTGGCTGGTATTTGAAAAATTGCACGCTGGGTGTATTCATCGGCTGGCTTCTTGGGCTGGCCATATTGTGGGCAGAATGTTCCTTTTTGCAATGAAGATAATATTTGATTTTAAGGTATAAAGATTATGGGTAAAATAAAGACTATAGGTGTGCTTACCTCGGGTGGGGATGCACCGGGAATGAATGCGGCAATAAGGGCCGTCACCCGCGCAGGTATCTGCAATGGCTTCAATATCAAGGGCATTTATCGGGGGTATGATGGCTTGATTAATGATGAGGTAAAACCATTTACTACTGAAAATGTCAGTGGTATAATCATGCAAGGTGGAACCATTCTCAAGACTGCACGAAGTAAGGAGTTCATGACCCCTGAAGGCAAACAAAAAGCCTATGAGACATTAATTAAGGAAGAAATAGATGCCCTTGTGGTAATTGGGGGCAATGGGTCGCTGACGGGCGCACGTGATTTTGCTGCTGAGTATGATGTATGTTGCATAGGCTTGCCTGGCACCATTGACAACGATCTTTATGGAACCGATTCTACCATAGGCTACGACACAACGATGAACACCATTGTGGAGTGCGTTGACCGTATACGTGATACAGCACAAAGCCATGAACGTATATTTTTCATTGAAGTGATGGGGCGCGATGCAGGTTTCCTTGCCCAAAACAGCGCAATTGCTTCAGGAGCCGAGGCAGCCATAATCCCGGAGGATTCTACCGATGTAGACCAGCTGGCACGTTTCATGGAGCGCGGTATAAGGAAATCAAAAAAGAGTTGCATCGTTATAGTGTCTGAAAGTCCGAAATGTGGAGCTCTGTATTATGCAGAGCGCGTTCGCAATGAGTTCCCGAATTACGATGTCCGAGTGTCGATTCTTGGGCATCTGCAACGTGGAGGGCGCCCATCGGCGCATGACCGGATATTGGCAAGCCGAACAGGTGTGGGGGCAATAGAGGCCATTATGCAGGGGCAACGTAATGTGATGGTTGGAGTGCGCAACAATGAGGTTGTGTATGTTCCATTCAGCGATGCCATTCGTACCGACAAGCCGCTTGATATGAAGCTGATAAAGGTTCTGGACGAACTAAGTATATAGGTGGGCGACAAATGTTATGATTCCTTGATTTTTATATTATTTAAGGAAGAAAACTGAAAAATACTATTGGGTTTACGGCAAATTTGTTATCTTTGCAGCAATGTAACACAAAAGAGAAAACTTAAAAAATACATAAACAATTATGGCACAAATTATTGGGCATATCTCTCAGATAATCGGTCCGGTCATCGATGTTTATTTCGATACAAACGGGCAAGAAGCTGAAAAGGTGTTGCCGAAAATTCATGAGGCACTGACTATCACCAGGCCGGACAAGCGTAAGCTTGTTGTAGAGGTGCAGCAACACATAGGTGAAGATACCGTGCGCTGTGTAGCTATGGATAATACGGACGGCCTGCAGAGGGGGCTTGAGGCTATCCCAACTGGTTCGCCAATAGTCATGCCGGCAGGAGAGCAAATAAAAGGCAGGATGATGAACGTTATCGGGCAGCCAATTGATGGTATGGCTCCGTTGAACATGGAGGGGGCTTATCCGATACACAGGGAGCCGCCTAAGTTTGAAGACTTGTCAACGCACAAGGAGATGCTTGCTACAGGCATAAAGGTGATAGATTTGCTTGAGCCTTACATGAAAGGTGGTAAGATTGGCCTTTTTGGTGGAGCAGGTGTCGGTAAGACTGTGCTTATCATGGAGCTGATTAATAATATTGCCAAGGGCCATAGCGGCTATTCGGTTTTTGCGGGTGTTGGTGAACGTACACGAGAGGGCAATGACCTTATTCGTGACATGATAGAGTCTGGCGTGATTCGTTATGGTGATAAGTTCAAGAAAGCCATGGAGGAAGGTAAGTGGGACCTTTCGCTTGTAGACCCAGAAGAACTTAAGAAATCGCAGGCTACGCTTGTGTATGGACAGATGAACGAACCGCCAGGAGCACGTTCGTCGGTCGCATTGTCTGGGCTGACTGTTGCTGAGGAATTCCGTGACCATGGAGGCAAGGATGGTGAGGCTACCGACATCATGTTCTTCATAGACAATATATTCCGTTTTACACAGGCTGGGTCTGAGGTGTCTGCTTTGTTGGGCCGTATGCCTTCAGCTGTAGGCTACCAGCCGACATTGGCAAGTGAAATGGGTGCGATGCAGGAGCGAATCACTTCAACGAAGAAAGGCTCCATCACTTCAGTGCAGGCTGTGTATGTTCCTGCAGATGACTTGACAGACCCTGCACCAGCAACAACGTTCACACACCTTGACGCGACCACTGAATTGAGCCGTAAGATAGCTGAACTTGGCATTTACCCTGCTGTAGATCCTTTGGGAAGTACATCGCGAATTCTTGATCCGCTTATTGTGGGCAAGGAACATTATGAATGTGCACAACGTGTAAAAGAGATTCTGCAACGCTATAAGGAATTGCAGGACATCATAGCAATACTTGGTATGGATGAGCTGTCTGATGAGGATAAGCAGACCGTGAATCGTGCGCGCAGAGTGCAGCGATTCCTTTCACAGCCGTTCGCTGTCGCAGAGCAGTTTACAGGTGTGCCAGGAGTTATGGTATCGATAGAGGACACAATAAAGGGATTCAACGCCATCCTAAATGGCGAGGTGGACTACCTGCCCGAGCAGGCGTTCCTCAATGTAGGCACAATAGACGATGCCATAGCAAAAGGACAGCGGTTGATGGAAGCTGCAAAGGGTAATTAATTTATACGTGAGCGAATATGGGCTTGATGTTGAAGATTGTCTCTCCTGAAAAAGTGGAGTTTACGGGCGAGGTAAAAAGTGTGCTCGTGCCAGGCACGAAAGGCAGCTTTGAAATACTCAACGACCATGCGCCAATAATTTCGTCATTGCAGCATGGTATTGTAGAATACACAACTGGCAGTGGAAAGAGACAATTGGCTATAACAGGTGGCTTTGTGGAAGTGCAAAAGAATGAAGTAAGTCTTTGTGTCGAGGTTAAATGACATGGACAGTCAACAGATAATAAAAATAAGCCGGCAATATAATAAGTGCAGCTTGTGGGTTGTTGCTGCAGCTGCTCTGATAATGCTTTTGGGAATCAGTATTTGTGATGCTCAACAGTTGGTGAACCCAGTGCTGATAAGCGTCATATATGCATTGGTTACAAATTGGGCTTATGGTTTATCGTGGAAAGCTGTCGCGAATTCGTCACCCAATACGCTGAGCAAATTTTACTTAGCGGCATCAGCCATACGTATGTTGGCTGGTGTGCTAGTGGCTGTAGTTTTTTGTGTCATGAATGACGATAGAGAAGCTATAATAAACTTCATCATTGTGTTTTCCGCATTCTATATCGCGATGTTAGTTTTTGATGGCGTTTTCTTCGCTCGCCAGGAAAGAAAAAGAAACCAATAGATTGTGTGTATGAGATATTTCAGACAACTGCTATGCTTGGTCGTGTTTGTGTTTTGCGCCATGTCTGTCAAGGCCGTAGGGCATGGAACAGATACTGATGGGAGCATAGACCTGCAAGGCATACTCTTTGGACATATAAAGGACTCTTATGAGTGGCATATAACCACTGTTAATGGACATCCTGTTGTATTGAACCTGCCGGTGATTGTAAAAAGTTCTACAGGTTGGCACGTGTTTTCAAGTGCGCGGTTTGCAGAGGAACCTGACCACAATGGCAATCGGCGAGGACCCAATGGGTTGTATATATCAGGCAGTGAGGCTAATGAAGGCAAAGTGTGCGAATTGGTGAATGGTAAGGAGGTGCGTCCTTTCGACATCTCAATAACCAAGACTGTAGCTGTTTTGTTCATCGATGCGATTTTACTTCTGGTATGTGTGCTTATACCTGCACGATGGTGCAGAAGACATCGGCCAGAGGATCCTGCACCTAAAGGTTTCACCGGCTTGATGACCATGTTCATTATGTATATTTACGATGAAGTGGTGAAGGCTTCTCTGGGCAAGGAGGCGGATAAGTATGCACCGTATTTGTTAACATGCTTTTTCTTCATCTTCATAGCAAATATAATGGGTGTAGTGCCTTTCCCGCCCGGTGGTGGAAATTTGACGGGGAATATAACGTGTACGTTTTTCCTGGCTCTATGCACATTTGTGATAACAAACGTTACAGGAACCAAGGCGTATTGGAAAGACATCTTTTGGCCTGAAGTGCCAACATGGCTTAAAGTTCCTGTTCCATTGATGCCGTTCATAGAGTTTTTCAGTATCTTTACAAAGCCATTGGCATTGATGATTCGACTTTTCGCCAATATGATGGCAGGACATGCCATAGCATTGTCACTGTCGTGTATCATCTTCATCATGTTTGGCATTAACGCGCTTGCAGGTGCCTCTATGACGGTTGTCAGTGTGCTTATGAGCGTATTCATGATGTTGCTAGAGGTACTGGTGTGCTTCATTCAGGCCTTGGTGTTTACAATGCTTAGTGCTGTGTTCATATCCCTTGCTCATGTTCATGGGCATACTGTAAAGGAATCAAAACAAAATTAAAAACAATATTAAATTTTACGATTATGGTATCATTATTATTAGCAGCAGATGCTGTTGCAAAGTTGGGTGCCGCTGTAGGCGGAGGTTTAGCTGCAATAGGTGCAGGTATTGGTATAGGCAAGATAGGCGGACAGGCAATGGACGCCATGGCTCGTCAGCCGGAGAAAATGGGCGATCTTCGTTCTTCAATGATTATCGCGGCCGCTCTTGTTGAGGGCGTTGCTTTCTTCGCCGTCATCATAGCTTTGCTTGCGCTGTTTGTATAAGTATGGCGACTGTTTTTTAGCGTTATAGAAATCAGAACGGCTTATGTCATTGATAACACCGGATTTTGGTCTGTTGTTCTGGATGGCGCTTGTGTTCATCATCGTATTGGTAATCCTTTGGAAATGGGGATTCCCTGTGGTGGTGAGAATGGTCAACGACCGCAAGGCTTATATAGACGAAAGCCTGCAGAAAGCACATGAGGCCAACGAGCGATTAGCCAATATCAAAGTTGAAAGTGAGTCCATTCTGCAAGAGGCAAGGGAACGGCAGGCTCAAATATTGAAAGAGGCTGCCGCAACCCGTGACGCAATTGTGGAAAAGGCCCAGGACAAGGCTCGTGAAGAAGGCAACCGCCTGATTGCGGAGGCAAAGGCTGAGATAGAAAGCCAAAAACAGGCTGCCATAAGCGACATACGAGCTCAAGTGGCTGAGCTGTCTGTCAAAGTGGCCGAGAAAATCCTTCGGAAAGAGCTCGGCGACAATGACAAGCAGATGGATTTAATTGATAGATTGCTGGATGAGGTTTCTTCTTCGGACAAAATACGATAAGTTATGGATATAGGAGTAATATCGGTAAGATATGCGCGTGCACTGCTCAAGGGCAGTTGTGATGCGAAAATCGAAAACAAGGTGTATTGCGAGATGCAGGCTTTGGCTAAAAGCTACATTGATGTGCCCCAGTTGAGGTTTACCATAGACAATCCGATGCTCTCCAAAATCAATAAGGAGAAAATCCTTGTTGCTGCAGTTGGCGGAAGTCCTTGCGAGCTCACCAGGTCTTTTTTTAGGCTTGTGCTTAAGGAGGGACGCGAGAGTGTAATCCAATTCATGGCAAATTCGTATATAACTCTTTATAGAAAAAAGAAGAATATCATCCGTGGTAAACTAACTACCGCTGTCGCCGTTTCTCCAATTGCAGAGCAGAAACTGCGACAAATGGTGGAGGACAAGACTAATGGTGCTGTGGAGTTTGAGACGGAGATTAACAATGACATCATCGGTGGGTTCATACTAGAATATGATACTTACCGTATGGATGCCAGTGTGAAGTCAAAACTCAAGAACATCCTTTCACAGCTTAAAGTGTGATTGTTTTGCAATGTCTGGATGGGCTGAGCGAGTGTCGCTAATGGGGGTTTCTGTTTCAGATTGCCGCATTCCATTCTTTCATTATGTAAAGTGTATAAATTATGTCAGATAAAATAAAACCAAGCGAAGTATCTCAAGTACTGCTTGAACAGCTTAAAGGTGTCAGTGGTGGGGAGCAGTTTGATGAAATCGGGTCTGTGCTGCAAGTAAGTGACGGCGTGGCCCGTATCTATGGACTGCGCAACGCTGAGGCCAGTGAGCTTTTGGAATTCGAGAATGGTACGATGGGCATAGTTATGAACCTTGAAGAAGACAATGTTGGTTGTGTACTTTTGGGTTCAACTTCTGGTATCAAGGAAGGCATGATAGTGAAGCGGACCAAACGAATTGCTTCTATTCGTGTTAACGATAATATGCTCGGTCGTGTCATAAATCCACTTGGTGAGGCTATCGACGGCAAAGGAAGCATAGATCTAACAGATGCTTTTGAAATGCCGCTTGACAGAAAGGCCCCGGGTGTTATTTACCGCCAGCCGGTAAAGGAACCTCTTCAGACTGGTTTGAAAGCTGTAGACTCCATGATTCCTATTGGTCGTGGTCAGCGAGAGCTAATCATTGGTGACCGCCAGACTGGAAAGACTGCAATTGCTGTTGATACTATCATTAATCAGAAGAGTTTCTATGAGGCAGGCAAACCGGTCTACTGCATTTATGTTGCAATTGGGCAAAAGGCATCCACAGTTGCCGCTCTTGTACAGAATTTAAAGGAGCATGGAGCATTGCCATACACAATTGTTGTATCTGCCACGGCGGCTGATCCTGCGGCGATGCAGTATTATGCACCGTTTGCTGGAGCGGCTATTGGTGAATATTTCCGTGATCGCGGCTATTCAGCTTTGGTAGTTTACGATGATTTATCCAAGCAAGCTGTTGCATATCGCGAAGTTTCTTTGATTCTACGCCGTCCGTCTGGGCGTGAGGCATACCCTGGTGACGTGTTCTATTTGCACAGTCGTTTGCTTGAGCGTGCTGCACGTATTAATGACCAACAAGAAGTGGCAGAGCAAATGAATGATTTGCCAGAATGCATGAAGGGTCATGTTCGTGGTGGCGGTTCATTAACAGCTTTGCCTATTATTGAGACTCAAGCTGGCGACGTTTCAGCTTATATTCCAACAAATGTAATTTCTATTACCGACGGGCAGATATATCTTGAGACAGACCTCTTTAACCAAGGTTTCCGCCCTGCGATTAACGTGGGAATATCTGTTTCGCGTGTAGGTGGATCTGCACAGATAAAGAGTATGAAAAAAGTGGCTGGAACATTGAAGATAGACCAAGCGCAATATCGTGAGCTTGAAAGTTTTTCTAAATTCTCAAGCGACATGGATGCTGTTACAGCCATGACCCTAGACCGTGGCCGAAAGAACAATCAGCTGCTCATACAGCCACAATACAGTCCAATGCCAGTTGGCGAGCAGGTCGCAATTCTTTATTGTGGCACACACGGGCTCATGCATGATGTACCCGTGGAGAAGGTTAGGGAATGTCAAGATGCTTTCCTTGATAAGTTACGTTCTACCAATCCCGAAGTTATTGCAGCATTGGGAGCCGGAAAGATTGATGACGGCATGACGGCTGTCATTGAGTCTGTTATGGCCGACATTGCTGGACAGTATAAAAATCAGTAGCCTATGCCTTCGCTGAAAGAGATTAAGACCCGTATTGCCTCAGTCAATAGTACGCGCAAGATTACTAGCGCCATGAAGATGGTGGCATCATCGAAGTTACATCATGCTCAAGTGATGATAGAGAATATGTTGCCTTATGAGACACTTCTGGAACATATACTTAAAACATTTCTCGCTTCGGAGGTTGATGCATCGAGTGTGTTCAGTGTTGAGCGAAAGGTAAAGCGGGTAGCTCTTGTTGTTTATTCGTCTAATAGCAGTCTGTGTGGAGGTTTTAATGCCAATGTCATCAAGTTGATGCAACAGGTTGTGGATGAATATAAGCATCTGGGCGATGGCAATGTTGTAGTTTATCCAATTGGTCGCAAAGTAGCCGAAAAAGCATCTAAGTTGGGGCTAAGAACTGAAGGTGAGTTCTCCTGTTTGGCAGATAAACCGAATGTGAAAGATTGCATAGCTCTTTCTAAGGAGTTAGGCAAGCGCTTTGTGGATGGAGATATAGACAAAGTGGAATTGATATACCATCATTTCAAAAGTGCTGGTTCGCAAATACTTACCAGAAAGACGTATTTGCCTATTGATTTGACGTCTGAGTTGAATCGTGACCATGAGCGAGACTTGACTTCAAATGTGGCTACACGCGAAGCTCAAGAGTATCTAAAGAAAAAAGGCAAGGCTTCGTCCGCTCACTCTGCAGAAGAGGCAAAGCCTCTCAATGACAATTTCATTGTTGAGCCAGACATGGACACCGTGTTGGAGTTATTGATTCCAAAGTTTGCCCACTTGATGCTTTATACTGCCTTATTGGATAGCAATGCGAGTGAGCATGCAGCACGTATGGTTGCGATGCAGACTGCAACAGACAATGCTGATGAACTTCTTCGTGAATTGAATTTGCAATACAACAAAAGCAGGCAGCAAGCTATTACAAATGAATTGCTTGACATTGTTGGAGGTTCTGTTAACAACTGACAACATCAAAAAGGAGGAAGTTACACATAATAACTTCCTCCTTTTTTATTTTAAGGAATATCATCAAACAACACATACGCGCTAAGTCGGTCTATAAACACGTACTGGCTTTAACTTTTTTATGTTGAATACACCTATAAAGGCCGTTATTGCTAATTGTCAGACTTTCAACAAGTTGCAGAAAGTGCCGTTCTCCCTTCTGAAATAAGCCGTTTTGGCGGATGAAGCAGGCCATATCGCAGCGCGAAACGTGCGGCTTCATTGTGCGATAGGCCATGCGGGGTTCCTGAGGTAATAGCGGCTGTCTTTAGCTGCGCATTTGCAAGTAGGGCAGATTGCGGATATCCATTTAATTTTTTGAAAATCTTGATATATCCAAATTACAGATAGTGGCTATTTATTCATTCATTAAAAAATTCTTGAAGTCATCAAAATACTTTGTCATATCTACTGATTGTTTTTCCCCTTTCATGAAGTCTGCCAAGCGTTTGGGGATATTCAGTTCTATTCCCAATGTAGAATTTACAGTTTCCTTGAATTTCGCGGGATGTGCTGTCTCAAGAAATACTCCTGTCTCATTGTCTTTTAATCCATCTTTCAGTGCTTGGTAACCGCAGGCTCCGTGTGGGTCAAGGATGTAACCATACTGATTATGACAGGCAATCATGGCTTCTTTAATTTGCTCATCGCTATACGTAGCTCCGCTTATTATGCTAGAGATTGTATCATGATTGCCTCCATAGAGGTCGTATATACGTGCGAAGTTACTCGGGGCTCCCACGTCCATGGCGTTGGCTATTGTTTGTATGCTTGGGCGAGGTTCGTATTTGCCTGTCTGTAAATATTGGAAAAACACGTCGTTTGCATTGTTTGCTGCGATGAATCGCTTTACAGGCAGCCCCATTTCTTTAGCAAACAAACCGGCTGTTATGTTGCCAAAGTTCCCGCTTGGAACGCATATAACCAGATTGTCAGCCATACCAATGGCTTTCATGCGTGCGTATGCATTGAAATAATAGAATGCTTGTGGCAGGAAGCGGGCCACATTTATTGAGTTTGCCGAAGTCAGGAGCATATGCCTGTTTAGTTCCTGATCCATGAAAGCACTTTTTACCAACGCTTGGCAGTCATCGAAAACGCCATCCACTTCCAGTGCAGTGATGTTGTTTCCTAGAGTTGTAAATTGGCATTCTTGTATTTTGCTTACCTTTCCTTTGGGGTACAACACATAAACGTGTATTCCTTCTACTCCTAGAAATCCGTTTGCTACAGCAGATCCTGTATCTCCACTGGTGGCAACGAGGACATTCACGGTTTCGCCCTTTCCTGTTTTTTTGAAATGACGCAGAAGTCTTGCCATGAACCGTGCGCCGACATCTTTGAACGCTAATGTTGGGCCATGGAACAGTTCCAGGCTGTATATGCGGTCTGACACTTTTACTACAGGGCAGTCAAATGACAATGTGTCGCGGACAATATATTCAAGTTCTTCTTTGTCGATGTCTTCGCCAAAGAAGGCATCTGCCACGCTATATGCTATGTCTGTAAAGCAAAGCTTGTCTATTTCTTTATAAAAACTATTTGGCAGGCGCTTTATTCTTTCAGGCATATATAGCCCCTTGTCTGGGGCGAGGCCATTTACTACGGCCTCGGCAAGTGTTGCCAATGGTGCTTTCTTGTTCGTGCTGTAATATTTCATACTTTGTTTTCCTCGTTCTCTAAATTAATACTATGGCAATCATTTTGATTGAAGTGATTGTGCATTTCAGTCAATTTTCATAAATTCAGTCATGAACTCTTCCAGTCTCAGCATTCCGTATTCTCCATATACACAGCTTGTTTCATCGTAAGTCTGTACAGAATCAGGCGCTATTCCTCTGTGGTAAATTATGAATGGTACTGGTTCGTTGACGTGTGTACGTATTTCCACGGGTGTCGGATGGTCTGGCATAATGGCCATGCAAACAGGTTCATCCCATGTCATAAGCTCTTTGTAAATAGGCTCGACAATCCGGTGGTCAAGATTTTCTATTGTCTTTAATTTAAGATTGAGATCTCCGTCGTGGCCTGCCTCATCGCTGGCTTCAAGATGCAGAAACACGAAATCATATTTTTTTAAGGCCTCGATTGCGGCTTTAGCTTTCCCCTCGTAGTTAGTGTTTGCCAATCCAGTCGCTCCTTGCACATATATGTTATGCAGCCCGGCATAATACCCAATGCCCCTTATCAAGTCGACGGCCGATATGACGGCACCACTTCTTATTCCCGGGAACATCTCGCTTAGCTTCTTCATTGAAGGCCTGTATCCGGGGCTCCATGGCCAAATAGAGTTTGCTTTTGTATTCCTGTTACTGTTAAATGGGTGTTTTCCTAATAGTTCCTGTGATTTTAATATTAATCCATTTAGCAGTCCTGCTGTTTCTTGGGCCGTCATGTGACAGCCGTTGTGTGACATTTCTGTGTCTGCCCCGGTTGGGGATGCGGCTTTTATCATCAGCTCACGCCATTGCTCGTTTGGATGGTCGTGAGGCGGTGCGCATTCAATGTGTTTGTTTCCACCTTTGATAATAAGCAGATGACGATATTGTGTGCCTGTAATGAACTTGATGCGATCATTTCCAAGCCGCTCGTTGAGGAATTTTATCAATACATCGCTTTCTTCAGTTGTAAGGTGGCCTCCATGGTGGTTTTTTATAACTCCATTCTCCAGCGTGACGATGTTGCATCTCATAGCCATGTCTTCTGGCAGCATCTCGTATCCTATGCTTGCGGCTTCGAGAGGCCCGCGTCCTTCGTAGACTTTGTTTAAGTCATAGCCTAGTATAGCAGTGTTAGCCACTTCGCTTCCTGGTTGGAATCCGTTTGGAATGGTAATAAGTCGCCCCGTCTTTCCTTTTTGGGCGAGCAGGTCCATGTAAGGAGTGTTGGCAAATTGCAGTGGCGTGAGCCCACCGAGTTGTTCGATGGGATGATCTGCCATTCCGTCGCCTAAGATGATTATGTGTTTCATTTCGGTGCGGTTTAGTTATGATTGGTAAATTAGTCTATTATATGTTGGCAATAGACATGATGTTTGCAAAAACTCCTGCCGCCGTGACTCCTGCACCCGCTCCATACCCTTGGATGAGCATTGGATACTCCTTGTAGCGTTCTGTGGTGAGCATTATGATGTTATTTGAACCCTCTAGATTGTAAAACGGATGGTTCCTGTCTACAGCTTCCAAAGATACGCAGGTGTATCCGTGGTCCATCTTTGCCACAAACCGCCACCGTTTATTTTCAGCCTCAAGAGCTTTGCGCCTTAGCTCAAACTCTGCGTCTAATGAAGGAAGGTTTTCCCAAAATTCATCTATGCTGCCTTTGAAAAACTCATCAGGCACGAACAAGTGTTTCTCCACGTCTTCCTGCTCCACCTTGTAACCAGCCTCACGAGCCAGGATAACCAGCTTTCTAACCACGTCCTTGCCACTTAAATCAATACGCGGGTCTGGTTCGCTGTAACCTTGCTCCTTTGCCCTTTTTACTGTTTCTGAGAATGGCACACATTCAGATATTTCATTGAATATAAAGTTGAGCGTTCCGCTAAGCACGGCTTCAATTTTCAGGATTTTATCGCCAGAGGAACGTAGGTCGTTAATGGTGCCAATGATAGGCAGGCCTGCTCCTACGTTTGTCTCGAAAAGAAATTTCACCCCGCGTCGCAAGGCTGTTTCCTTAAGTTTTATGTAGCTGTCGTAATCGCTTGATGCGGCCACTTTGTTGGCTGCCACGACAGATATATTGTGCTCAAGCAGAGTCTGGTACAATTCGGCGACCTCTCCACTTGCAGTACAGTCTACAAACACGCTGTTGAAAATATTCATCCCAATAATCTCGTTACGCAGATGCTCCGTATTGCTTGGGTCTGCTTTTTCCAGCAGTTCATGATAGTTTGCAAGGTCGATTCCGTCACGTGAGAATATGGCTTTCGAACTGTTGGATATGCCGACAACGTTCAACTTTAGTCTACGAGTGCGCTTTAGTTCCTCATATTGTGACCTAATCTGTTCAATTAAATTGCCGCCTACGGTACCTATTCCACATATAAACAGATTCAGAACGTTGTATTCACTGAGGAAGAAAGAATCGTGGATGACGTTGAGTGCCTTGCGTAACAGTCTTGAGTCGACAACGAACGATATGTTTGTCTCCGAGGCCCCTTGAGCACAGGCAATCACGCTGATGCCACTGCGCCCCAATGTGCCAAACAACTTACCTGCAATGCCGGGCGTGTGCTTCATGTTCTCTCCAACAATTGCTATTGTTGCCAAGCCGCTTTCTGCGTGCATGGGGAACATGGCCCCTGTCTGGATTTCTTTTGCAAACTCTTGGTTGAGCACGCTGACAGCCTCGTTGGCATCCTCGTCGCGTACACCGATTGACGTTGAGTTCTCAGATGAGGCCTGTGATACCATGAACACAGATATGCCGTTGTCTGCCAAGGCAGTGAATATGCGGCGGTTTACACCTATTACCCCGACCATCGACAGACCTGTGACTGTGATTAGAGTCGTGCCTTTGATGCTTGATATACCTTTAATCGGCTTCCTGTCATTGTCTACGGAACTTTTTATTACCGTACCTTGCGCATCGGGGTTGAAAGTGTTTTTCACCCTTATTGGTATGTTTTTCACACATACAGGGTATATTGTTGGCGGGTAAATCACCTTAGCTCCAAAGTTGCAAAGCTCCATTGCTTCTATGTAGCTTAGCTCATTTATGGTGTATGCTGTCCTTATTACTTTCGGATCGGCGGTCATGAAGCCGTCAACATCGGTCCATATTTCAAGCACTTCGGCGTTGAGTGCCGCTGCTATTATGGCAGCGGTGTAGTCGCTACCTCCACGACCCAGGTTTGTCGTCTCGCCAGAATGCACGTCGGAACTTATGAATCCTGGCACGAGGGCTATGTGTGGTATTTCGGCAAAAGTCTCGCGTACAAGTCTTTGTGTAAGCTCACTGTCAAGTATGTGTTTGCCGTGTTTCTGTGTAGTCTTGATGAATTTACGCGAGTCATACCACTTGGCATCATCAACAAGTGCGGCAACAATTTGCGAACTTAGCCTTTCGCCATAGCTTACTATGGCTGCCTTTGTTTTTTCACTTAAGTCGCGGATAAGGTAAACACCGTAATATATTGAGCGTAACTGGTCTATTAAGTTGTCGATGGCTGTTATGAGCCTGTCGTGTTTCTGTGGATCTATAATGACATCGTCAACCATCGTGTGATGGCGTTCCGCCATTAATTCAATTTCCTTAATGTAACTTTTGTCGCCGTTGAGGGCTAATTTTGAAGTGGCAATCAACTTGTCTGTTATACCGCCAAGGGCACTGACAACTACTATTACGTTGTCGTTTTCAGCCTCCACTATCCGCTTAAGGCTTATTATGCTTTCTTTGGAACCCACTGAAGTTCCGCCGAATTTCATTACTTTCATTTTCTTGCTGTTGGTTTATGGTTGTTCCCCTTGTTGCTAATGGGGTGTTTTTTCGTAATTTATATATATCCGTGCAAATTTAGCAATAATTATCGTTACCGGCAATTTTTTGCTGACAAAATGAAACAAAAAGTGCGCATTTTGATTCTTATGTGAGGTTTTCTGTAAAGTGTGGGGTGATATATGCCATTTTTTGTTGTGTGAACAGCGGTCGTAGTATTTCAGCATGACAAAAAAGAGTGCATTGTTTTTGTGGTCTCCATTAAATGAATTAACTTTGCAATCACTTACCATTTTCATTTTAATGTTATGAGACATCAATTCCGGGCATTGGCAGTCTTTGCCTTGTTATTGTTACCTATGGCATCAATTGGTGGCATAAAGCCAATTGTTGTTGATTTGTGGCCAAACGGTGCGCCAACCAGGAGTGTAGACCCACATGACACGGCGCGCGTCTTCGTTTATTTGCCTGAGGTTAGGCACGTCACAGGGCGTGCTATCGTAATCTGCCCCGGCGGAGGCTATTCAGGCCTTGCCATTGATCATGAGGGCAATGGATGGGCTGAATTTTTCACAGGGCAGGGCATTGCGACAATTGTGCTAAAGTATCGTATGCCTCATGGCGACCGTGATATACCGATAGGGGATGCCATGGAAGCTATGCGCTTAGTAAGGCGCAATTCTAAGGAATGGCACATTGACTCGGGGCAGGTTGGCATCATGGGGTCGTCGGCTGGTGGGCATCTGGCTTCTGTTATTGCCACGAAAGGAAAGGGAGATGCCGCTCCTAACTTTCAAGTGTTGTTCTACCCTGTCATTACCATGAATCCCGGTTTTACTCATCGGGGCTCACATGATAATCTGTTGGGCAAGGATGCACGTAAAAAATTGGAGCATGAGTATAGTACAGACCGGCAGGTAACCCGTGTTACCCCGCGTGCATTCATAGCATTAAGCGATGATGACCATACTGTGCTACCTGCCAATGGCGTTAATTATTACCTGGCGTGTTATCGGCATGATGTTCCGGCCACGCTTCATGTGTATCCAACAGGGGGCCATGGCTGGGGCATTAAACAAAGTTTCCCATATCATATTGAAATGCTGCTGGATTTGAAAGCGTGGCTACGTAGTTTTTAAGCTATGGCGAAATTGTAGTTTACGGTTTAGTCCTTCGGTCGCTTTGTTGCCCTGGTGGTAATGGTTGGATGTTTGCCAAGCCATTCCTTCAGGGCTTGTTTATTTGCTTTTTCTATTACAAATTGCAGATGGCACAATGATAAGTTATGCTTTGGCTTTTAAGATGTGCTATTTCGTTATGCTAAACGTGCCATCTTGCAGGGCAAAAGGCGGCTTGTTGTATAGTGACAAGTAAGATATTCACAACCATTTGGATATCAGTTAATTACCAATCATGGTCAAATTGCCTTGATGATGATAAATAATGTTTACGTTGTCATTGGGGTGTCAAATCTCTTCCTCCATTAGTATGCGTCAGTTTTGAAATTGCATACATTTCGCAGTGAACATTGCCGATTGTTTGTTGTAGGTTTTGCAATTTAGGGATATTTTTTTAATTTTGCAACTCATAATGACGGCCTGTGTGTACGAATGATGTGGCACGTCCTAAATAATAACGTGAGTGGTCTTGGCGTCATGCATTATTGCAAGTCAAGGAATACACTAAATGGCCATTGGTATATCCGAACAAAAGAATATGGTAAACGAATATCAGATACGTGTGCAGCCACATGTTGCTGCAAGTGAGGATGGCATATGCGCTTTTTTGTCAAAGGAATACGGTTTTGATGTGCGCACAATTACGGCCATAAGAGTGCTGCGCAAGAGCATCGATGCCCGTCAGCGTATGATTTATGTCAATCTAAAGGTGCGTGTATACATCAATGAGCAGCCCTCAGACCTCCCTTTTGTGCCGGTAGAATATCGCGATGTGTCAGAAGGCCGACAAGTGTTGGTCGTCGGGGAGGGTCCTGGCGGTTTGTTTGCAGCCTTGCGCCTGATAGAGCTTGGCTTGCGCCCGTTAGTCATTGAACGTGGTAAAGACGTAAGATCCCGCAAGAAAGACCTGGCCAATATTTCGCGCTTGCAGAAGGTCGATGCAGACAGCAACTATTGCTTCGGCGAGGGTGGGGCAGGGGCTTACTCTGACGGCAAGCTTTATACGCGCAGCAAGAAACGCGGCAACGTTGACAAGATACTAGGTGTGTTTTGCCAGCACGGTGCACCAGCTGCAATTATGGCCGATGCACATCCTCACATTGGAACAGATAAGTTGCCTATGGTAATAGAGCAGATGCGTGAAACAATCATAAAATCTGGTGGCGAGGTACGTCATCAAACGCGCATGGACAAGTTGCTTATTTCCAATGAAGGTGTAGTGGAAGGCATAGAGGCCACAGACCTTCGCAATGGAAGTGGCTTAATTCTGTCTGGTCCTGTTATTCTTGCCACGGGCCACTCTGCCAGAGATGTTTATACATATCTTGATGAAGCTAAAATTGAGATGGAAGCTAAGGGGATTGCTGTTGGTGTGAGGCTAGAGCATCCAGCTGAGTTGATAGATAAGATACAATATCATAACCCCAATGGGCGTGGCAAGTATCTGCCTGCCGCAGAATATTCGTTTGTAACACAGGTTGATGGGCGTGGCGTCTATTCTTTCTGTATGTGCCCCGGAGGCTTTGTCATACCAGCAGCGACAGCAAACGGGCAAATTGTTGTAAATGGCATGAGTCCGAGCAACCGGAACGGGCATTGGTCGAACAGTGGCATGGTGGTTGAGATACGCCCTGAGGATGTTGTGGGCAATGGGCCGCTAAAGATGATGCACTGGCAGGAACAGCTTGAGCATGACTGCTGGATACAAGGAAACATGAGGCAGACAGCCCCGGCACAGCGTATGGCTGACTTCGTAAACGGAAGGCTGAGTTATGACCTTCCCCGTAGTTCATATTCCCCTGGGTTGATATCCTCGCCCTTGCATTTTTGGCTGCCACCAGGTGTCTCTGCGCGGTTGCGTGAAGGCTTCAAATCGTTCGGGCGCATAAGCCATGGCTTTCTCACCAACGAGGCAGTGATGATTGCCGTTGAGACCAGAACCTCATCGCCGGTACGTATCGTACGTGAACCTGATACACTTATGCACATTCGGGTACGTGGGTTGTTCCCATGTGGCGAAGGTGCCGGTTATGCTGGTGGTATCGTCTCGGCTGCAATAGATGGTGAGCGATGTGCAGAAAAGTGTGCAGAATACATGGCTGATAATTGGGCATGATTGACTAAATGCTCTATGTAGAGCTTGACTGGGGGAAACTGACTTCCAAAAATTTGCATACATGGGGGATTTTTAGTATTTTTGCGGCAAAATTCGGTTAAAATAAAGAATACATATAATGAATATTTCATACAAATGGCTTAAGGAGTACGTAGACTTTGACCTTTCCCCGCAACAAGTTTGCGACGCATTGACTTCCATAGGGCTTGAAGTTGATTCGCTTGAGGAGGTGCAAAGCATCAAGGGGGGATTGAAAGGACTTTACGTTGGCAAGGTGCTGACGTGTGAGGCACACCCTAATTCAGACCATCTTCATGTAACGACAGTTGATCTGGGGCGCGAAGTGCCGTCTCAGATAGTATGTGGCGCTCCTAATGTAGCAGCAGGACAAAAAGTGATTGTTGCCGATCTTGGCTGTGTGTTATATGATGGTGACAAGGAGTTTGTGATAAAGAAATCGAAATTGCGTGGCATTGAGAGCTGCGGAATGATATGCGCAGAAGATGAAATAGGTGTTGGCAGCAGTCACGATGGCATCATAGTACTTCCAGACGACGTTCCCGTAGGTCAGCCAGCAGCCGAGTATTACAATCTGGAAAGCGATTGGCTCATTGAAATTGACATAACAGCCAACCGGGCCGATGCGTTGTCTCATTGGGGCGTTGCCCGTGATTTATATGCCTGGCTCAAGTGTAATGGCTTTGAAACTTGTTTGCATAGGCCTGATTGCTCTAAGTTTGCAGTTGACAACCACGATTTGCCAATTGAAGTGGAAATTGTCAACGATGATGCTTGCAAGCGCTATGCTTGTCTGAGTATAACAAATTGCGAAGTTAAAGAAAGTCCTGAATGGCTACAAAGCAAGTTGCGTGTAATCGGGCTTAGACCGATAAACAATATTGTTGACATAACCAACTACATAATGATGGCTTATGGCCAACCCATGCACTGTTTTGATGCAGACATGGTGACTGGTCATAAAATTGTAGTACGGACACAGCCAGAAGGTACTAAGTTTGTCACACTTGATGGAGTGGAGCATCAACTTGGAACCCACGACCTGAGTATATGCAATGCCGAGGAGCCAATGTGTATTGCCGGTGTTTTTGGAGGAAAGGGCAGCGGCACATATGAAACCACAAAAAATGTTGTGCTTGAAAGTGCATATTTCCATCCGACATGGATAAGGAAAAGCGCTCGCAGGCATGGGCTGAGCACCGATTCATCCTTCCGCTTTGAAAGAGGCATCGACCCAGATGGTGTGATTTACGCCTTGAAGCAGGCGGCCATATTGTGCAAAGAACTTGCTGGTGGGTGTGTCTCAATGGAAATATGTGATGTGTATCCTGAACCAATAACAGGCTTCAATGTAAATCTTGAATATAACTATGTAACAGGGTTGATAGGCAAGGACATACCAAGTGAAACGATAAAAAACATCTGTGAAAGTCTTGACATGAAAGTGTTGGCTGAGTCAGACAAAGGATTGGAGTTGGAAGTACCTGCGTATCGTGTAGACGTTCAGCGGCCTTGTGACGTAGTAGAAGATGTGCTTCGCATATATGGATATAATAATGTGGAGATACCTTCGCACCTGAAAGGGTGCCTCGTGGTCAAAGGAGACGAAGACAACAAGCACAAGCTGGCCAATGTAGTGGGCGAGCAGCTCGTCGGATGCGGCTTTTCAGAGATTCTGAATAATTCACTGACCCGAGGTGCATATTACGACATCCAAGATACATATAGGCAGGAGAACTGTGTGAAAATAATGAATCCACTTAGCACAGACCTTAATGTTATGCGCCAGACGCTACTTTTTGGTGGATTGGAGAGTATCGAGCATAATATAAAGCGTAAAAGTTCCAACCTGCGGTTTTTCGAGTTAGGCAATGTATATCATTTTGACCCAGCAAAGAAGAACCAGGACAATCCGGTAATGGCTTACAAAGAGAATTATCATTTGGCCTTGTGGGTTACAGGAAAACGTGTTGAAGGTAGCTGGGCGCATACAGACGAGGATAGTAATTTTTATGAACTTGCTGCTTATGTGCGCAACATATTAAATCGGATAGGGGTTAAGCGCAATACTTTGGTCTGCAAGAACAGCGATAGTGATATATTCTCAGCCGGTACAACAATAGAAAACAGAAGCGGGAAAAAACTTGTTGACATGGGTATCGTAAATTCCAAGTTGCTGAAGACTATGGATATTGCAAAACCTGTGTTCTATGCCGAATTGGATTGGGCCGCGTTAATGAAGGCAATAAGCAAGAATCAAGTGCTCTATTCGGAAATAAGCAAGTATCCTGCCGTAAGCCGTGACTTGGCCCTGCTTATTGACAAAAACATAGAGTTTGCTGCAATAGAGGAAGTTGCACATCAAACAGAAAAGAAACTTTTGAAAGAAGTGGAATTGTTTGACGTATATGAAGGTAAAAACTTACCGGAAGGAAAGAAAAGCTATGCAGTCAATTTTATTCTTCAAGACGATACAAAAACTCTCAATGACAAGCAGATAGATGCTATAATGACTAAACTGATAACAAACTTAAAAAATAAACTTGGGGCACAGCTCCGTTAATAAAAACTCCAATGGGAAGAGCATTTGAATATCGCAAGGCGACAAAGTTAAAAAGGTGGGGGCATATGGCTCGCACATTTACAAAGATTGGAAAACAGATAGCAATAGCAGTAAAGGCTGGCGGCCCGGAGCCGGAGAACAATCCTCACTTGCGTGCAATCATACAGACTGCAAAGCGTGAGAATATGCCCAATGCAAACATAGAGCGTGCCATAAAGAACGCTTTGGGCAAAGACCAGAAAGACTTCAAGGAAGTAACCTACGAAGGATATGGTCCTCACGGAATAGCCATATTTGTTGATGCCGCTACTGATAATACTACACGAACAGTGGCAAATGTACGTGCTGTATTCAATAAATTCAGTGGGAATCTCGGTACTCAAGGCTCTTTGTCATTCCTTTTTGACCAGAAATGTGTGTTCACATTCAAGAAGAAGGATGGTCTTGACATGGATGAGCTGATACTGGAGTTTATTGATTTTGGTGTTGACGATGAATATGACGAGGATGAGGAAAGCGGTGAAATAACAATCTACGGCGAGCCGACAAGCTTTAGTGATATACAGAAACATCTTGAAAGCATGGGCATGGAGGTTACAGGAGCAGAGTTCACACGCATACCCAACGACTTGAAGGATGTCACACCAGAGCAGCGTGAAACAATCAATAAAATGGTTGACTTGCTTGAAGACGATGATGACGTGCAGAATGTTTATACAAATATGAAACCAGAAGCTGAGTAAAACTTAATCAATTGATGATAAAAAGGAAAGAAGTAAATACGTAATGGCATTGAGCAATTATGTATTTACTTCTTTTCTTTGTTTTTATTTATCGCGCAATATTGTTTGCCCCCAAATGCAACAGGCCTGTCTGGCTATTCATAGTCTTTTTTTGAAAACTTTAGTTCAAGCAGTTTCTTGTTTTTGTCATTTGAGGAATAATATGTATACGCAAAGTTGAACCCAGCAGCCTTATATTCCTTGATTGATGTGGCATTCTTGATTTGCTCGAGCAACATGTTGTAGGCATATTGTCTGTTTATGTTTGCCTGACTGGCTGTATCGCAATTCAGTGTGTAAAAATAGTGCAAGGTGTGCGTAGACCTGTCAAATGTCATGCTGTCGATAACCATATTGGTTCCGATAGGGGCGGGGCATTTCTTTTCCGTGTATTCTTTTGCTTCACGTGCGCATCTTTCTTCAAGACTTTCCTGGCACGCAAAAAAAATGCTTGAACACAAAAGCAGTAGTATTGTATTATTCATTTGTGCTTTGTATGAATTCTGCTGCAAAGTTACTTAAAAACTGCCAAATACAAACATTGCATTAGGTATATTTTGCTGAAAAATATTATTGTGTTTTGTCTGGTATGATAAAATATATTATATTTTATTTTGAATATTGGTTGCTTTGTGCTATCTTTGTGCTTTAAAACATTGAATCATCGTAAAATGGATCATATACGCAACTTTTGTATAATAGCTCACATTGATCACGGTAAATCTACTCTTGCAGACAGGATGCTTGAGTATACTAAAACTATACAAGTTACAGGAGGGCAGATGCTCGATGATATGGATTTAGAGCGTGAGCGAGGAATAACGATCAAGAGCCATGCCATACAGATGGAATATGTATATAAAGGAGAAAAATATATTCTTAATCTTATAGATACTCCCGGGCACGTGGATTTCTCTTATGAAGTTTCCAGAAGCATCGCGGCTTGTGAGGGGGCGTTACTCGTCGTTGATGCGACACAAGGCGTACAGGCTCAGACTATATCAAATTTGTATATGGCAATAGATCACAACCTGGAAATAATTCCGGTTATAAACAAGATTGATATGCCAAGTGCGATGCCTGACGAAGTTGAAGACGAGATTGTCGATCTTATTGGCTGTGCCCGCACTGACATTATCCGTGCCAGTGGTAAGACAGGTGAAGGTGTGCCTCAGATATTGGATGCTGTCGTTGAGCGCATCCCTTGCCCGGGGGGCGATGAGAAAGCACCACTGCAGGCGTTGATTTTTGATTCTGTTTTCAATTCTTTCCGTGGTATCATAGCATATTTCAAGATTGAAAATGGTGTAATCCGGCAAGGAGACAAAGTGAAGTTCTTCAATACAGGCATGGAGTATGATGCTGATGAGATCGGAGTGCTAAAGATGGACATGGTTCCAAGAAAGCAACTTGGAACTGGCGATGTTGGCTATATAATCAGCGGAATCAAGGATAGCAAGGAAGTGAAAGTTGGTGATACTATTACCCATATAGCTCGTCCTTGTGACAAGGCCATAGATGGTTTTCAGGAAGTAAAGCCAATGGTCTTTGCAGGTGTATATCCAATAGATCCTGCGGAATATGAGAATCTAAGGGCCTCTTTGGAGAAATTGCAGTTAAATGATGCTTCTTTGACATTTTCACCCGAATCTTCTGTTGCACTTGGTTTTGGATTTAGGTGCGGATTCCTTGGTTTGCTTCATATGGAAATCATACAAGAACGTCTGGATCGTGAATTCAACATGGATGTGATAACAACCGTGCCAAATGTGTCATATAAGTGCTATGACAAACAAGGTGGTATCAGGGAAGTACACAATCCATCAGGACTTCCGGATCAGACAATGATAGATCACATAGAAGAGCCATATATACGAGCATCTATTATCACAGCATCTGACTACATAGGCCCTATAATGAAACTATGCCTAGATAAGCGTGGAGAGTTAATTGACCAGCAATATGTTAGTGGCAATAGGGTTGAGTTGCATTTCATGCTTCCGCTTGGCGAAATCGTGATAGATTTCTATGACAAATTGAAAAGCATTTCAAAGGGATATGCCTCGTTTGATTATCATGTAGATTGTTTTCGGCCGTCGAAATTGGCCAAACTTGATATATTGTTGAACGGTGAGCCTGTTGATGCTCTGTCTACTTTGACACATCAAGATAACGCTGTTGCTTTTGGTAGGCGAATGTGTGAGAAACTCAAAGAATTGATTCCGCGACAGCAGTTTGACATTGCCATACAGGCTGCCATTGGCGCAAAAATTGTGGCTCGTGAGACAGTGAAGTGCGTGCGCAAGGATGTTACTGCCAAGTGTTATGGTGGCGACGTTAGCAGAAAACGTAAACTCTTGGAAAAGCAAAAAAGAGGCAAAAAGCGCATGAAACAGATTGGCAACGTGGAAGTGCCTCAAAAAGCATTTCTTGCTGTGCTAAAATTAGATTGAAATAAATATTGAAAGGAGTTTATATTATGGGAAATGTTGGTATAACGTCTCGGGATGTTGCCCGTGAGCTTGCAAGACGTTACAGTACGATGACTCACGATGAATTAGATCTTTTGGAGAACATATTGGTTCCAATGAAGTTCCCCAAAGGCGAAAAAATCATACGTGAGGGTGAAATTTGTACCCATATGTATTGGATTGTAAAAGGACTTGTTCGCCAGTATTATTATAAGAACAACAAGGAACTTACTGAGCATATGGCTGTAGAAAACAGCATCGTTATGTGCATTGAAAGTCTTTTCAAAGAAAAACCGACACATCTGAACATAATGACGTTGGAGCCTTCTATAATATATGCAATACCAAGGCAACAATTAGAAAAAGTTGCGATGAAAAGTCTTAACATACAAATTCTTTATAGAAAGATATTGGAAGAGTCCTTGATTCAAAGTCAGATTCATGCAGATTTACTGCGTTTTGAATCTGCTCAAAATAGATATGCAAAATTGGTGAAGCTCCAACCTCAATTAGTTTTAAGGGCTCCTTTAGTTTATATTGCAAGTTATTTGCAAATGACTCCGGAGACGCTGAGCCGTGTTAGGACATCAGCTCTTATTGGTGGGCCTGATTGATTACTAAGCAAGTTTGAGAAAGGAATGGCCTGAAATATTTGGCTAGTTTGATTTTTTTTAACAAATTTATGGTGCATCACCTTATGTGGAATTAAATGCCATTTGGTTACCTCTTTACAATTTCTCATCATCATTACTACGCTTTTTGTAAAAACGAAGGCAACGGAAAATGGCAGATTTTCAAGTGAGGAGATTTTTTCCTTTTTTATCATACTAAAAAGTACGGGCTGTAATACTAAATCAGAGTTTGTTGCAGATATTATTGTGTGAAACTATTTACAATCTGTAATTGAGGTAATAATACCTGCGGTATATATACAGCGTAAAGAATGAAATATTGTAAATTTGCATCGAAAATATCAGAGAAATCTCAATATGGATATTAAGACAATCACTACAGTAGGGCTGCTGGCCTTTATGGTAACGCTGCCATTTCTTTCAATCAATGCGCAAGATGAAAACTCTGCACCAGTTCCAGGTGTTGATGGCAACAAATACGTGCCTTATGAACAGCGCAAAGGTAATGAGTCAATAGTGTATTTTACACGTAATCTGTCGCCAGACGGGCTTATTAGTGCTTACCAAAAAGTATGTGCGGATATTGAGGGGCGAGTTGGTGTAAAGCTGCATACGGGTGAACAGAACGGCCCCAATATAATTCCCGCTGCATGGGTGAAGGCTCTCATTGAGAAAGAGTTGCCGGGAGCAAGCATAGTTGAGACCAATACATATTATGCAGGCGACCGCTATACCACCGAGCAACATCGGCGCACATTGGAAGAGAATGGTTGGACATTTTGCCCTGTGGACATAATTGACGAGGAAGATACTGTTACTTTACCAGTCTTTGGCGGCAAGTGGTTCGACTGTATGTCCGTTGGAAGTCACTTGCCGACTTACAACTCGCTCGTTGTTCTCACTCACTTCAAGGGGCATACGCAAGGTGGTTTTGGCGGCAGTGACAAAAATATAGGTATAGGCTGTGCAGATGGACGCATAGGCAAGGCTTGGATTCACACAACTCCCAATCAAAACAACCAGTGGGATATAGCCAAGGAGGAATTTATGGAGCGCATGACTGAGTCAACAAAAGCTGTTGTAGATTACTTTGGCAAACATATTGCTTATGTGAATGTGATGCGCAACATGTCTGTATCGTGTGACTGTGAGGGTAAGGCTGCTGCACCTGTTGTCACGCCAAATGTAGGTATACTTTCATCAACAGATATATTGGCCGTTGACCAGGCTTGCATAGACCTAGTTTATGCTATGACCGAGTCCGAACACCATGATTTAGTGGAGCGCATAGAAAGTCGTCACGGCCTTCGCCAGCTTTCATATATGAAGGAATTGGGTATGGGTAATGATCGCTATGTTCTCATTGACCTTGATAACGGTGGCCGCAGGATAACCCCTGCTGAGGCTGTAAAGGGGTTGAAGCCATTCGTGAAATAAAATTGGAAATTGGGCGTTTGTACTAAATCCCTGCTGCAGTAGAGTCTGTGACAGGGATTTATTATGTTCAAGATATTGAGTTAGGCAGACATCTATTTGATTGAAAAATAATATGTATGTCCGCAACCTTCACATACATTCCAATGCGCAGCTAAAGACAGCCGCTATTTTCCTGGATTGCCGTATGCGCATATCACACCATGAAACCGCCTGTTTCGCGCTGCGATATGCCCTGCTTCATCCGCCAAAACGGCTCATATCAGAAAGCAATGTGGCACGATTTGCAACTTAATGAAAATCAGATGTTTGGCAAAGGTGGCCTTCATGGATGTCTTTAATACAAAAATGTTAAAGGCAGAACGTGTCAATAGACGGGCATGGGCCGTATGGGCTGTTTGCGGATATTCATAAAAAATAATGTCATGTTTCTTGCAAAATCGCTGAATAATCATTACCTTTGTAGGTGTAATGGGCATTACTATGGTTTTGTGGAGATAGCATTTACCTGCGTATGCCATTCAATAAGAAAACGAGTAAATGGCAAACTTAATTTTAGCTTTATGAAAGTATTGAGTACAAATGATGCGCCTGCGGCCATCGGCCCGTACAGTCAGGCAATAGAGGCAAATGGATTAGTGTATACGTCGGGGCAATTACCCATAAACCCCAAGACGGGAGCATTCCCAGAAGGAGGCATAAAAGAACAGACGCGCCAGTCAATAGAAAATGCCAAGGCAATACTTTGCTCTGCGGGGCTTAGTCTTGCGAACGTAGTAAAGACAACCGTGCTATTGGCTGACATTACTGATTTTGGCTCAATGAACGAAGTTTATGCGGAGTACTTCTCTGAGCCGTATCCTGCGCGGTCGGCTTTTGCCGTAAGGGCATTGCCCAAGGGTGCTTTGGTGGAGATAGAGATGGTTGCAGCACGATGACCGAAAAGGATGCGCTTATAGTTGTAAGTGGCGGGATGGACAGTGTAACGCTACTTTATGACATGAAGGACAGAATTGCCATGGCCGTATCCTTCAACTACGGTAGCAAGCACAATTCGCGTGAATTGCCGTTGGCTGCGATGCATTGTAGTAGGCTAGGCGTTCCCCACGTAGTCATAGACCTTGGATTTATGCAAACTTACTTTAAAAGTTCACTGCTTGATGGGGGTGAACCGATTCCAAATGGACATTATGCCGAAGCGAACATGAAATCAACTGTTGTGCCGTTCCGCAATGGAATCATGCTTGCTGTGGCAGTGGGGCTTGCCGAGAGTAACGGCTTGAAACGTGTACTTTTGGCCAATCATGGTGGAGACCATGCAATTTATCCAGACTGTCGTCCCGAATTCATTTGTGCGATGGACTCAGCCGCCGTGGCTGGTACATATGATGGTGTGCGTGTGGAAGGCCCTTATACTAATTTGAGCAAAGCAGATATAGCCCGTAGAGGTAAGGCCTTGGGTATTGATTATGCTGAGACATGGTCATGTTATAAGGGTGGCGAACGTCATTGCGGACGTTGTGGCACGTGTGTTGAACGCCGCGAGGCCTTGCGTGAAGCCCACATTGAAGATACGACTGAATATGAGGAATGAATTTAAATGACAATAGGCTTGTTATGGCTAATGACAGACGAATTATCGAATGCGTCCCTAATTTCAGTGAGGGACGCAATATGGCTGTGATAAAGCAGATAACAGACGAGATAGAGGCAATTGACGGTGTGAAACTGCTTGACGTTGACCCTGGTGAGGCAACGAATCGCACTGTTGTCACTTTTGCAGGTACCCCCGATGCTGTAGTAGAGGCTGCATTTCGTTCGGCTCGCAAAGCTGCCGAACTAATAGACATGCGCCAGCATCATGGGGCGCATCCACGTATTGGGGCAACAGATGTTTTGCCGCTTGTTCCAGTAAGCGGAGTGACGCTTGAGGAGTGTGCTGAAATGGCTCGTTGTCTGGCCCGTCGCATAGCAGAAGAGCTGAAAATACCATGCTATTGTTATGAGGCTGCAGCTTTAAGGCCAGAACGCCGCAACCTTGCTGTATGCCGCAAGGGAGAATATGAGGCTGTTGCTGAAAGGTTGACCGACGAAGCAGAAATGCCGGATTTTGGTGCGCGTCCATACGACGAAAGCATTGCACGTACTGGGTGTACTGTGGTTGGCGCACGGGATTTCCTCATTGCCGTTAATTTCAATCTCAACACAACGTCTACTCGCAGAGCCAATGCCGTAGCGTTCGATGTAAGAGAAAAAGGCAGGTATGAGCGCAAGGGTAATCCGATTACAGGGGAAATAGTACGTGATGCGAACGGCAACCCCGTGATGCGCCCAGGCACTCTCAAGGGAACAAAAGCTATTGGATGGTTCATCAAAGAGTATGGAATTGCCCAAGTGTCGATGAACATAACAGACATTAACGCCACGCCGTTGCACATTGCTTTTGAAGAAGTTGTACGTTCGGCTGCCGCCCGTGGTATGCGGGTTACCGGCACTGAGATTGTTGGACTTGTGCCGGAGCAGTCGTTGATAGACGCAGGCCGCTATTTCTTGTACAAACAGCATCGCTCTACAGGCATACCCAAGGAAGATATTATCCAAATTGCTGTCAAATCGCTTGGGCTTGACGATTTAAAGCCTTTTGTGGCTGAAGAGAAAGTGATTGAGAGACTGCTTGACAACAGCAAGACAAGTGAAAGCACGCATCTTACAAACTTTTCTGTGGCGGGCTTCGCAAATGAGACTATGCGCGAATCACCTGCGCCGGGAGGTGGTTCTGTATCTGCGTATATGGGAACTCTTGGTGCCGCTCTCGGAACCATGGTTGCCAATCTTTCTGCACATAAGCCTGGATGGGATGACCGCTGGGAAGAGTTCAGCCGGTGGGCAGACCGCGGTGCAGAGCTTGAGAACGAGCTGTTGAGACTTGTTGATGAGGATACGGTGGCTTTCAACCGTATCATGGCGGCTTTCGCCCTGCCCAAAAGTACAGAAGCGGATAGGCTGACTCGCTCACAGGCAATACAGGCTGCGACACTATATGCAGCAGAGGTACCACTGAAGACTATGAAAGCTTCGTCTAAGGTATTTGACATCTGCCGTGCAATGGTCGCGACTGGTAATCCAAACAGTGTGTCCGATGCCGGCGTAGGTGTCTTGGCTGCACGCGCAGCTGTGCTTGGGGCAGGACTTAATGTTAAAATCAATGCAGTCTCGCTTAAGAATAAGTCTAAAGCGGAGTCTTTGATTGCTGAAGCTGAAGCACTTATGAAAAATGCCGTAAAAGCCGAGTCGGAGATTATGGCAATGGTTGATAACGTAATAAACCCAAACCGATGATTGTAGATAACGAACTATTTAAGGCTGAAATCAAAGCGGGCATCCCAGATACTTTGCCAGAACCAATGCCTTATGATCAAGATATAAATCATGCACCGCGGCGTAAGGATATACTTACACGTGATGAGAAGAAACTCGCCCTGCGCAATGCGTTGAGGTATTTCCCCAAGAAGTTCCATGCAGTGCTTGCTAAAGAATTTGCAGAAGAACTTGAGAGTTATGGGCGTATTTATATGTACCGTTTCCGACCTAAGTATGAGATGTATGCACGCCCGATTGATGAATATCCACATCACTCATTGCAGGCTGCAGCAATAATGCTGATGATACAGAACAACCTCAACCCTGCAGTCGCTCAACATCCTCATGAGCTTATTGTATATGGTGGCAATGGGGCTATATTTCAGAACTGGGCGCAGTATCGGTTGACTATGAAATATCTCAGCGAGATGACTGACGAGCAGACCTTGGTCATGTACTCCGGCCATCCAATGGGCCTTTTCCCGTCACATAGAAATGCCCCGAGGGTCGTTGTAACAAACGGCATGGTTATTCCCAACTACTCCAAGCCTGATGATTGGGAACGCATGAACGCTCTTGGCGTGAGTCAGTACGGGCAGATGACAGCGGGCTCCTATATGTATATAGGGCCGCAGGGAATTGTTCACGGCACCACAATCACGGTACTCAACGCTGCCCGCATGAAGATGAAGCATGAACCGGGGCGCACAGATATACATGGGATGCTCTTTGTTTCATCTGGGCTTGGTGGAATGTCTGGTGCGCAGCCAAAGGCTGGAAACATTGCAGGAGTGGTTAGCGTTGTGGCAGAAATTAACCCATTGGCGGCTCGCAAACGTTATGAGCAGGGTTGGGTAGACGAGCTTCATGAGGACCTTGACGAGCTTATCCCCGCAATTCGTATGGCTGTGGACGTGAGACGCACGGTGTCTATGGCATACGTAGGCAATGTGGTTGATCTTTGGGAGCGTCTTGCCAAAGAAAACATAAATGTAGACTTGGGCAGCGACCAAACCTCGCTTCACAATCCGTGGGCAGGAGGTTATTATCCCGTAGGAATGACGCTTGAAGAGTCGAAGAAGATGATGGCTGAAGACCCGGCAGAGTTTAGGGAGAGGGTGCGGATTTCACTGCGCCGTCAAGTGGCAGCCATCAACAAGCTGGCAGCCAGGGGGATGTATTTTTTTGATTATGGCAACGCATTTCTGTTGCAGTCACAACGTGCCGGGGCAGACATCATGCAAGCTGACGGCAGGTTCCGTTATCCATCATACGTTCAAGATATAATGGGGCCGATGTTCTTTGACTATGGTTTCGGCCCTTTCCGTTGGGTATGTACCTCTGGCAACCCCGCAGATCTTGCTGTGACCGACCGTATTGCCACAGAGGTGCTTGAAGAAATCAAGCAGACTGCCCCTGGCGAGATTGTTCATCAACTTGACGACAACATTCACTGGATACGGGAGGCTGGGCGTAACCACCTTGTTGTGGGGTCGCAGGCACGCATCCTCTATGCTGATGAGGAGGGACGCAGCAAGATAGCCTTGGCTTTCAACGAGGCCATACGTCGCGGCGAAATAACTCGTCCAGTGGTGTTAGGCCGCGATCATCATGATGTGTCCGGAACCGATTCTCCTTTCCGTGAAACGAGCAACATATATGACGGCTCGCAGTTTTGCGCTGATATGGCTGTACAGAATGTCATCGGTGATGCATTCCGTGGGGCGACGTGGGTCTCGTTGCACAATGGCGGAGGTGTAGGTTGGGGCGAAGTTATCAACGGAGGTTTCGGTATGGTCATCGATGGCAGTGAGGACAGCGACCGCCATATTCGTGAGATGCTCTTCTGGGATGTCAATAATGGTATTGCCCGCCGCAGCTGGGCGCGCAACGAAGGCTCTATGCACACTATAGCGCGAGTGATGGAGCGCACACCAGGACTGGAGGTCACCATGCCCAATCTCGTCAATGACAGTCTCCTTGACGCTGTACTAGGAAATTGAGATATCAGTTACGGTATATGAGGTTTGGGTATCGCAACAAGTAATCCCCAATTTGCAACTCATCCAAACTTGTATCTTGTAATTTCAAACTCTAAACACGCACTTCAAAACTCATATTATGATTCATGAAATATCGGCCGAACACTTGACGATAGAACGTATCGGTGAGATAATAAGCAAAGGTTATAAACTCAAGCTCAGCGACGATGCCCGAAGCAGGATTGAGTATTGCCGTGAGTACCTCGACCGCAAGATTGTAGAGAACAATGCCCCTATCTATGGTGTAACCACTGGCTTTGGTTCGCTTTGCAATGTCTCCATCGGCAAAGATCACTTGGCTCAATTGCAGAAAAATCTCATGATGTCCCATGCCTGCGGCACTGGCGATCGTGTTCCCAACGAGATAGTGAAGATAATGCTTCTGCTCAAGATACAGTCGCTTAGCTACGGCTACTCTGGCTGTAAGCTCGATACAGTGGAGCGACTTGTCGACTTTTTCAACAATGACGTTTACCCTGTGGTCTATATGCAAGGTTCGCTTGGTGCCTCTGGCGACCTCGTTCCTTTGGCCCATCTTTCACTACCTCTGGTAGGTCTTGGCGAGGTTGAGTGGCGCGGCAAGGTGATGAGTGGTTCCGAGGCTTTGCGCAAGAACGGTTGGAAGCCAATACAACTAGCCTCGAAGGAAGGTCTTGCACTTCTCAACGGAACGCAGAATATGAGTGCTTTCGCAGTATGGGCCATACTCAATGGCACGCGGCTCAGCGATTGGGCTGACACCATAGCTGCCATGTCGCTTGATGCATATTGCGGACTCGCAGAGCCGTTCACCGATGCCGTCCATCAAGTGCGTCCGCATCGTGGCCAGTTAGAGACAGCGCGACGTATGCGTGGGCTGCTTGCTGGCAGCGAGATAGTGGCCAAGCCAAAGGAATACGTACAAGACCCATATTCTTTCCGCTGCATACCGCAAGTACATGGAGCGGTGAAAGATACTTTGGCCTATACTCGCTCTGTAATTGATACAGAGATTAACTCCGCCACAGACAACCCGACTGTATGCCCTGGAGATGACCTTATCATCTCTGCGGGTAATTTCCACGGAGAACCAATTGCCTTGCCGCTCGATTTCCTCTCTATCGCCATGAGTGAGTTGGCCGACATCTCAGAGCGTCGCACTTACAAGCTCGTTTCTGGTACACGCGGCTTGCCAAGTTTCCTTGTGGCTAATCCTGGTGTGAACAGTGGCTTCATGATAACCCAGTATACTGCAGCCTCCATTGTGAGCCTCAATAAGAGTCTCTGTACTCCCGCCTCTGTTGACAGTATACCGTCGAGCCAGGGCCAGGAAGATCATGTGAGCATGGGGGCGAATGCTGCCATTAAGCTATATAAGGTAATGCTTAACGTTCGCCGTGTGCTGGCCATTGAGCTGTTCAACGCAGCCCAGGCACTCGATTTCCGTCGTCCACTCCGCTCCTCCCCAGCCATTGAGGCCGTACACGCTGCTTACCGCTGCTCCGTACCTTTCATCGTCAACGACGAGGTGATGTACCCTCACATTGCCAGTTCTGTCAAATTCCTCGAAAGCGATGCGCCTGCTTGTTGAAAATATAGGCCTGCTAGTGGGGCAGCCAGCCCCTTGCGAGTTGCCTTTGCGTGGCAATGGCATGGCTATGTTACACATTCTCGAAAACGCATGGTTGCTGGCAGAGGACGGTCGCATAGCCACCTATGGTTATATGAGCGCCCTCCCCTCGAGGGGTATTCGAGCCGATGTCTGCGTAGATGCCCTTGGCGGCGCGGTTCTTCCCGCTTGGTGCGACCCCCATACCCACATTGTATACGCAGGCAGTCGCGAGGGTGAGTTCACAGACAAGATACGTGGTCTCAGTTACGCCGAGATAGCCCGTCGTGGCGGAGGCATACTCAATTCTGCCAAACTGCTGCGTTCGCTTGACGAAGACGAACTTTACCGTCAGTCCATGCGCCGTGTCAGCGAGGTAATAGCCAAGGGTACGGGCTGTATAGAGATAAAGAGCGGCTATGGACTCAGCGTTGATGCCGAGCTGAAGATGCTCCGAGTCATCAGCCGCATAAAAGAGAGCGCCCCGTTGCGCGTCGTCGCCACTTTCCTCGGTGCCCACGCAGTACCCAGCGGCATGGGCCGCGAGGAGTATGTCAACCTCATAGTGCGCGAGATGCTGCCCGAAGTGGGCCGCGAGATGCTTGCTGACTTCGTAGACGTGTTCTGTGATGAAGGCTTCTTCACGCCCGCTGATACCGCTCGCATACTTGATGCTGCTGCCCGTTGGGGCTTAAAGCCCAAGGTACACGTTGACGAGCTTGCCGCAACAGGTGGGCTGCGCGTGGCCGTTGAGCACGGTGCCATTTCCGTAGACCACTTAGAGCATATGCCTGCCTCTGAGCTTGCCATACTGCGGGACAGCACAGTAGTGCCAACTGTACTGCCTGGTGCGTCTTTCTTCCTCAATATGCCATACGCCCCTGCACGCAGTATAATAGACAGCGGGCTGCCATTGGCGCTGGCCAGCGACTACAACCCTGGCTCCACACCTTCTGGCGATATGAAGTTTGTATGTTCGCTTGCCTGCATAAAGATGCGCCTGCTGCCTGCCGAGGCTGTCAATGCTGCCACCGTAAATGCAGCCATTGCTATGGGCCTCGGGGCTGACTACGGTTCAATCGCGCCAGGCAAGGTCGCAAACTTTTTTATAACTGAACCTGTGCCGTCTGTTGATTTCATACCCTACGCATACACGACCCCTATCATCAAACGAGTGTTCCTCAGGGGAAAGGAAGTATGATTTGATGACACAAAAGGGAATCCCAGAAGTCTTTTCGTAATTAATGCCTCCATGCATATTCGGCAGAATCCAGCCAGTTGTAGTGGAGGCATATTGTTTGTTTTTAGAATCCCCACTGTCAACATCTTTCCGATGAAGATGGTCTCGTGGTTTTGATATTGCTTTTATTCATTTAGCCTGGTTGTACTCGAATGTTCATATCACTGCAACACAGGTTAACGTCGTGGAAACATTCTTGTAAATGCAACTTCATGTCTGCGTTGCTGTGTTGTAATTCCTTTGCCCGACCTTTGCATCCGAAATGAAAGCAAAGGGAAACAGAATGAAGAGAGTTTGGAAATGCGTAGGAACAGTAGCGTTTACATCGCTGATTGCCGTTCAAGCACTGGGGGCTTCGCCCGACATTGATGTCAATGTAAAAGGTAGGATAAAGGATAGCCAGTCGAAGGAGCCGCTGATTGGTGCAACTGTGAAGGTGGTTGGTAGCAACATTGCCACCGTGACCGATGCCGAGGGCAACTTCTGCCTCACGGGGATGGCCGATGGCGTTTATGACATTGAAATAAAGTACGTTGGCTACAAGACGGCCGTGAAGCGGCAGTTAAAGGTAGAGGACAACCGGGTTACCACGCTCGATTTTGAATTGCAGGTCGACGACCATAAGCTAAAGGATGTGGTTGTGGTTGCCAAGGCCAACCGCGAGTCAGAAAATGTAACGCTTATGGAGCAAAAAGCTGCTGTGATAGCTGTGCAGTCGGTTGGGGCGCAGGAACTCTCGCGCAAGGGTGTCGGTGATGCTGAAGCTGCCGTGGCCAAAGTTTCTGGCATATCTAAGCAGGATGGTGTAAAGAATGTATTTGTACGCGGGCTAGGTGACCGCTACAACATGACGATGCTCAATCGTTTCCCAATACCTTCGGAAGACCCTGAGTACAAGAACATTGCGCTCGACTTTTTCTCAACGGACATTATACAGTCCGTCGAAGTAAACAAAGCCTTCTACGGCAACACTCCTGCTGACGTGGCCGGAGCAGCCATTAACATAAGTTCTAAGGAGCTTGTGGGTGACGGGAAACTGTCACTCAGTGTATCTGGCGGATTCAATACTCAGACTGTTTCGTCCGACTTCAAGAGGCTGGATTGCGTAAACCTCTTTGGCTTTGCCGATAAGTCGCAACCAGGCGAGAATATAAGTTCCTATCATTTTGCGAACGCGCTCGACCCCAGCAGCCAAAGCTTGCAGGTAGACCAGAGTTATTCCATCTCAGGTGGCAAGGAATTCAAGATAGCTGGCAACCCTTTGTCATTCTTCTTTGTAGCATCCCACAGCAAGGACTTCACCTACTATGATGAGGAGGTGCGCAACACCATCACCAGTGGCAGGCTCTCGCAAGATATGGATGGTAATATATCTAAGGTAGAGACAAGTCAGATAGCAATGGCCAACATTGATTATAAGCACAACAAGAAGCACAATATTGGCTACAACTTCATGCTTGTTCACGCCTCGAGCGAGACGGTCGGCGACTATCTTGGTATGGACAACGATTATCAGTCGTCCGACACTTACGAGGGTTTCATGCGCCGTCAGCAGACCAACGACAACCTGCTTTGGGTCAATCAGCTTAGCACTAAATGGGATTTGGGCAGAGGCTTCGCTTTGGATGCTGGTGTGTCGTACAACATCATAAACGGGAGTGAACCAGACCGCCGCATAAACAATCTCGTCAAGACTGACGATGGATATGTGCCTATGAAAGGCACAGGCATACAGCAGCGTTATTTCTCTGAGCTTGATGAGAAAGATTTGAATTTCCGCGCCGCGCTGACATACAAGCTCAATGACGGATTCGATCAGCGTTCAAACGTTGCTCTGGGCTACATCGGCCGCATTGTAGACGATTCATTCGAAGCTGTCGAGTACGATATGTCGGTAGTACACCAGCCCATGTTCAATATGGCAGACCTCAGCTTCGATGGCTTCTTTGACCAGGCTGGTTTTGAGGATGGGGACTTCCTGCTTGACCGCAATGTTGATAAATATACCGTTGACAAGGACATCCATTCAGTCTACGCAGAGGCCACATACCAACTTACGCGTCAGCTCACGGCCAATTTCGGATTGAAATACGATGATGTAAGGCTTTGTGTTGCTTACGACGTGAACAGGCACGGCAGTCAGGGCGAGCAGGAGATAGACAAGTCATACTTCTTACCGAGCCTCAACCTGCGCTATGACCTTACGGGCAAGCACACACTGCGATTCGCAGCAAGCAAGACTTACACCCTGCCACAGGCCAAGGAGATATCGCCTTTTCGTTACGTTGGCGTAAGTTTCAAGAGTCAGGGTAATCCCGACCTTAAGCCTTCTGACAACTATAATGTAGACCTTAAATGGGACTATTATATCTCTCCATCGGAAATCTTCTCCGTGACAGGCTTCTATAAGTACATAAAGAATCCAATCTCGCGTATTGAGATAGCCAGTGCTGGGGGCTTTCTCTCTTACGAGAACATCGCCAACCATGCTACGGCGGCCGGTGTAGAAGTGGAATTGAAGAAGCACCTCCTTTCAAGCCCGCTCAAAGACAACGGCCTTAGCCGACTCTCGTTTGGTGTTAATGGCGCTTATACTTTTACCAAAGCTAAGGTTCCTTTGGCAACCGATCCTTCTGGCTCACAACTTGAAGGTGCTGCGCCGTGGATTGTCAATGCAGACATAAACTACTTACTCCGCCGTGGAAGCAACTCGTTCAATGCGGCTTTGGTGCTCAATTATTTCAGTGACCGCATTTATACTATCGGCACAGAGGGCTATCAAGACATCGTCGAAAATGGCATACCATCGCTCGATTTTGTAGTTTCAGGACAGATTGGACGCCATTTCAACGTTAGCTTCAAGGCTCGTAATCTGCTGAACTCTGCCCATCAGCTTACCCGCAAAGGCAACGCTACGGGTGAAGAGGTAGTGCTGAGCAAATACCGCAAGGGTATTGATCTTGGCATAGGGCTGACTTACAATTTCTAACTGAATGTACCCTAATATATCAGACAGATACTTTAATTGAATCAACAAACCAATATTTAACTTAATTATCGACATGAGAAAGTTTTTTCTAAACGCTTTGACCTTCGCGGCCATTGCCAGTGTTGTAACACTTACGTCATGCAGTGATGACGAAAACGGCGAAACCGTGCCTCCGACAGGCCCCACCTCGGAACTTTCGGGAACGGTTTCTGGCACTTGGACTCTTGATGCCAACACAGCTTACACCTTAACCGGAACTCTGGTTGTTCCCAATGGTGCTACGCTTGTTATCCCTGCAGGAACGACAATAAAGGCCAATCAGGGATTTGACAAATACATCCTTGTGGCACAGGGTGGCAAGATAGACGCCCAGGGTACCGCATCAAACCCTATAGTATTCACAGCTAACAGCGATGACGCTTCGGCCGGTTTTTGGGGCGGACTTATCATCAACGGTAAGGCTCCAATCTCAGGTGATGCCGCAGGCCAAACTGCTGGTGCAGAAGTTGACAATGGCCAGTTGTATGGAGGTACCGATGCTGCCGACAACAGTGGCGTGCTTAAGTACGTAAAACTGCTATATACAGGTGCACGCTCAAGTGCTGACATAGAGCACAACGGCCTTACACTCAACGGCGTTGGTAGCGGAACCCAGATAAGCGACATATACATCTATGAGGGGGCCGACGATGCTATAGAGTTTTTCGGAGGCTCTGTGGACGTGAGCAATGTGCTTGCCATTAACTGTGATGATGATATGTTCGATTTCACGCAAGGTTACTCTGGTACGCTTTCCAATTGCTACGGTATATGGGAAAGTGGTTTCAGCAGCACCGAAGAAGATCCTCGCGGTGTTGAGGCTGACGGTAATCTTGATGGAAATGGTGCAGAGCATACACCGCAGGCAAATTTCACCATCGATGGCATGACAATCGTGAATTACTCCAATGCCCAGGTGATGCAGGATGCTATCAAGGTCCGTCGCGGCGCAACTGCTCACATTCGCAATGCAGCTGTATATGGCATAAGCCCCATCCAAAATATTGTTGACCTGTCTGATGGCAAGGGAAACGCAACCGAGAACACAGAGATCAGTGTGTCTAACAATGCTTATCTTGTTACTGACGATATCATTAACAATGGTGGTGGTTCATATGCTAACGTAAGAGTTGAGGCGGGAAACACAGGTGCCGATGTATCGAAGCTCAGCTGGACTGGTTATGCATTCCCTCAACTTCGTGCAGCTACGACTGTGGCAGAAGGGGCACTCCCTCTTGAAATCTCATCTCCCATGACCCTTGAAACAGGCAAGCAATATGTCATAGACGGCTCTGTTCATGTAAAAGAAGGTGGTGTATTGCTAATACCTGCCGGTATGGAGCTAAAGTCCAAGGAGGGATTCGATAATTTCATCCTCGTAGAGCGAGGCGGAAGAATTTACGCCAATGGTACAGAGGATGCCCCAATCACTTTCACGGCCGAGAGCGAGACAGCTTCGCAAGGCTACTGGGGTGGACTCATTGTCAACGGCTATGCCCGCATCTCAGGATCAGGTAATGGCGTTCACGAAGCCGCAACAGAGATTGACAACAATATAATGTACGGCGGCGACGATAATACTGATAATTCAGGTGTGCTCAATTATGTACGCATATTGTACTCTGGGGCACGCTCAAGTGCAGACATAGAGCATAACGGATTGACGCTCAACGGTGTAGGCAACGGTACACAAATAAGCAACATTTATATTGCCGAGGGTGCCGATGATGCAATCGAGTTCTTTGGAGGCGCCGTTAACGTGAGCAACCTGCTCGCCGTTAACTGTGACGATGATATGTTTGACTTCACCCAAGGTTACTGCGGTACTCTCAGCAATTGCTATGGACGCTGGGAGGCCGACTTCACAAGCACCGAGAGCGATCCGCGCGGTGTTGAAGCAGACGGAAACCTTGATGGTGACGGACCCGATCACACTCCGCAAGCCGACTTTACAATTAATGGCATGACCATCGAGAATCTTGCCACTGGGCAAGCCATGCAAGATGCCATTAAGGTGCGCCGTGGTGCAAAGGCCACTATAGAGAATGCCCTTGTGATAGGCCAAGGCGTTATTGAAGAACTGGTTGATCTGCAGGACAGCAAGGGCGATGCTGCTGATGGTACTTCGATTAGTGTAACCAAGGCCGCAACTAATGTGGAGAAAGACACCAACTCCAGCAATCCTGCTGGTGCTGAGGTTAACATTGTTAGTGGCAACACAGGTTGCAAGACCGACGGATTCGGTTGGACTGGCTATGCTCTTTGATGACTCTCTTTCTTAAAATTGCATAAACCTTATCAGCTCCCTCCCGAGGCATACAGTGCATTGCTTCGGGAGGGATTTTTTTAATTGTTGTTTAGAAATAAACAGTCAGAATTGTCCTCACTATATGGCGATATTTCAACACGGCCCATATCGCACTGCGATATGGGCCGTGTTGTGTTTCAAAATAGGCTGTTTACTATATTGAAATAGTGCCTTTTGTAATCTGTTGAAAAATAATATTGTATGCATTCATGTCAATGAGGCGAATTTATTTTACACCATCCGGTTTCTTGAGGCAACCTAAGAAGAATTATTATAACCGGCACTTATACTCATATCTCAATAGTCCTCATTAACCGAACAGTGCTCTTAGCGCTTCCTCCACTTTCCTTACGGGAACAATCTCGATGCTGAACTTTGCTTGGCTTAACCCCTGCAGGTTGTGACGCGGTATGATGATGTGGCTGAACCCCAGCTTCTCTGCCTCTGCTATGCGCTGGCCAATTCGCGCCACAGGGCGCACTTCGCCGCTGAGGCCCACTTCGCCAGCCATACACCAGCCAGAGTCTATGGGGGTGTCGACATTGCTTGAGAGCACTGCGGCTATGACGCTGAGATCCATGGCCAGATCGGTTACTCGCAACCCTCCTGCTATGTTTAGGAATACGTCTTTTTGTACCAGCTTGAAGCCAACGCGTTTTTCCAATACGGCCAGAAGCATGTTGAGCCTGCGCTGGTCGAAGCCGGTGGCAGTGCGTTGTGGCGTACCGTAGGCTGCGGTAGAGACGAGAGCCTGAGTCTCGACGAGAAGCGGGCGCACCCCCTCTATGGCCGAGCTTATGGCCACGCCGCTCAGCCCTTCGTGGTCTTGAGTGAGGAGAAGTTCCGATGGGTTGGACACAGGGCGCAATCCATTTTGCCGCATTTCATAGATGCCCAGCTCGGAGGTACTTCCAAAACGATTTTTGATACTTCGCAGCAGACGGTACATATGGTGCTGGTCGCCCTCAAACTGTATCACTGTGTCAACGATGTGTTCCAGAATTTTGGGTCCGGCCAGGGTGCCTTCCTTGTTGATGTGACCTATCATTATAACGGGCGTGCCACTGGTCTTGGCGAAGCGGAGTAGACTCGCTGCACATTCGCGCACCTGGGCCATGCTGCCAGGGCTGGAGTCTACATCGTCTGTGGATATTGTCTGTATGGAGTCTATGACCACAAGCTCGGGAATGGTTTCTTTGATGTTTTCAAAAATCTTTTCGAGCGATGTCTCGCAGAGGATGAGGCACGAGTCGCTTTCGGGGCGTTCTATGCGCCCGGCACGCATCTTCAGCTGATGTGCACTTTCCTCCCCGCTGACGTATAATACGCGTTTGGATGATAGGCGAAGGGCTGTTTGCAGCGTGAGCGTACTCTTGCCTATGCCAGGTTCGCCACCGAGAAGCACCAGCGAACCTGGCACAAGACCGCCCCCAAGCACACGGTTAAGCTCAGGGTCGAGCATATCGATACGTGGCTCGTCTCTTGAGCTAATCTCGCTGAGCTTCAACGGCCGACCGCTGTGTCCGCCTGCCGTGGCATGGCGTATGATGGTGGCTACCGAACGAGCTGCCATGGCACTGGTGTCGGCGGCTACCTTGATTTCCTTGAACGTGTTCCATTGTCCGCAGGCGGGGCATTTGCCTATCCACTTGGGCGATTCTTGCCCGCAATTGCTGCATACGTATGCTTTCTTGTCTTTTGTCATAACAGTACAAAAGTAGCAATAATTTTCGTCAATAGGAAATTATTTAGTAATTTTGCAGCGTGCAAACGGCTAATATCGCACAATGATTCATAAAACTCGGCTGGGGCGCTCGTGTACGGAAAAAATACGCAGGGCGTCCCTGTTTTGAATTGTGAGCAAACTTGAAGTAAGAAAAATGAAATATGTCCATCTATTTATCCTATTAGTGGCAATTCTGGGGTCCTGCAGGCATGGGGAAGGTGAGCGGCAAAGCCTACCGGAAGCCCCGCTGCGAGCGGACACAGTATGGGATTCTACAGCATTGAGGGTGGCAGTCATGCCAACTCTTGATTGTTTACCTATGTACGTAGCAGAAGAGTATGGCATGTTTGACTCCCTTGGTGTGGATGTTCGCCTTGTACGTTATACGGCCCACATGGATTGTGACACAGCCTTGCAGAGAGAACGGGTAGATGGAATGATTACAGACCTTGTACGCGTCAAGAGGCTTGAGGAACAGGGCGTACAACTTGATGTCGTAACTGCAACCAACGCTTATTGGCAGTTATTGACAAACAGAAATGCGCGCATCGTCAGTTTGAAACATTTGGACGACAAGATGTTGGCCATGACGCGTTTCTCGGCTACGGCTCTGCTGGCTGACCGTGCTGTGCGCATGGGAGGCTTGACGCCTGAGCGCGTGTTCCGCATACAGATAAACGATGTTGGCATACGTTTGAGGATGATTGAAAACAACTCTATGGATGCCATGCTGCTCACTGAGCCACAAGCAACGGCAGCCCGTCTGGGCAAGCACAGAGTGCTTATGGATACTCGTAAGCAGGATATCTGCCTTGGGGCTGTGGCTTTTAGGGCCGAAGTGCTGGAAGACAAAATGCGCAAAAAGCAGGTGGACATATTCTTGAAAGCTTACAATATGGCGTGTGACACAATAAATAAGAATGGCATAACAACTTACAAAGCTCTGATAGCAAGTTATTGCAATGTAGGAGAATCCGTTGTAGACTCCATACCGAAAGACTTAAGGTTTGCCCACGCCGCGCCACCTCGCAAGAAAGACATAGAGCTGGCTGAGAGCTGGCTGAACAGGCAATAATTACATAAAGGTATGTAAATGGAAAAAGTGAAGACCCTTGACAGTGTGTTTGGCCTGCTCGACTCCATGGCGTTGAGTAAGGCCATGGATGTGCTCGAATCATTCAGCGCGGCACATCCAGAACTTGCCATCGAAGCCAGATTGCGCACAATACGTAGCGATTACAGCCTGATGTTCGACTACTGGAGTAAAGGCTATAAGGATGAGCAGCTTGAACGTGTTTACCGTAATATGCTCATGGATATGTACAGGCTCACAGCCGATGTATATATTATGTATGCCATATCGCATTCATCATATCTTTCCTCCATATATAATAGGGTCAGGTCGGCTGGGCGCGATTGGGCTTTGGCTTCGGTATGTGCTGAGCTTGAGGGCTTTGTTTCAGACGTTGCCATACTTGAACTTGAGCCTGAGCACACCAAGGCTGATAAGAAAGCGATTTTGTACGCTAGGCATCAGCAATACATGAACGATTTGTTTGACTATATGTGGACATCGCCGCAGTGGACTGAAAGTATGGCTGAGAGTGTTGCCCGGCTATTACTTTCACCTACGGTGGACACTGTTGATCAACAGTTGATTGTTTCGGCGGTTATGCTTGGGTGCATGAATATATTTGACATCAACAAGTTTCGCGTGTTGATTACTGTATATAGGCAAGCAACAGACGAGCATTTGAGGCAACGTTCGCTTATCGGTTGGGTGCTGTCGCTTGCAGGAGGAAATCATTCTGCCAGCAGTGAGGAGCGCATTATGATAAACTCATTGCTGAATAATGTGAGCGTGAGAAAAGAACTCGTGGAACTGCAAATACAGTTGCTCTATTGTGTCAGTGCTGAGAGCGACAACAGGACAATCCAAAAAGAAATAATGCCCGAACTGCTTAAGCACGGCGGTTTGAACATAACTCCCAACGGCATAGAAGAACGTGACGGCACAACGCTTGAAGACATCATCAACCCAGATGAGGCAGAACGTAACATGGAGAGGGTGGAGGAGAGTTTCAGGCGTATGCTTGATATGCAGAAAGCCGGGGCTGACATATATTTTGGTGGTTTCTCGCAGATGAAACGCTTCCCGTTCTTCGACAGTATAAGCAATTGGTTCGTTCCTTTCTATACCGATCATCCAGCCATCAGTGCAACATATGGAAGTCAAGCTGTAGGGAACATAGTAAGGAATATAGTGGAACGTATGCCATTCTGTGATAGTGACAAATATTCTTTTGTCCTGGCGTTCAGACAAGTGGCAGACAGAATTCCTCAGAACATACGCGAGATGCTTGCCAGTGGGAATGTGGCAGGCATGGAGATTGTTGATACAGATGAACGATGTTCGCCAGCCTATATACGCAGGATATATTTGCAGGACTTGTATCGTTTCTTTCGATTGTTCCCATCACGCGGTCTGTTGAGCAATCCTTTTGAAAAAAAAGACAATGGCAACGAAGCAGGATATATTTTTTTCTCCAATAGCATCTTTAATTGTACAGCTCTCGAAAGAAATTTCAGCGAGGTTGTGGCGTGTATGATGAAGCGAAGTATGGCCGCAGAGGCTGTTGGGGTGCTTGGTAACTGCAGTGAAGGAGGACGAGACTTCCAATTCTATATGTTTGCAGGTAACTTACAGTTGTCTCGTCATGGCAAAGAGCCATACCAACGGTTGCCATCGGCTTTGGAGTGTTTTGAAAAGGCATTGGCTTTACGTCCTGATTCAGAGCAAGCTTTAAACGGCAAGGCTCGCGTGTTGTTCTATGAAGAAGAATATGAAGCTTCGCTGGTTGATTTTGAGCATTTGACCGAGAAATTTCCAGAACGCGTGAGCTATGAACTGAATATGGCAGTATGCATGGTGAACCTTGGAAAATATGAAGAGGCATTGAAACATTTGTATAAAATGAACTACGAACGGCCAGATGACACTCGGGTAAGCCGTGTTTTGGCAAGGGATTTAATGTGTTTAGGCCAGTTTGTCAAGGCAGAAAAGATATATAGTCAATTGTGCTCTTCTATGGAAGTTGAAGAAGATGATGTTCTCAATAGTGGGCTTTGCTGTTGGCTGGCAGGGAAAGTAAGTGATGCAGCGAGCCATTTGGCAGAATATGTTAGGCGCAAGGGCGGGGGGAGCAGTTTACACGATTGCTGTTCTGTATATGATGCCAATGTCGCAATTGGTGAGAGGAAATTATTGGCAGACAACAGTATAACGCCCACAGAGATTCATTTGATGGGTGATTTCGTTTGTAACTTGATTTTCCCGGCCAAATAGTTGGTTGCGAGCGGAACCCCTACGCCGACTATGGTGTAGGGTATCCAAAACCAATCATCTTTAGAGAAGTCGTGGATTACAGGATGGCAGCCAATTTGTAGGTAGTCGAGGCCATACCACCAGATTTTCACGAGGCTTACGATTTTGAATGCCAAGAGATGGAAAACGAATATAGACAATGTGTTATCGCCGCAGTATGTGAGGAAGCGTTTTATCCATCCATTGTTTCTGCTTATCCAAAAACTTATATTATATGTCATGAGGAAACCACAGATGGCAGGTATTGGCAGGTTTACAAATTGTGTGAAATTGGCATTCCATGCCATCGATGACGAGGCAAAACGCGAGAACAGTAACGTTGTTGTGGCAAATATAGCGGTCATCCACCATGTTATTTTGTATCTGTCGCGCATTTGTCTGAACAAAAAGCCACAGCCAAAGAAAAAAGTTCCCATAATCTCGCGATAGCCTCCTTGTATTAAATTAGTCACTCTCAAGCCTTCTCCTGTTTTCCATGCAGCCAATGCTAAAGCTGCAACACATACCACAACAGCCACAATATTTGTGTTTGGGCGTGTTCCAATTACTTTTCTTACAATGATGTCGCCAATCTTGAATAGTACGAGATAGAAGATGCTGGCGACAAACAATGCTCTGAAAAACCAGAACGCGCCGTTAAGGAATTGGTCATAGCCTCCCATGGCCGTAATCATGTTCCACAGGTTTTGTTGTATCTGATGCCAAGAGTAAGGGTGGGTGACACCACCGCCAATGTTTCCGAACTTTTCATTGAGAATGCCGAGTTTGAACAACCAGTTGTGGATGATAAGGAAGATGACAGACCATTTGATAAAAGGAATATATAACCCTTTAATCCTCTTTTTTATGAAAGTGGCTTCGTCATTGAGATAACGCAACGAGAAAAAATAGCCAGCTGTAATGAAAAACAGCGGCATGTGAAATTCGTATGCAAATGCACAGAGCTTACCTGGGCTACCGCTGTGTGTAATCACCATTAGAATTATACCTAATGCCTTGCATATAGAAATTGTGGTGTCGCGCTTTCCCATATCTTGTTTTGTCATATTGTATGTTCATTTGGATTCATTTTGGAACATATTGCGAATCTGCGCACTGAGGTTTTTATGACTTATATAGCAAGATTCGTACTGGTACATTTTCTGAACCGGTACGAATCGCAGGCTTATAATATATGACAGAATCCATTCAAAATCTTATTCCAAATGTGCTTTTAAGGACTGGTTTTATTATCTTCGTCCACTAAAGCCTCCACCCTTGTTTTGATTGCCGTGGCTTGAATTATGGCTGCGGGTGGTTGCAGAACCTCCTTTGACTTGGCGAAAAGAGCCGCTTCGCACGCTGTTGCCTGTTCCTGTATTGCGTGCTCTAATTGGTGATGTAGGCCTACTTACATTGCTTGGCATGGTTGTGCGGCGTGTGTTGGTATTGAAAGAGCCAGATTTGCGTACCCCTCCAAAAGTGTTGTTGCGCTGTTGGGTTGAAGGGTGGTTTGCAGCAGCACTTGTCGGCTTTCTGGTTGTTCCGGTTTTGCGTGCCGATTCTGCTGCACCGCTATTTTTGACATTACCTTGCTGACTGTTGGTGTTACCAATCCGAAACGTTCCGCTTGCTGTCGGCTTGCGCCCTGCGTTTTGCAGTCGGTTACTGCTGAACGTACCTCCACGGTTGCTGAGGCCGAAACTGTTTCCTATATTGTGCTGGTTTACAGTTACACGTGTTGAACTCTTTCCGCCTGTTCGGTTGCCGCGGAATTCGCCTTTGTTCCATCTGTCGCGCATACCACCATGTGATGCCGGCTTGCGGAAATAGTCTCTGTGGGCATGATAGTAACTACGTCCTCCATTGCTGCGCCAACTGTGTCCGCCTCGATAGGTAACGTAAACCGTTGGACGGCTGAAATAGAAATAGTTTCGTCTTGGATAGCGTGAGTAAATAGCAAAGTGCCAAAAACCGTCAGCCCAATAGAGGGGGCGGTAGAAGTATGTCGCAGCACGAAAAGCCTCCCATTGCCATTGCAGTAAAATGTAGCTCATGTCAAGGTTTCGGCGGCGCCAGTATTCGCTGAACACATCGTCAACAGTCGATACCCCCATGAGATAATCTAGATTGATTTCGTAGGCTGCATCGTATTGCTCAGGGGTTAAATTAAGTTCATAGGCCATCTTGTCTGTAAGGAAGAAAGCCTCGCGACGTGCCTGCTCGTAGCTCATTGAGCTTGCATTCAATGCCATAAATAGCAGAGCAATGATTGACGTTAGTATCTTCTTCATATCTCAGAATATTTTAATGGTTTTGCACTTAAAGTTCTTCTTGACTGCAAAATAACATAAAAACAATGGATTTGACAAGGGATTTCCCCTAATTAATGCGGGTAAAATCCCTATCATGGAGTTTTTTTTGTCATAGCCTTTGCGGTTCGGCTTTTAATCATTATCTTTGCCGTTGATGATTATCACTTGGATTTGATAGGAAATTGCGTTTTATCATGTAATTTTAGGTGTGGTATTAAGAATGTTGATCATAGTAAAAGCAAGAAAAATGGTGGGTTTCTCCCTCATGGCGATTTTTCTCCTACCATTCCAAAATGTAAATGGCAATGGGCATGAAAGGCGTTCGTTGACTGATTCGATGGTATATGAAGTTTCTGTACAAGTCTCTGCTACTGCGGGAGACAACACTCCGTTGTGGCTTAATGCAAATAAGCATGGACTCAGTTCGCTCGAAAATGGCAATGGATATGTGCGTGCATCTTTGTCTAGGCCGCTTAGTGTAGATAGCGAAAGGCGATGTGGCGTTGGTTATGGAGTGGATCTTGTCGGGGCAGTCAACTACAATAGTGCCTTCATTGTGCAGCAGGCATACGTTGAGGGCAGGTGGTTGCATGGTGTGCTGACAGCAGGAAGTAAGCAGTGGGCAGCCGAATTGAAGAACAATGAACTGAGCAGTGGAGCCCAGACGCTTGGGATAAATGCCCGCCCAGTGCCGCAGTTAAGGCTGGCTTTGCCAGAATATTGGTCTGTTCCGTTTACGAATGGTTGGTTGAGCTTAAAGGGGCATATTGCATATGGGATGACTACTGACGGAAATTGGCAAGAAGACTTTACGTCAAGACGCTCGAAATATACGACGAACACATTCTACCACAGCAAGGCCGGATACATCAAGATAGGAAAGAATGAAAGTCATGTGTCTATGGAGCTTGGCCTGGAAATGGCAGCCCAGTTTGGCGGAACATCCTATATTGTAGGGAGCGATGGAACGATAGTGCAGGTAGACAACAGCAATGATTTCAACTCGTTTGTCAATGCTTTCGTTCCTGGTGGTGCAGATGCCGTTGAAACAACATATCAAAATTCAGAAGGCAACCAACTGGGCAGTTGGCTGGCAAGACTCAACTTTGAATATCCGTCTTGGTCTCTTGGACTGTACGCCGACCATTTTTTTGAAGACCATTCCCAGATGTTTTTACTTGATTACGATGGTTATGGCTCTGGACATGAATGGAATGTGCGCAAGGACAAGCGTTATTTGCTTTATTCACTCAAGGACATGATGCTGGGCGTTGAGCTTAATTTAAAGCATTGCAGCTGGACAGATGCGTTGGTTGTAGAATATTTGTACTCAAAATATCAAAGCGGGCCTATTTATCATGACCATAATAGCAATATCCCAGACCACATAGGTGGTGTTGACAACTATTATAATCACTATATTTTCAGCGGATGGCAGCACTGGGGGCAGGTAATGGGGAATCCGCTATACCTTTCGCCTGCATATAATTCTGACGGGGCTATTGAGGTAAAGAACAATAGAATGTGGGCTTTGCACATGGGATTGTCAGGTTCACCGGTACCAGGCCTGTGTTATCGGTTTCTAGCTACGTATCAAAAAGGGTTCGGAACATATTCTTCGCCATATCTTGATCCAAGGGAAAGTGTTAGTCTCTTGCTTGAAGCTGGGTATTCTTTTGCTGAAAACCATACTTTGCACGGATGGAACATTAAGGCTGGACTTGGTGCTGACATTGGTTCTTTGCGCGGAGACAACTATGGTTTACAGTTGACCATTGCACGTAATGGGGTATTGAACTTTTCAAGGAAAAAATGATGAAAAAGTTATTGGTTTTGTTTTCTTTATGTGCTGTGATTTTATCGTGTGAGTTTGTAACTTCTGACAACGGTGACCTTGATGGTTTTTGGCAGTTGAGGTCGCTCGACTCGCTTAGCAACGGTCATAGCGCAGATATGCGTAGAAATGGCGTTTACTGGGGCATACAGGTTGATTTGCTTGAAGCCAGGACAGAAGGTACCGATGTCTTTTTCCGGTTCAGCCATGATGGTGACTCATTGCTGCTAAGTACCCCATTCTTGAACGACCGCGATTCTGGCGACATTGCAGTTACGGATGCCAATATTTTAAGGCCGTTGGGCATAAATAGGCTTGACGAGCGGTTCCATGTATTGGAGCTTGACGGTAGTACAATGATATTACAGTCAGCCGAGTTGCGTCTTTATTTCAGGAAGTATTGACCTCTGTAGCTGCCTCATGGCTGTAATATCATGTTAATAAATGACCGAAAACTTTCTATACTTGCAAATGAACAGCTAACAACAACTTCTTTTTCTTGATTTACCGTATATGCATATAGCGACACAAAGCAGCCTGTTTCGCGTCCTGATATGGCCTGTTTCAGACTCTGGAACGGCGCTTTTCGGAAAGTAAAACGGCTCGCCTGCAACTCGCCGAATGTCAGGCGTTTAACCGAGATGGCCTTTATGGCTGTTTTTAACATAAAGTGTTAATGGTGGTGCGCGTTTAGGCTGGCATAGAGCGTATGGGCAGTTTGCTGATATTCATTTTAAGGAATGTCTTTTACATAAAGTCATGATGCATGTACAGCGGGATGTGCTTTTATGTGATTTAGCTCGAAAAATTTGCTTGTTCACTGATTTTTATCTACTTTTGCATTCAAAATAAAGAACACATTACAATAAGAAAATGTATAGGACTAAGACTTGTGGAGATTTGCGCGTGAACGATGCCGGCAGCGAGGTGACACTTGCGGGATGGGTTCAACGCAGCAGGAAGATGGGTGGCATGACATTTGTAGACCTTCGTGACCGCTATGGCATAACACAGCTTGTGTTTAATGAGGCTTCAGATAAGAGTCTGTGTGACTGCGCCAACAAGTTGGGGCGTGAATATTGCGTGCAGGTAAAAGGTCGTGTGTGTGAGCGCGAGAGCAAGAATCCAAATATGCCTACAGGCGATATTGAAGTGGTTGTGTCAGAACTGAATGTGTTGAGCGAGAGCTTGACTCCACCGTTCACCATAGAGGACAATACAGATGGTGGCGACGATATTCGCATGAAATACCGTTATCTGGATTTACGCCGCAATGCTGTGCGCAAGAATCTTGAGCTTCGCCATCGCATGACGATAATCATCCGCAACTTCCTCGACTCTAAGCAGTTTATAGAGGTAGAAACGCCAATCCTTATCGGTTCAACTCCAGAGGGCGCACGCGACTTCGTTGTTCCCTCGCGTATGAATCCCGGGCAGTTCTACGCGTTGCCACAAAGTCCACAGACTCTCAAGCAGCTGCTTATGGTAAGCGGCTTTGACCGCTATTTCCAGATTGCCAAGTGCTTCCGTGATGAGGATTTACGTGCTGACCGCCAACCGGAGTTCACCCAGATAGACTGTGAGATGAGCTTCGTTGATCAAGATGATGTGATAGAGTTGTTTGAAGAGATGGCACGCCAGCTGTTCCGTGAAATTAGGGGCGTAGAACTTCCCAAACTGCAACAAATGACATGGCATGAAGCTATGCGCCGTTTCGGTAGTGACAAGCCAGACCTGCGCTTCGGCATGGAGTTTGTTGAGCTTATGGATGTGCTTAAAACCGGAACGTTCCCTGTGTTTGATAACGCTGAGTACATAGGCGGAATATGTGTTCCTGGTTGCGCTGGTTACACGCGCAAACAACTTGACCAACTTACTGATTTTGTAAAGCGTCCCCAGATAGGGGCCAAAGGGCTCGTATATGTTAAATACAATGAGGATGGCACGGTCAAGTCTAGCATCGATAAGTTTTACACTCCTGATGTTTTACAGAAGCTTAAGGAGAAAATGGGTGCAAATGATGGTGACCTCGTTCTCATTCTTAGCGGCGATAAAGCGAACAAGACCCGTGTGCAACTTTGCTCCCTGCGCCTTGAAATGGGCGAACGCCTTGGCTTGCGCGATAAAAACAAGTTTGAGTGTCTGTGGATTATAGACTTCCCATTGTTTGAGTGGAGTGATGAAGAGCAACGTTTGATGTCTACCCACCATCCGTTTACAATGCCTAACCCAGACGACATTCCTTTGCTTGATGAACACCCAGAGCGAGTACGTGCAAAAGCCTACGACTTTGTCTGCAACGGCATTGAGGTTGGTGGTGGAAGCTTGCGTATTCATGACGGCAAGCTTCAAGAGAAAATGTTCAACATTCTTGGTTTCACTCCCGAACGCGCCATGGCTCAGTTTGGTTTCCTCATAAATGCTTTTAAGTACGGTGCGCCGCCACATGCAGGATTGGCTTTCGGACTTGATCGTTTTGTCAGCATCATGGCAGGGCTTGACTCCATTCGCGATTGCATAGCATTCCCGAAGAACAACAGCGGTCGTGACGTAATGCTTGATGCACCTGGTGTACTTGATGACAAACAGCTCGATGAATTGCATTTAAAAGTTGATTTAAGTCAAGAATAGTGCTTTAGGCGTGAAAAGTGTTCGTCTTGCCGGATATTGCGGTACATAAAATTTTGTCATTAACAAAAAAAAAATTACTTTTGCAGACAAAGTGAAGGATATAATTTTAAGTTCCATAAATTGCATTAATTCATTTTACTATGGCAGAAAAGAAAACGACAAAGAAAACGGCCGCAGAGCCAAAGAAGACGACCGTTAAGAAAGCATCTACCACAAAAAAAGTGGCAGTTGCACTTAATACAGAAAACGTAGGCTTCAAGGCTGGGGATGTTTACCAAGCACTTGCAGTGGCTGCATGCTCAATGTCAATAGAAGAGATATCCAAGGCTGCCAGCATTAGCATTGAAGAAACACTTTTGGGTATCGGTTGGCTTTTCAAGGAAGGCAAGATCGTATCTGTGGAAGATAATAAGATCGCTTTGGCTTAACATTCAGATGAAAATATTGTTAGTGGTCGGTAAGCCTGGCAAAGGTTGCCGGCCCTTTCTTTTTATTTATCCGCATTGTCCCTATGTGCGGTTTGCAATGAAGCATTTCCAATGATTGACTATGACAGGCAAATTTTAGAAATCCTTATGCTTGTTGGCGAGAAAGGTATAAGTGTACGTATGCTCTCAATGCATGTGTATAATATGAATTGTAGTTTGTTTAATTTGCCTGACATTAACGAAATCCACCAATATGTTCAACAATATCTGTTGCGCAATTCAAAGTTATCCAATTCTATTATTGAACGCACTGAACGTCGAGGGTTCTACAGATTGAATACAAGCCATTCAGAACAAGCCCGTCAACTTATGCTTAACTTTGAGGGCAATGAAAATTGTAATATCAGTAATGAGCACGATTCTGAAATAATGCAAAACAAAGACATTTGCTTAGATTTGTTTTCTTGACAACATTGGGTCACGAAATGTTTTTTGCAATTTCCCAACCTTGCCCTGCATAGATGGGTAAAATTCGTGTGCGAATTATATTTTGTGGAATATATTTTGATTTGATGGTTGGCCATATACAATATAATTTGTATTTTTGCACTAATAAACAATTTAGTAGAAAGAATGTTCACATGAAAAATATTTGTATTGTAGTTGGTGCACGTCCTAATTTCATTAAAGTAGCACCGATAATCTGGGCCATAGACAAAGCAAAGAGTGCAGGGGAGAAAATTAGTTACATGTTGGTTTATACAGGGTCCTGTGATGATGCCACTCTTGAGCCTTCATTGTTTGATGATTTGCAGATAAATAAGCCAGATGTATATTTGGGGGTGAATTGCAGCAGCTTGAATGAATTGACGGGAATGGTGATGGCTGAATTTGAACGTTATTTGTCTTCCCATCAGACCGATGTAGTCATTGTTGTTGATGATTTGGCGTCGACAATGGCAGTTGCAATAGTTACAAAGAAGTGCGGAATATGCTTAGCACATTTGGTTGCTGGAACTCGTTCTTTCGATATTAAAATGCCCAAAGAAATTAATCGCCTTGTCATCGATGGACTTAGTGATTATCTTTTTACGGCTGGAGCTGGTTCTAACAGTATTGTAACCCGTGAAGGAGCGTCGCTTTCTCAGATATACATGGTTGGTAATGTGTTGATTGATACGCTGCGGTTCAATCATTCCAGATTAAGGCGCCCGCAATTTTTTGATAAATTGATGCTTAACGACAAAGGTTACCTCGTGCTTACGTTGAATCGCAAGTGTTTGTTTTCAAATGAAGAGAAATTAAAATGCCTGATACTTTCTATAATAGAAGCATCAGGAATGTGTCCAGTAATTGCTCCTTTGCGCGAAAAAGCGGCAAGTGTTGTCGCGTCACTGGGAATAGATAATTCAAAATTTGTTGTACTCCCGTCAATGCCATATCTCGAATTTGGATATCTTTCTGCCAACGCACGTGGGGTCATTACTGATTCTGGGAATGTCGCTGAAGAAGCAACATTTAACAATGTACCATGTATAACACTTAATAGTTATACAGAGCATATTGAGACAGTAACTCAAGGTACAAATGTTCTTGTAGGGGAAAATCCTGACCTGCTGAAGGATGTTGTTGCAGACATGGTAGCCGGCCGATGGAAAAAAGGAACTTTGCCGGATAGATGGGATGGCAGGACAGCAGAACGCATTGTCCGGATATTGATAGAAAAGAATTGAATACAACTATTGTGCTTATTTGAAATCAGAGTACAATGAAAGGCTAAATATAGGGGCGCATTATTCTCAAAAACAGAGTTTAATGCGCCCCTTTTAGGTGTGATGATTCCAATCAGTCACTTTTTTGAGACGATATTTTAATTTGCAACTATATGTCTTGTTGTACATAGAAATATAATTGACGTTTCCTTATTTAGTCGTTCCTTAAAAAGTATATGACAGCGAGACATTTTTCAATAGAGTATATCGCTGAATTTTTCGACAAGTGCCCAAGAAGTCTCATGGCTCTTTTTAAGTTGTATGCCGCCGCAGCCAGAAGGGCATTCACGGCATCCCGAACACACATTTATAGAAGTTGCGTCCTAAACGGAAGTCTGATTTCAAATGTGCGATAGTAGATTTGAATTCTGCACACTTGCAGAAGAGTCTGTGTTTCTTTCTTCGTGCGTGGTAGCTGCCTCTTTTATTGGGAGTATCCGGTATCAGTACTTGCGTTCCGTTGACTTCTTTCTTTCCCCGGTATCCACTGTCTCCCGCCAGTCTCCTGATCTTTTCCGGTAATGCGTTCCACCTGCAAAAGTGACTCTTCAATGGTATGCCCGTCATATTCGTTCCGGAAGGATCTGGTACCCAGGATTATTCTGGTAATTGAGCGGATGATTGGGACCTTGTTGCCGAACTCGTACTTCTTATGTTCCTTGCCCTTGCTGATGCACTGTACCTCTGGCTCATGCAGGGGATTGATTTTCCTCCGGGAACAGCGTTTCTGTGAAAGCACCCATTCAAAGAGGTTGAGTAGTGAGTCGTAGTCATGGTTCACCGCCAGGTTGCGTTTCAATTATTCAATTCATGAATATCCGCAAACAGCCCATACACCCTATGCTCCCTATTGGCACGCGCCGCAACCTGTACTTTCATGTCAAAGCCACCCACAAGGGCCATTCTCGCCAACCGCCAGACTTTCAGCGAGTTGCAAAACGTTATGTTTTGCATTCTCAAACAGGCCGCATTGGCGGCTGAAACAGACAATATCGCAGCGCGAAACGGGCGGCTTTGCTCTGCGATATACGCATACGGGGGCCGGGGGAGCGGCGGCCTGACTTTAGCTGCGCATTGGCAATGCATGGGCAGATTGCGAATATTCATTTTCAATTCTCTGACAAGCTTTTCCGCAATGGTGCGCAGCCGCCTGTCTGCTTTCAAGGCCTTGCCCCTGTTTTTCGGATGCGTTGCGGAAGCTTGATCCCGGTAAATCCTCTTGAGGACGAAAGTGTAGCTCTGGCGCAAGGGAATACCCTGAGTCTTCACGATGGACAACACCTTGCGGACAATCTTTTTATGCAACTTCGCGTCCGTGGGGTAAGTCACGTTCTTTTCCTGCACGGTGGAGTCGATGAAGGCTGTCCCGTGATGGTCATGGTCATCGCCTTCCTGGTTGACACGGATGCTTTCCGACAAAATCAGTTCCACGCCCTTCTAGCCGATACGCTTGCGGAAATGCACAAGCTCGCATTGCATGGAAAGGAAGGCGTGAACTCAAGCATCCCGCAAAAATACTGGTAATAAGCGTTCTCGCTCCATTGCTCCACCACCGATTCATCGGACAGGTTGCACACGTGCTTAAGGAACTGAAGTCCGCACATCAAACGGATCGGCTTTGCCGGACGCCCGTTTTGTCCGCACTGTATAATGGCGAGAAGGAGGTCTCGAAACGCTGCCAGTCAATCTTGTCGGCGAGCAGACACAAAGGATGTTTGGGGGCAGTTGGTCTGCCAACGAACTGAATAAAGAGAGCTGGGAACAGGTCTTTTTTATCATATAATCTGCAAGTTTTCAACCGTAATGGTACAAAAACTTGCAGATATCTCAAAGCAAATCGTACAATAATCTGTTGACTATTAAGTAGCAACGCATCTTTTAAGGAACGACTATTTAATAATCATGAAATCTGATACTGGCGCAAAGCAGCCAAGAGCTCATTGTTTTCCGACTTGGTTCCTATTGATATACGTAAACAATTTGAACACATCGTTACACGGTTTCTGTTTCTGACTATCACTCCTTTTTTGACAAGATAGTCATAGATGTCTTGTGCATTATCCATTTCTGCCAATACGAAATTGGCATTTGTAGGGTAAGTTTTCTTACAGATAGGCAGAATGTTTATTGCGTCTATAACCCTGGTTCGTTCTAAAAGTATAGTTTTTATCCATTTATCTACTTGGAATGGGTCTTTCAATAATTCACAAGCCTGCTTTTGGGTCAAGCTGCTTATATTGTATGGATATTTTACCTTGTTGAACAATTTGATGATTTCTTTTGATGCGAAAGCCATTCCCAGACGGATTCCTGCACTTCCCCAGGCTTTGCTCATTGTGTTTAGAACAATCATATTGGGGTAATTGGCTAATTCAAGTCGGAAAGGTTTTTCATGCGAAAAGTCACTGTATGCTTCATCAATGACCACAAGGCCATGGAATTTCATGAGTATCATTTCGATTTCATGCCTGTCAAGGTTGTTGCCAGTTGGATTGTTAGGGCTACATAGCCATATCAGTTTTGTATTATTGTCGCATGCAGTTAGTATTTTTTCAGCATCAAGTTCGAAGTTGCTGCCTAATAATACAGGACGATATTCTATGTCATTGATATCAGCACACACCTTATACATACCATACGTTGGTTCAATGGCAACAGCGTTGTCTATGCCAGGACGGGCAAAGCACCTATAAGCCAAATCAATGGCTTCATCGCTGCCATTACCCAGAAAAATGCAATCAGATGGAATGCCTTTAATTTTGGCTATCATAGCTTTGAGTTCCGTCTGTAGGGGGTCAGGATAGCGATTGAAAGGACTGTTATAAGGATTCTCATTAGCATCAAGGAACACGTGTGCCGTCTGTCCGGAATATTCATCCCTGGCACTGCTATATGGTGCCAACTTCAATATATTAGGACGAACCAGGTCTTTAAGCTCTTTCATAATGTTCTGGTATAACTAAGACGCAGTTGATTTGTAGTGTTTAGTTGGATGGAGTTTCCTTTATACTTTGCAGGCGTAGTGACATTGCCATTTTGTGAGCATGAAGGAACTCAGCTGCTGCCATGACTTCCACGGCATTGCCAATGTTCTTGACTCCTTCTGCAGTTAATTGCTGGAATGTTATCTTGCGTTGGAAGCTGTCAAGGTTTACCCCACTATATGCTGTTGCATACCCTTTGGTTGGTAGCGTATGGTTGGTACCACTTGCATAGTCACCCGCACTTTCGCAAGCATACTTTCCTATAAAGACGCTGCCAGCATTGATTATTTTTTCTGCTATTTCTTCACTGTCTTTTGCTTGTATGAGCAAGTGTTCCGGGGCATAGAGATTTGAAAAGTCAACTGCTTCGTCAATGTCATTCACCAAAATGAGTTTGCTGTTGTCAAGGGCTTTTTGTGTGATTTCTTTGCGGGGGAGGGAGGACAATTGTCGGGTTACCTCATTTTTGACATTGTCCAAGACGGCTTTGCTTGGTGTGAGTAGCAATACTTGCGAATCGATTCCATGTTCTGCTTGTGATAATAGGTCGGCCGCGACAAAAGTGCAATTTGCACTTTCATCAGCAATGACACACACCTCTGACGGACCGGCTGGCATATCAATTGCCACTCCGTCAAGTGATACTTGTTGCTTTGCTTCCATTACATACTGGTTGCCAGGGCCGAAAATTTTATACACATTAGGGATTGTCTCTGTACCATAAGCCATTGCTCCAATGGCTTGTACGCCACCGACTTTATATATTTCGTTTACTCCTGCTATTCGTGCGGCAGCAATGATTGCAGGGTTTATTTTCCCGTCTTTTCCTGGCGGTGTACATAGTACTATCCTTTTGCAACCTGCAATCATAGCTGGGGTTGCCAGCATTAGCACCGTGCTGAAGAGCGGAGCAGTGCCCCCTGGTATATATAGTCCAACTTTCTGGATGGGTACTGTTTTTTGCCAACAGGTCACACCCGGTTGGGTTGTTATGCGACTGGTGTGGAAAGTCTGTGCTTTATGGAAAGTCATTATGTTGTCATGCGCAAGCATAATGGCTCTCATGAGTTCTTCGCTGACAATGTGCAGTGCTTCTTCTTTTTCTTGTGGGGAAACTTCAAAGGACTTTAATGCAACATGGTCAAACGCTTCGCCATATTTCCTAAGTGCAGTATCGCCGTTGTGCCTCACGTCATCAAGTATGGCTGATACTGTGGCGCGCAATTTTCCTGTCTCTATGTGTGGGCGTTCTGCCAATGCCTTCCATTGGCTTTTTGCTGGATATTCAATGGTTATCATGGCTTTGTCCTATAATATCATTTTTTCTATCGGTGTCACTAAAATTCCTTGCGCTCCTATCTCTTTTAACTTGCCAATGATTTCCCAAAAGCATTTTTGGTTGAGTACAGTATGCACAGAGCACCAGTCTTTGTCTGCCAATGGAATTACGGTCGGGCTTTTCAACCCAGGCAGTACGCTGATAATTTCGTTTAGTTTGGCCTTGGGTACATTCATGCGGATGTATTTTTTGTCTTCTGCATTACGCACAGCTTCGAACCTAAAAAGCATATCGTTGAGCACAGCTTCTTTTTCACCGTCAATGTTTTTGTTTGCTATCAAGACAGCTTCGCTTTGCATTGCAACTTCCACTTCATGAAGGTTGTTGCTGACTAATGTGTAGCCACTGCTAACGATGTCGAAAATTGCATCTGCAATTCCGATGCTTGTTGCTATCTCAACACTTCCGGTGATGATGTGTATGTCGGCCGAGATACCTTTTTCAGACAGATATTTTCGAAGTATGTTCGGGTATGATGTGGCAATTTTCTTACCGTTAAACCAATTTAAACCATGGTATTCAGTGTCTTTGGGTATGGCTAATGACAATCTACACTTACTGACCCCGAGTCTGCATATTATTTTTGCATCTTCATCGTGTTCCATGAATTCGTTTTCCCCCACGATTCCAATGTCCGCGAAGCCGCTTGCTACACTTTGAGGGATGTCGTCATCTCTCAAATATAAGACTTCAAGTGGAAAGTTTGTCGCTTGGGTCAGCAACGTGCGTTTGCTTGAGCTTATTTTTATGTCTGCTTCGGCCAGAAGATTCATTGTGTCTTCAAATAGGCGGCCTTTTGATTGTACTGCAATACGTAACATCATTCCAAGTTTATATTAAAACGTGGCAAATTTACATAAAAAAATGCTATTGTGCAAGATTTTGTGTAACTTTGCATTCAATTTGTAAATCATTTGATGGCTAAGGAATGTTCATTGCATAATATTATATCATCTTTGTGCTAAAATGAAATCTTTGATGTTTTTTATGCTAGGCATGCTCGCTTTGTTCTCTGCTTGTGCGGGCAATGGCCACGAAAAAGAGTTGATTGTTGCACCTTGGGGAGTTGTCAACGACACGACAGACGGTGGTGCATCGTTTGACTTGGAACAAATCATTGCAAACGGCGAAATAATAATGCTTACACTTAGTGGCCCAGAATCGTATTATGATTATAAGGGGAGGCATCTTGGCTTGCACTATCTGCTTTGCCAGAAGTTTGCCGATAAGATTGGTGTTAGTCTGCGCATCGATTTATGCCGTGACACAGCAGAAATGATTCGCAAACTAATTGATGGTGAGGGAGATGTCGTGGCCTATTGGCTGTCGCCCGATGTGCTTCACCTGCCGATAGACTCTGTAGAAAGATTGGCTTTTTGTGGCCCCACGAAAAGTAAAGAAAGGTTGGGCTGGGCTGTTGAAAAAGGGCATGATGCATTGGTGAAGGCTCTTGATAAATGGTTCAGACCGCAGATGCTCGCAGAGGCAAAAAATGAAGAGGGCTTTTTGTTGAGTTCGCATAGTGTTAAGCGCCATGTCTATGCTCCAATGCAAGACAGGCACAAAGGTATCATATCTCAATTTGATGGCCTCTTTACGAAATATGGGCAGAAAATACGCTGGGACTGGAGATTGCTGGCAGCCCAGTGTTATCAGGAGTCAACGTTCGACCCATACGCAAAGTCATGGGCAGGTGCTTGTGGCTTGATGCAAATTATGCCTTCTACTGCCTCACACCTTGGTTTGCCAATGTCTGAGATATTTATCCCCGAGGCAAACATTGAGGCTGCAACAAGGTATTTGGTCGAGCTGGAGCGCAAGTTTGGTGACATTCCAGATCGCTCTGAGCGCATTAATTTTGTATTGGCTAGTTATAATGGTGGCTATCACCACATAAGGGATGCTATGCGCCTTGCTGCAAAGAATGGGAAAAACGAAAAGTCATGGAAAGACGTTTCACAATATGTATTGTTGCTTGCCGAGCCACAATATTACAGGGATCCGGTGGTGAAATATGGATATATGAGGGGAAATGAAACTGTGGGCTATGTCTCAGGAATACGAAAGAGGTGGCAACTTTATCGTGGTGCTGGTATTCAAAGTGGTAACTTTTTACCCAATGCACCGAGGAAAGCTAAGCATCAAAAGGGCAAATACCGGCTTGTTGATGACAAAAATGTAGGCAAGTAAAGGATAAAAATTGTTGACAAGGTTATAACCGTTACTTTTATGACTTAAATACAGCCCGTTTCATACAAAGAAACGGGCTGGTTTAGCATATAAAAAAGGGCATTTCGCCATTGAAGTTGTACACAGTGTGTTTATCGCAGTGGCTGTGCGTGTTAAGGGTAGGCGTGGAATCGAGAAAGTGTTTTTACATTATTGTTGGCATGAAATAACGTTTTAAATTCATTTGATTTATCTAAAATGAGTAAATTTGCAGCAGATGGGAATATTAAAATATAAAGGACGGAATGACGCTTCACGTATTTAACCCTGAGCATGATATTGCTTTAGCTTCAAACTTGCCCAATTTCACGGCACCAAGAGCAGCACGAGGTCTACGTTCTGATTTAGGGTATATACCTGTATTGTGGGCAGAAGATGGTGATGCTGTCTTGGTTGATGATGCTGCATATGCCGAAAGGCAAATGGAAGACTTGTCAAAATCGTTAGATGTTGTCTTGCCAAATGTTCGGTTTGTCACTAAAGCATTGCTAAGAAATCTCAAGTTATCAAGCATAAGTCCTTGGGGATGGGATAAAACTTTGTGCTGTGAATTGTGCCGCAATGGTGTTAGTGCTGGTTTGTGTCTGTCTCAGTCTGAGCTGGCAATCATACGGGCATTGTCGCATCGGGAACTGGGTGCCAAACTTTTGGCTGAATTAAGAGTTGAAGGTACTGTTGGCGAATCTGTCGTTTGCCATGACGAGGATGATGTTATTAGGTATTTGGAAGATCATGAACAAATCGTAGCAAAGGCACCGTGGAGTAGTAGCGGCAGAGGAGTGCGTATGGTTCGGATAGGCGATTATGAATCGAAGTTGAAAGGATGGGTAAAAAACATGTTAAAACAGCAAGGGGCTTTGGTGGCTGAACCGTATTATAACAAAGTGAAAGACTTTGGAATGGAATTTTTCAGTGACGGTAATGGAACTCTCATTTTTTGTGGACTGTCTCTGTTCAGGACAGAACAAAGCGCATACGCGGGTAGCATCATTGCCCCGGAACAAGTGAAGCAATCATTGATAAGTCGCTACATTTCAGTGGATTTACTAAAAGATATAAAAGGAAAAATACAAGTTGTGCTTGCCCAATGGCTTAAAGGCAAATATAAAGGGCCTTTGGGGGTAGACATGATGATTGTAAAAGACTACTTGGCTGGGGGATATTTCTTGCATCCCTGTGTTGAGGTAAACCTGCGACGGACAATGGGGCATGTTGCACTGTCTATATCGTCTATTGTTGCAGATGCTAAGATGGTTATGCAGATTGAGACCGATAATGTTTTTAAACTTAAAATACAAATGTTATGAGATTACCTTTGTTGTTATTTATGGCAGCCTTGCCTTTGGCAACCATGGCGCAGTATCGTTCGGAAGTTTGGTGCCCTGATAATGGTGACGGCACCTATACTAACCCGATTATCAATGCTGACTATAGCGATCCGGACGTATGTGTTGGGCCTTCTGGCACAGATTTTTATCTTACGGCAAGTTCTTTCAATTGTGTTCCAGGTTTGCCCATCCTCCATTCAAAGGATTTGGTAAATTGGGAAATAATTGGCCATGCCATCAAGGAGATGGTTCCCAAAGAAGTATTTGATAAGGCTGCCCATGGTATGGGGGTTTGGGCTCCAAGTATTAGGTATCACAATGGTGAATACTACATTTATTGGGGTGATCCTGATTTTGGCGTTTATATGGTAAAGACCAAGGACCCGGCAGGCCAATGGGAAGCTCCGGTTCTTGTCATCGAAGGCAAAGGCATGATTGATACAACACCGCTATGGGATGACGACGGACGTTGTTATCTTGTTAATGGCTGGGCTGGCAGCCGAGCTGGATTTAAGAGCGTGTTGTCAGTTCGCGAGTTGTCTGCAGACGGTACGCGAGCTATCAGCGACCCAGTGATAGTTTTCGATGGAAATAATGTTGACCGTACTGTAGAAGGCCCCAAGTTTTATAAACGTGATGGTTGGTATTGGATATTGGCACCGGCAGGCGGTGTTCCTACCGGATGGCAATTAGCCATGCGTTCGAAGAGTCCGTTCGGTCCATACGAGAGCAAAACTGTTCTTGCTCAGGGCAAGACAAATATCAATGGCCCCCACCAAGGTGGACTTGTGCAAACTTCACAAGGTGAGGATTGGTTTGTGCATTTTCAGGACAAAGGCCCTTATGGGCGTGTGGTTCACTTACAGCCTGTCAATTGGGTTGAAGGGTGGCCTGTAATGGGAGTTGATGAAGATGGAGATTTTTGTGGCGACCCTGTGACACGCTATAAGAAACCAAATGTCGGTGCAACATATCCAATACAGAACCCTGTTGAAAGCGACGAGTTCAATACAACCGTGCTTGGCAAACAGTGGCAATGGCATGCAAATTATAACCAAAAGTTTGGCCAGCCTACACCTTATGGCTTCTATAGATTGTACACAAATAAGTTAAGCGATAATTTTGTAAACTTGTGGGAAGCTCCCAATCTTCTGCTTCAGAAGACTCCAGCCGATGCATTCACTGCCACCGCAAAGATTAAATTTGCCGCAAAGAAAGAAGGCCAGTATGCAGGAATAATAATGATGGGCTTGGATTATAGTGCTTTGGTCGTGAAGAGGGTGGGGGATAAGTTCCAGCTTCAACAAGTCATTTGCCAGAAAGCCGACAAGGGGAAACCGGAGACAATAAAAGTATTGGCAGAATTGGAGCCTACAGACAAAGACAAAATAAATTACGAACCAGCAATCTACGAAGAGATATATCTGCGTCTTATTGTCAAAGACAGTGCAAAGATGTCTTTTGCATACAGCAAGAATGGCAAGAAATTTCAAACTGTTGGTGATGAGTTCAAAATGCGCGAAGGCAAGTGGATTGGGGCTAAGTTTGGTTTCCTTGCCGAAGAACCTGCAGGGAAAGCTCCATCAGGTTTCATGGACATTGATTGGATTCGCATAACAAAATGACCTCACGTTTTTGAACGTAACCCATTTATTTCAATTAGCAAGTATATAAAAGAGGGGCGATTAATCGCCCCTCTTTTATGTCTTTTAAGTTTATTTGAATAAAGGGGGGAAAACAGGCTGATATTATATGTGCCTATTCTTATAATAAGTTATTATCTCGTGCGTAATTTCAGCAATTGTTTCTGCATTTGTTTGGTCTGATTCAGATGAATCCATGATGAACACAACAATATAGCATTTTGCATCTGGCAAAAATATAACGCCTGCATCATTGTCTGCTATCTTGATGCCTTCAGTCCTGTCGGAGCTACCTGTCTTATGGGCGACTTTGATACCATTTGGAGTGCCAGCCGGAATTTTATCTGGTCCTGTAACCGTAGTATGCATGATATCACAAATCAGGCCAAAACCCTCATTGTCTGATTCAAACAATGTCTTCAAGACTGATAGCATACAAGATGGACGACTCCAGTTGTTTCTACATCGTTGAATGTTTGAGTGCATTGACAATTCTGTTTCGCAAAGTCTGAAACCACTTATGCCAAGGTTGCGTATATATGAATCTACGTGATTAATTCCACCAACAAAATCAATCAGTATGTCACAAGCGTTATTGTCGCTCAATGCAACACTGTATTTCAGTAATTCGGCTAAAGTAATGTTTATGTCTGAATTCGGGTGAGCTTGCTTTAATGGGCTATATGTATTTGGGTGCAATTGTTTTTTGGATATATGAATGATGCTATCTGCGCTTATACCGCAGTTTTGCATCTTGTCAACAGCTGCCATGGCAACATGTACCTTAAATACGCTAAGTAAGGGGAAGTGTAATGAGTCGTTGAATGTGAATTGAACACCATTGCATTCTGTAGCAACGCCTACGGTCATGCGTTTCCCTTTAATTAGTGAATCAATTTTCCCGATTAGATCGGATGAAGTAGCATTGAGACTAACCATCAACAAAACTAAAATGGCATTAAGGCGCAAGTACAAGTAATATTTCATTTGTTATTATATTTGTTCAATATTTAATTGTATTACACAAAGGTAATGCTTTTTTGAGATAATTGCAATACTTTCCGAAATTCTTACTATGGGCATAATATAAAAATGCAAGTTAAAAATTGCAAGTGGATTTAATGGTGGATTGATTTTACATGGAAAAATCTAACGAAGTAAAATCAAACTGTATGATTTGGCGAGGACACTAAAAATAGCGGCATTTCCACAATCACGAAGAAATGCCGCCAATATGATAATAATGAAAACCTGTCTGGGCCTTTTATGACATGAAACCAAGTAATGCGCCTGCTGCCACAGCCGAGCCAATCACTCCTGCAACATTGGGGCCCATGGCATGCATTAAAAGGAAGTTATGGCGGTCGTATTCTAAGCCAAGGTTGTTGCTAATCCTTGCACTCATTGGCACAGCTGACACACCAGCGTTTCCTATCAACGGATTGAGTTTCTTGTCTTTGGGCAAGAATATATTCATAAGTTTGACAAACAGAACTCCACTGGCTGTGGCAACCATGAAAGAGAATGCTCCAAGTATGAAGATGTAGAGAGTATTCACAGTTAAAAATTCGCTAGCCTGCGTAGAGCAGCCAACTGTGAGACCCAATAACATCACTATGATATCATTTAGTGCTGAGCCTGCTGTTTTTGCCAGGCGTGTGGTCTTGCCCGATTCTTTTAGTAGATTGCCGAAGAAAAGCATTCCGAGCAAGGGCAGGCCGGATGGCACAATGAATGTTGTAAGAAGCAGACCGATGATAGGGAATAGGATTCGTTCTGTCTGGCTCACTTGCCTGGCTGGTTTCATGCGGATAAGACGTTCCTTTTTTGTTGTAAGCATACGCATGAGCGGTGGTTGGATAAGGGGAACTAATGCCATGTAAGAGTAAGCACAAACAGCTATGGCACCCATTAAGTTGGGACATAGTTTCGAGGAGAGGAATATTGCAGTAGGACCGTCCGCGCCACCAATGATGGCAATTCCTGCTGCTTGGTTCGGTTCGAAGCCAAGGCCAAGGGCTACCATATATGCTCCGAAAATACCAAACTGTGCTGCTGCACCAATGAGCACAAGCTTTGGGTTTGCAATTAGGGCTGAAAAGTCGGTCATGGCTCCAATTCCCAAGAACACCAATGGAGGATACCACCCTTGACGGACACCTTGATAGAAGATATTTAGAACTGAGTTGTCTTCGTATAGGCCAACTTCCAATCCTGCATCAGCGCGGAATGGTATGTTGCCAATGATGATTCCTAGTCCGATAGGGATGAGCAATAATGGCTCGAAGTCCTTTTTTATTGCGAGGTAAATGAGTATTGCTCCAACAACAATCATTATTATATTCCCCGCAGAGGCGTTGGCAAAACCAGTGTATGTTAAAAACTCATTGAAGTTTTCCACTAAGAATTCTGTGAATCCCATAAGGCATTATGCAATTGTGAGCAGCACGGCACCTTCAAGTACCGAGTCGCCCTGGTTAACTAATATGGATGTGACTGTGCCAGAAAACTCAGTCTCAATATTATTCTGCATTTTCATTGCTTCAAGTACAACGACGGTGTCACCATCTTTAACTACATCGCCAACCTTGACGTTGATAGATGTAATTGTACCTGGTAGTGGAGATTTCACTTGTGAGCCAGTGCCTGTTCCTGGGTTTGGTGCTTGATTTACAATCGGTGCTGGTTGGGCGGCTTGCTGTGGCGCAGCAGGTGTTGGTTGGTGTAACTCGGTCTTTTTACGGATGGCATGAGCAGGATTAATTGGCTGTTTCAATTCAACTTCAAACCTGATGCCATTAACCAAAACTTTGGCGACATTGCCTTCTAATTCCTCGATTTCTACATCGTAGTCAACTCCTTGTACTTTATACTGAAACTTGTTCATAATTGTTTGTCTTTTTATTGTTCAGGTTTTGTTATTCGTGAAAATGCGTCATTTGAATATATGCATCATCCCACTCGGTAGTTTTGGGCTTGATTGTTATGATTCCACTTTCGATGTCGTGGACATTATGAGTATATTGTTGAATGGCCAAAGCAATAACTGCAATGTATGTCTCTTTATCGATACCTTTTGACTTAAGTCCGTCTTGTAGTATGACATTTGTTTTATGACCGAATTCAACCGTTTTTTCTACTGTCTTGACTCCAGCCTTAAGTGGTTGGATGTTTGCCATTTTTCTGGCAGCCGAGCGATGCTTCATAAATATACCAAACAGAGTGAAGAATATGCATAGCAAGGCAAGGCAAAAAAATACTATACCCATGGCAAGTACAGTAATGCCCAATCCATATGGGTCATTACGTTTCAACTTTGCGACTTTACTCTCGTCAACTTGGATATAATTAGATATGTCGGGGGTAACTGCATCTTTAGGTTTAATCTGCCATTCTTCAGCACCGTCACGTTCACGGGCATACGATTGGTCTTCTGATAGTACTGGTACGGTTACAGAGTCAATCAATTGTGTGGCATTTCCATCATAAAGGCCAATCCATGTTGGTTCTTCTGGGTTAATTTTTAGTGAGAGATGCAAAATACCCAGTCGCGGGTTGCTGTTGCAATGTAAGAGAATGTGTTGGCGTGCACTTAAATTTGTGCGAGCATCCCCACTGGGGATTATGCTCATGCGTTTGATACGCTCAGGCACACTCATTTTTTTGTCAAGCACTGTACGGTCGGTTGTCAGAAACATCCCTCTGACATTGTAGGTAGAGTATGAGATATTTGCTATCTCAATCCATGCTTCCCTTTGCCCGTATTCATCTTGCAGGCTTGTTGCGTTGTTGGTCATAACCTCGTTCAGTTTTATGCTCTTGGACATTTGTCCGAAAGAGGCGGTCGGAACTGAACAAAACATTATACCTAACAGGAATCCGAACTTGTTCATTTCAATGTGTGAGATTAATATTAAGTATGGTAAGGTTTTCCTAATTTATCATATACCACAACAAAGTAATATTATCAACTGTGCTGTGAATATGCGCAGGAACATACTGAGCGGGTATACAGTTGAATAGCCAACAGCAGGTGCTTCTTTCGAGCACGATTGGTTTGCGTATGCCAAAGCTGGCGGGTCTGTATATGTTCCTGCTATCATTCCCATAATGGTGAAATAGTTGAATTTATATTTCAATCGTGCTATGGTGCCAACGATGAAAATTGGAATTACTGTTATTAGGAAACCTGTATATACGTACTTCAATCCATCGCCTTGGACGACAGTCTCCCAAAAGTCAGCCCCAGCTTTTATGCCCACACTTGCAAGAAATAACACAAGTCCAATTTCACGAAGCATAGTATTTGCACTAGTTGTTGTGTATGTAACAAGATGTACTTTATATCCATAACGCCCAATGAGGATTGCTATCACAAGAGGTCCGCCGGCGATGCCAAGTTTAAGTGGCATGGGCATTCCTGGCACAGCAAATGGCAGGCTGCCAAAAATAATTCCGACAATGATCCCAATGAAAATTGTTGCAATGTTTGGAGATTCAAGCCTTTTTATCGAGTTACCTAAAACACTTGAAACCCTGTTTACCAAATTCTCGGGCCCCACTACCATTACACGATCTCCTACTTGTAGAGCCAAGTGAGGGTTTGCAAAAAGATCCATTCCCTGGCGTGTAACACGTGTAACATTAACGCCGTATATTGTGGAAAAATGCATTTGCCCTAACGTCTTGCCGTTAATTGACGGACGGGTGACAACTACGCGCCTTGAAACCAATGGTTGGTCTTGCTTTTCCCATTCAACTTGTTCTTCTGGGCCGATGAATGCAATTATGGCTTCAGCATCAGCTTCAGCACATACTATGAATACCAAGTCCCCTAGTTCCAAAATTGTCTTACTGTTAGGAATGCTGACGTGTCCGTCATGCAGCACACGTGAGCATACAAAATCACGATTAAGGAAGTCGTGAATTTGGCCAATAGTCCTACCGGCAAGGTATGAGTTTGTAACCCTGAGATGCATATTATGAGGCTTGACATGTGCGTCTTCTTCTGCATCTTTGTCAAGTTGTTCTTCTTCATTTTCCAACTTAACATGGCAAATATATCGCAAAAGGATTGTTGCACCAATGATACCGAGTACACCTAGTGGATATGCACAAGCATATCCAGAAGCGATAAGTGGAGCTTGCCCTTTGGGAAATACGCTGTCCAAAGCCTCTGTTGCGGCACCAAGTCCTGGAGTATTTGTTACTGCTCCATATAATGTTCCAACCATCATTGGAAGATTGACAGGGTTGCTTGTGTCGAAAAAGATGAAATAACACGCAAACATTACTCCAATATTAAGAAGAATGGTGGCTGTAGCCATAATATTTAGAGTAACTCCACCTTTCCTGAAACTTTCGAAAAAACCAGGACCCACTTGCAATCCTATCATGAAAACAAATAGGATAAGTCCAAAGTCTTGCAAAAATGTCAGAATGTTTGTTGGTGCTGTTAATCCTAAATGGCCGGCCACAATACCTGCAAATAGCACGAATGTAACTCCAAGTGATATGCCGCCAACCTTAATCTTGCCAAGCAACACACCTACAGCAATCACAATAGCGTATAAAAGCGCAATGTGTGCTACGGATTCCGTATCAACGAAAAGATTTATAAGCCAATCCATGTGAAAATCTGATTTTTCTAAGATGCAAAATTAGATAAAATATTGCTCATTTGATAATTTGTGTGTAACTATTTTCGTTGTTGCCATGAAGTTTTTGAATTTTTCACGATTGGCAAACTTTTTCTTTTTTGTTTTTTCTGAAAGTCGGATATTCTGTATATCTTTGCATAATGAATTATTATAGATTTACGATGATGCTGTCTGGCATTGTGTATTTTGTCGATGCAATGATGTCAGGTATGCGGGTTCTATTTGATGACTGACACTATATGACTTACGGGGATATGTCAATAACTAAATTAATATTATAAATATTGTAATTTATGTTGAAAAGCGAAGAAAGACTCTTTACAGAGTTTGAGGTTCCGTCAACTCAAGAGTGGCTTGACAAAATTCAAGCAGACTTGAAAGGAGCGGACTTCAACAAGAAATTGGTATGGAGAACCAATGAAGGTTTTTCTGTACCACCATTTTACCGCAGGGAAGATGTGCAAAAGCTAAAAACACCAGAAGCGTTGCCAGGTGAGTTCCCGTTTGTCCGTGGAAACAAAAAGGACAACAATGTGTGGTTTGTGCGTCAAAACATCAATGTTGAAGATGCTAAAGCTGGAAATGCGAAAGCACTCGACATTTTGAATAAAGGCGTCGATTCTCTTGGATTTCATTTTTGTGGCGATTGTGTCAATGCGGAGTTCGTTGAGACATTGCTTGAAGGAATACATTGTGAGTGCGTGGAACTCAACTTCAGTACTTGCAAACGGCGTTCTCTTGCACTAGCCAAAATTCTTGTTGAGTATTTTAAAAAGAAAGGTTATGACAACGCGAAGATTGTCGGCTCAATAGATTGGGATCCAATTGAAAAGATTGTAACGAAAGGAAAAGATGTCACCCAGCTGCTTTCGTTGGCTCCCCAAATTGTAGATACACTTAAGGATTATCCTAATTTCCGTTGCATAGCAGTAAACGCCGATGCGCTCAATAACTCAGGAGCGTATATAGTGCAGGAGCTTGGCTATGCCTTGGCATGGGGTAATGAGTATCTGTCTGAGTTGGTTGATGCCGGTGTTGACCCCGTTTTGGCTGCAAGCAAAATCAAGTTCAACATGGGAATCACGGAGAACTATTTCATGGAGATTGCAAAGTTCCGGGCCGCACGTTTGCTGTGGGCGGAGATTGTCAAACAATATGAGCCTAAGTGCGATTGTGCTTGCATGATGTGCGTGAATGCCACTACTACGACATATAATATGACCATGTTTGACAGCTATGTGAATCTGCTTCGTACTCAGACTGAGACAATGAGCGCAGCATTGGGAGGTGTTCACTCCATTGTTGTCAAACCGTTTGATGCCGTTTATGAGCAGCCGACGGAATTCTCTGAGCGTATAGCCCGCAACCAACAACTGTTACTAAAGGAAGAGAGCCATTTCGACAAAGTTGTAGATCCTGCAGCAGGTTCGTATTTCATTGAAGAACTGACCACATCACTCGCCGAAGCCGCATGGAAACTATTCCTGAAAATAGAGGACGAAGGCGGTTACCTGGAGGCAGTAAAAAAAGGCACAGTACAGGATGACATAAATGCAACAAACAATAAACGTCATGATGATGCAGCCAAGCGTAAAGAGTTTATTCTTGGTACAAATCAGTTCCCCAACTTCATCGAGACTTCAGACGGTAAGTCACCGTTGACTTGTGCTTGTAAGTGTGGTTCAAAGAATGAAGAATCCACTTTTAAAGTAATTAATTCCAGCCGTCTTGCAGCAGATTACGAAGAGCTTCGTATGCAAACCGAGCATAGCGGAAAAGTACCAACAGCATTTATGTTGACTATTGGCAACCTGGCCATGCGACAAGCACGTGCACAATTCAGTTCTAACTTCCTGGCGTGTGCTGGATATAAGATTATTGACAATCTCGGCTTTGACACGGTTGAAGAAGGTGTTGACGCAGCATTGAAGGCTGGTGCCAATATCGTGGTGCTTTGTTCAAGTGATGATGAGTATGCCAACTATGCTGTTCCGGCATACAATTATTTGGCTGGGCGTGCAATGTTCATCGTGGCCGGAGCACCAGCATGTATGGATGACCTAAAGGCCGCCGGAATAGAGAACTTCATTCACGTAAGGTGCAATGTTCTAGAAACGCTCAAAGAATATAACACCAAATTGGGAATCAAATAACCACGGAAGTCATGAGAAAGAATTTTAAAGATGTAGATATATTTGCTGGAATAAAGGCTGCCAATGGCGCCGACTGGCAGAAGGCTAACGGCATAATTCCCAATTGGAAAACGCCGGAGCACATAGAAGTGAAGCCTGTATATACAAAAGAAGATCTTGAGGGTATGGAGCATCTCGATTTCGTTGCAGGCATACCGCCGTTCTTGCGGGGGCCTTATTCGATGATGTATCCTTTCCGCCCATGGACAATCCGCCAGTACGCAGGCTTCTCAACTGCCGAGGAGTCAAACGCATTCTATCGTCGCAATCTTGCATCTGGCCAGAAAGGTTTGTCTGTTGCCTTCGACCTTCCAACCCATCGTGGTTACGACCCTGACAACGAGCGTGTTGTTGGGGATGTAGGCAAGGCCGGTGTGTCTATCTGCAATGAAGAGAACATGAAAGTGCTATTTGATGGCATACCCCTTAATAAAATGTCTGTGTCGATGACTATGAACGGTGCGGTGTTGCCCGTTCTAGCTTTCTATATCGTGGCAGGACTTGAGCAAGGAGCAAAGCTTGAAGAAATGGCCGGAACTATTCAGAATGACATTCTGAAAGAATTCATGGTTCGCAATACTTACATATATCCACCGGCCTTCTCGATGAAAATCATCGCAGATATCTTTGAGTTTACATCGCAGAACATGCCCAAGTTTAACTCAATTTCCATTTCTGGCTATCATATGCAGGAAGCAGGTGCTACTGCAGACATTGAGCTTGCTTACACTCTGGCTGATGGTATGGAGTACATTCGTGCTGGCGTAAATGCAGGAATTGACATTGACGCTTTTGCTCCGCGTCTGTCATTTTTCTGGGCTATCGGTGTTAACCACTTCATGGAGATAGCTAAAATGCGTGCCGCCCGTGTGCTTTGGGCAAAGATAGTTAAAAGCTTCGGTGCCAAGAACCCGAAGTCAATGGCATTGCGCACCCACTCACAGACATCTGGGTGGTCACTAACAGAACAGGATCCATACAATAACGTTGGCCGAACTTGTATCGAAGCCATGGCTGCCGTGCTCGGCCATACTCAGTCGCTTCACACCAATGCGCTTGATGAAGCCATCGCCCTGCCTACTGACTTTTCAGCCCGCATCGCTCGCAACACTCAAATTTACATACAAAACGAGACTAAAGTGTGTAAGCACATCGACCCATGGGCTGGCTCATATTATGTTGAGTCGCTCACCAACGAGCTTATACATAAGGCATGGGAGCACATACAGGAAATCGAGAAACTTGGCGGCATGGCCAAGGCTATTGAGACTGGTGTGCCAAAGATGCGCATAGAAGAAGCTGCTGCTCGTACTCAAGCCCGCATTGACAGTGGGGTGCAGGTAATTGTTGGTACTAACAAATATCGACTAGACCATGAAGACCCAATCGACATTCTTGAAGTCGACAACACAGCAGTGCGTAAGCAACAGGAAGAATCACTAGCCAAGATACGCGCTACTCGTGACAATGACGCTTGCAAGAAAGCTTTGGCAGGACTTACAGAGTGCGTCCGCACTGGTAAGGGAAATCTGTTGGCCCATGCCATTGAGTGTGCAAGGCTGCGTTGTACCTTAGGTGAAATCAGTGATGCCTGCGAGGAGGTCGTAGGCCGTTATAAAGCAGTAATAAGAACAATTTCAGGCGTGTATTCATCAGAAAGCAAAAACGACAAGGACTTCGAGGTGGCTTGTCAGCTCACCGAAGAGTTTGCTAAGCGGGAAGGCCGTCGTCCGCGCATCTTTGTGGCCAAAATGGGGCAGGACGGTCATGATCGTGGTGCCAAGGTTGTCGCCACGGGTTATGCTGACTGCGGCTTTGATGTTGATATGGGACCATTGTTCCAGACACCGGCAGAGGCTGCGCGTGAGGCGGTAGAGAATGATGTGCATGTTGTTGGCGTGTCATCATTGGCCGCTGGCCATAAAACGCTCATTCCGCAACTCATTGGTGAGCTTAAGAAACTTGGGCGTGATGACATCATGGTCATAGCTGGCGGTGTTATTCCTGCGCAGGACTATGATTTCCTTTACAAGGCAGGTGTGGCGGCCATCTTTGGACCGGGAACGTCAGTTGCCAAGGCTGCTGTAGAAATTATGAAGATATTGCTTGACGAAGATTAAGCCAGGTAATTGATATGTCTAAAAAACGTGGCTGTGTTCATTTTGCACAGCCACGTTTTTCATAAATAATGTTGAAGATAATTGGAACAAACTGTTTTGAAAATTGCAGATTGCTTTTGATATAACACGAGGGGCATCAATTTTACTGCCATATATTGCAGTTGTGCTGCGACTGGGCCGAAGCTGAATGTCAAATGTGCTGTTTCGAGATGCAATACGACCCGTTTGGGAACTTAAAACGGGTCGTATTGAAATGCAAAAGCCCTGTTCCGCCAATGTCTTGGCTGTTAAGGTGCTGGACTGTATGCTTGGTATTGTTTATTTTAACTTAAAAATGTCAATGATTGACGGTCGGCGCAAGAATCACCTTGATCTTTGATGGCTATAATAATTGCATTATCATGACGTTTGGTCTTGATACTTAGTGCAGTTGTTATAAAACACAAGTATGAGTAAAGGCATCGCCAAACAGTCCTTCCATGTTTATTGCTGAGTGAAAAAGCCCGTACACGCTACTTCCACTTCCACTCATTGAGGCGTATGTCGCCCCGATGTCATATAGTTTCTGTTTGATGCTTCCTATCTCCGGGTGCATTGCAAAAACACTTTCTTCAAAATCATTGTTCAAATGCCCACGCCATGTTTCAACAGGTCGCTTTATTATTTCACGGCATTTTATCTTTGTTCGGCATGGTTTTATGCATGAGAAAGCCTCTTTGGTTGAAACTGGTATCTTAGGGCATACTACTGCGAGTGTCCATCCATGCAGGTCAATTTCTATTGGTTCAAGTTTCTCGCCTATGCCTTCTGCATATTGTGGCGTGCCAAGGATGAAGAATGGGCAATCTGCCCCTAATTTCATTGCAAAATCTATCATTTCTTCATTGCTCATCCCCAGATTGAACATATTATTGAGAAGTTTTATCATTGAGGCGCAATCACTTGAACCGCCTCCCATGCCAGCTTGCATGGGTATGCCCTTGAATAGGTGGGCGTGGATACGAGGCAGAGGGAATCTTTCGCTCAGTAGTTTGTAGGCACGGACAATAAGGTTGTCTTGTTCGCAGCCGCCAATTTCCATATTTGTCACTTTAAGGTCGCATCTAACTGTAGATGGGAATTTGTCGTCCATGAGTTGTATTTCAAGTGCGTCGGTGATAGGAACCGGATAAAACACTGTTTCCAGATTGTGATACCCATCACTGCGCTTGCTGACGATATTTAATCCGAGGTTAATTTTGGCTATAGGAAAGTCTATCATATTTTGTCGTGTTTCGTGTTTTGTTATGTTTGATTGCCAATCAGTATCTTCATTGTATGAAGTTGCATGATAGATGTATCTTGAACTATATGAATATGATACAAACAGGCATGAATACTTCTCATTATTATTTTCTGCAAAGGTAAGCAAAAAACGTGATACCAGTTAGTTTGTGATGAATGTTTGTTCTTTCTTAGTTATAATATATTTCCTGACACATAAGTCCATAAATATGGACGAGTAACATTAACGCTGCAAATTTTTCCTATTTTGGGAAGCTATAGTACATATCGAAACTATTATATTGTCAATGTTCGTTCTACAGCAGATACTATATACGCTTTCCATTCGGCAAGCATATCGTCGAAGCATTCTCCTTCTGCAACAAATAGGTTATTGCACAAATTGCAGGTGGCAAACGGTATTATAAGCATTGAATAGAATGTCATGAAAAGATAGCGCATCGGCACTTGGCGCAATTTTCCGGAGTCCATCTCATCTTGAAGCCCTTTCCTTATTGAGTCCATGTAGGTTTGCAACCCAAGCTCCCGAGCTGTGCGAACAACGTTGTCGTAATCGCGGTCTATCTCCTTGACAATAAATAGCGGCAAGCGAGGATTCTCCTTGAATACTTCATAATAGGCATCGATGACAAGTTGCACCCGCTTGCCGATGGGTATATCGGAACGCAAGATGATGTCTTTGACGCGTGGCACAAGTGCACCGACTATGCTGCCGAAAACGGCACCAAACATACGTTCTTTCGTTCGGAAATAATAGTGCAGGGTAGGACGGTTAATGCCTGCGCGCACGGCAATGTCGCTCATGCTTGTTTCGCTGTACCCCCGGTTGAGAAATGTTTCTCTGGCGGCTTCTATTATCTTCTGTTCAAGGTTGCCTGTATTGTGGTTTGCTGTGGCCATTGCTATGTTAGTTTTTAAGATTGTCTATAAAGAGAAGTACACGGTTGCGAACGTTGACGTCGCTAACGCCACTGTCAAAATCGAGTGACAGGATGTTGAGATGCGGGTAAATCTGCTTGATTCGTCTTTCAATGCCCTTAGATACTATATGATTGGCAATGCACCCAAACGGTTGTAGGCTCACCACATGGGTTACACCTCGCTTTGCCATGGACATGATTTCTCCTGGTAACAACCAGCCTTCACCAAATTGAGCACAGAGCGAAATGACATTTTTAGCTTCGTCTGCTTCATCGAAAATGTCTTCAATTGGGGTGAAATAACGGAAATGACTGCCAATGGCATTTGCCCGGCGAATGTGTTTTTTTACGATTTTATATGCTAAATGTATCAATGGACCTGGCACACGGCTGCGTTCAAGGCAGTTTTCCGCATTTACTTTCACATTAACGAATGCCTGCATGAAAAAGTCTGTAAGCATTGGTGGTATGACCTCTATGCCTTGTTCGGTAAGCCAGGTCGTCAAGTCTTTTTGTGCGAAAGGGTTGAACTTTAAGAATATCTCGCCTACTACTCCGACACGTGGGGCGGAATAATCGCTGACGATGTTGTCAAAAGCCTCTGCTGCGCTGTGCAGACATTGCCACAGTATAGATGTGTCATTGGCATCAATGGCTTTCACTGCTTCTGCCAAATAATGGTCACGCAAATGTGCAGCCAGGCCGGGTTCCTTTTCCCGGATGACAGAGGCATAATAAAATTTTGCTATGCAGTCGCTGTAAAGCAGGGAAACAAGCACTATGCGCAATATTTGAGCCCAATTAATGTGGAGACCAGGTTGGTTGTTGGTGATGCCGGAGCCAACGGATAACGATATAACAGGAACTTCACCGTAGCCTGCAGCAGTAAGTGCGCGCTTAATTAAAGATATATAATTTGACGCACGACATTGTCCACCAGTTTGAGTCATTATCACTGCTGTATCTTCAGGGACATACTTTCCTGACTTAAATGCTTTCATTATGTCGCCAACAATAAGTGTGGCAGGATAGCATATTTCATTGTTGGCATATTTAAGTCCAAAGTCAGCCGAAACGGTATCGCTCATGGGCAGACTGTCAACATCATAGCCGGCACGGCGCATTAGCGACGGAATTAACGGAGATATGAAAGGGGTAAAGAATGGTGCGATTATCTTGCGCCTGCGATCTGCTTTGCTGAAAGGTGGAGTGCTGATAAACACTTTATTCTCCGCATTACCATGTTCTTGCATGGAGAACTTCATGCTGTCTATTACTGAGCGTACACGCAGTTTTATGGAACCTAGATTGTCTATGTCGTCTATTTTCAAGATTGTCAGTGTCTTTCCGTGCAGCTGAAGCAGGTTGCGTATCTCATCAGTGAGAAAAGCGTCAGGGCCGCAACCAAACGAGGTCATCTGCATGAACTGCACATTCTTGCCTTGCCGTGCAGCCCAGGCTGCAGCCTTGAGTATGCGGTTTGCGAAAGCCCATTGCGACACGAAATTCACCTCGCTTACAGTTGTGTCTGTACAGCGAACAATATCCTCTGTGATTACATCAACTCCCATCGAGGCAATCATGTCTGAGAGCTTGTGCTGTATTAGTTGGTCTGCATGATAGGGGCGGCCGGCAAGCAAAATGACAAGCCTGCGCCCACCATTGTCAGCAAGCACTTTATGGTTATGCTCCATTAATTCACGTCCGAATTCGCCGTAAACCCGTTCTGCCTCAAAAAAAGCATCTTTGATTTTGTGTCTGTCAATGCCTAAGCCAGCCAGATATGCAACGCATTGACGATAAAGTAACTTGCGATCCTTGAAAGTTATGGCGGGAGTGTCAATAGGCACCTTGCCGGCTTGTATGCTTTTCACAACTTCGGAATATCCAGTCACGACGGGGCAATTGTAACTGTTTTGTCCACCTTCAAGTTTCTCGTATACAACAAATGGCATAAAAATCCGGTCAACCCCTTTTTTCACAAGGTCAGCAACATGGCTGTGTACCAACTTTGCTGGAAAACAAATGTTGTCAGACATGATCATTCGGGCGCAAGATTCATAGTCATGCAATGTAGACGCCTTAGACAATACCACCTTAAGCCCACAACGTGAAAACAGCGTGTGCCAAAACGGATATTCTTCATACATATTTAGGCAGCGAGGTATGCCGACAGTCATGACTGGTGATGGTACACTGATTTCCCGCCCAAACAATAACGATAATTTATAAGAGTATGCATTGGCCCCTGGCACAACTTTTGCCCCATTGTTCATGAACACACGTTCACAACGATTCCCTGAGTAGTAGTGGTGGCCATCTGCAAATGTATATGATGTCACAAGGCAGCCATTTTCGCATCCATGGCAATGGAGATTTCTTGTTGTGCAACTTGCGTTCCCAAGTAAATCGTCAATGGCAATCGTCTTGTTACGCTTTGACATTGCATAAAGCGCACATCCTATTGCGCCCATCAACTCGGGCCGGTCACTGCGTGAAACATTGCAACTGGTGAGTTTCTCGAAAGCACGGACTACGGCATCATTTCTCATCGCGCCTCCTTGCACAACGACGTTGGGGCCAAGTTCTTCACTGCCTTTCAATTGTAATACCTTATAGAGGCAGTTTTTCACAACAGAATATGCCAGGCCAGCAGCGATGTCGCTTACAGTTGCCCCTTCTCGCAAAGCTTGCTTAACCTTTGAATTCATAAAGACAGTGCAACGTGTTCCAAGATCGCAGGGCATAGCAGAACTGCACGCAGCAGCGGCGAAATCGGCAGCAGTGTAACCTAAAGATTTCGCAAATGTCTCAATGAATGAGCCACATCCAGACGAACAGGCCTCATTTATCTCAATGCGACTAATTACCCCGTCATTTACGAATATGGCTTTCATGTCTTGCCCACCAATATCCAATATAAAAGAAACACTGGGTACAAAGTGTCTGGCAGCTACATAATGCGCCATTGTTTCGATAATGCCGTGGTCAAGGCGAAATGCTGCCTTAATCAAATCCTCGCCATAACCGGTTGAACAAGAGCCGCAGATTTCCAATTCTGCACCAACTGAGCGGCATTGCTCTGATAGAAGTTCCAACCCGGTTCTGACAGCGGCAATGGGATTGCCTTCATTGTTATGATAATAACTGAAAATCAACTCTTTGCGGGAGTTGAGTGCTACGATTTTTGTTGTTGTAGAGCCGGAATCTATGCCAATAAACACTTCCTCGCGTCCAGCTGTTAGCGGTGCAGCTGCAAGTTTACAAGCATCCATGCGGTGTTGCCATGCAGCATAATCGTCATGTCCATTGAAAATCGGTGCCAGTCTTCCTTTTGGACACAACTGCTCTTTCATACCAGCGTAAATTCGTTCCGAAATAGATGTCAATGTAAATCTTTCAGATACACCAGCAGCTAATGCTGCCCCATAAGCTGGTAAAAGGTGGCTTCCTGATGGAACTATAATATCATTCTCAGTCAAGCCAAGATAGTCGGCAAAAGCACGGCGCAGGCTAGGAAGAAAAGTCAGCGGACCTCCGCAAAATAGTACAGTGGGGAATATTTCATGACCGCGTGCAAGGGTTGTTACCACTTGCACGGCTACGGAGTGCATTACAGATGCTGCAATGTCTTCACGTGAAGTGTTCTTGGCCTGCAAGTTTTGTATGTCTGTCTTGCAAAACACACCGCAGCGTGATGCCATTGGATATATACGCTTGGCCCCAGCTGCGAGCGAGTCTAGGCTGGATGTCTCCACGCCAAGCAATAGTGCCATTTGATCCAAGAAAGATCCTGTTCCTCCTGCACAGTTGCTGTTCATCCGAAGGTCTGTTGCGTGTCCATCACGCAGAAATACAATCTTGGCATCTTCGCCACCAATGTCAATCATCGTACTTGCCTCTGGACATAACAGGCTGGCAGCTTTAGTTGCCGCCACAACCTCCTGGACAAAAGGCAGTGAGCAACGTTCAGCCACTCCCATACCCACTGACCCTGTGAAACATATCGCAGCCTCAGTGCATCCGAAGCGCCTCTCCATTTCGAGCATAAATTCCCTAAGCACTTCACGGGGTTTTGCAAAGTGGCGTTTATAATCGCTATAAAGTATATTACCGTTCTCACTCACTGCAACTATCTTTGCTGTGGTTGAGCCAAAATCCAAGCCTATTCTTATCATAAGTAAATTTGTCTACCTTAGCGTCTGACATATGTGTCAGACGCTAAGGTAGGTAAATTGTTGCAATTACTTTTGTGCGAACTTGATTTTTAACCTTAATTAATTGTATTTATGTGGTGGAACTGGCGTATACTATCAATGAAATTGACATCCAGATTATACGTCACATATGCATAAATCGGACTATATCATAATTAAAAGAATGAATATCCGCAAACAGCCCAAACACTCTGCGCCTGCCAATATGCACGCGCAGCCATTAACATTTGGTGTCAATGGAAACAACAAGGGGAGCATCGGACAAGTACTTGATATTCGGTGAGTTGCAAGACGGATTGTCATGGCTAGGGAATGTGCCGTTTTGCAGGCCAAAACAGGCCATGTTGCAGTGGAAAACAGGGCGTTTCAAAATGTGAAACGGCACATACTGAGAATCAAGGCGGAACAGGCTGATTTTAGTTGCATATTTGCAAGTATGGGTAGATAGTGGATATTCATATAAAATAAACACGCCAATGTTCCCAATAACTTTCAATATGTATCAGTATCTTTCAAACAGTAAAAAGGGCTGCCACTTAATCTTGACAGCCCTTTTTGTCATATAGACTTCATGATTGAATTATGTATCATTGAAAATAAATATATATTTGAATTTTACTCCCACACACTATGATACATTACAAATATTCTGTTGAAGTCATGCTATTTCAGTTCATATAAAGTGACTTGTGAGTTAAGTCCACTCTTGACAGGCAACCAGTTAGCATATGTACCTTTCTTGTAATTAAGCGCGACCATGTTGATCTCATTAAACTTGCGCCACTTAATGCCTTTACGGTCTAAATCTGCTATGCGGTTTGCTGGCAAGTTTGTCACTTCAATGCGAATCTTGTTTTTGCCTGCCTTGAATACATCCGGGCAGTTTAGAACAAAAGGAACTGACCATGCGCAACCGATGAGACTGTCATTGATATACACTCTGGCACTTTCACGAACATCGCCAAGGTCAATTGCCCAATTTTTGTTAGCTTCATCTTCAGTCATGTCAACATAGGTAGTATAGGCGCCTGTTGCCATTGTGACTCTGGCGGAATCATCGTCCAATGTTTCCCATGTTTGCAATGAATCCAAAATAAATGTATTGTTTACCAATGGAGCGCTTTTAACAAAAGACAATGTCCACTTGCCATCAAGTTGCTTGGCCTTGCCATATTCAGTCATGCGCATTTTGTCGTTGCCAGACTGCACTGTATTATAAGTTTGTAAAATCATTGATTCTCCGCTTCGGAGGTCCATCTTGATTCCTTTTGGTGTTATGTCTGCTTTATAAATTTCACCGTTAAGCGGGTTAAACCAACGTGCATCTTTCATCTCGACAGTCAATGGAATGTACGCGTCGACATCGTTTGGTGAGAGATTTGCGATAAAATAATGATGGCCAGTTGCATTTTTCCGTCTTATGGCACGCAAGCCATACTGATATTTCATCGGTTCTGGTTTTGCAGATTTTGCCATTTCTTGTTTGTTGATACCATAAATTATTTTGGCACCTTTAGCTTTCAAATCATCAATGTGGGCCTTAACCTTATCGGGCATCTTGCCGCTGCCAGGTATGATTAGCGCATGATAGCGTGTGCCAGCGGCTGTTTCAAGCATTCCATCCTTGAATTCTGTCCCCATTATGTAGTTTTCGCTGATATAATCGCAGTCAAAGCCTTCGCGGTCAATCTCGAGAATGCTATTTATGAAATCTGGAGCTTTCTTTGCCATTCCATGAATATCAAACATCATTAAAAGTGAACCTGGGCCTGTGCCTTTACGTTCTGCCCACATATCTCGGACAGGTAACAACACCAAGAAATCATTGTCAGGACTTCCCATCTGCAAAAAGCTCTGACACCTTTCTATGTATTTCATCAGATATGGAGCGTCATGCCAAATGCTATTGGTTGGGCTCATGTCTATTGACGCATAGAATTTCCATCCTGGCCAAGCATCGTTGCGAGGTGAATAAGTAATGCCATGGAAATACATATTATTCACCCCACACGTGAACATTAAGTCCATGTCTGGTTTGCATTGTGCCAAAGAGGTGCGGAAATGCTCTGTCAGCCATGTGAAGGTCTCGCTGCTTGCAAGCGGTTTCCCTGTGATATGGGCAGCAGAAGAGGCATATTTGAGCATGGACACATCGCTGTCATTTTTGCGAGTGAAGCCGCTGTCTTTACGAAGCCCCTTGATGCCAAACTCTGATAGCCCAAAACCTTCTATCTCCGGAATGTCAACAGCAGAATAGATGTCAATCAGATTGGCCGGGGAACCATGGCCTTGGTTACGGGTCTTCACCCCATGCTTGTGCGCCCATGCTGTCCACTGCTCGACATAGTTTTCCAACAGCAGTTCGCTCAAAGTCTCCCTGTAGTCTGACAGAACCTTGTTGCCTTCATCTTCTTTATAACCAAGAAGTTCCAGCAAATGTTCTTCAAGCTTATACCCTCTGCGTTTTTCAAACTCTTCAAGCAATTTGGGAGTCCAATTGGCACCATACACTTCATAGGAGTCGTTGAAAAAGGTATGCGGGTATGGGGTACCCGATGAAGCAAACGCATCTTCAAAACGTTTCAGATAATTTGCTACAGCGTCATGGTCAAAGTGGTCAATGACGTAACCTTCTCCACCAGGAGCAGCCCGTTTTACCTTTTGCCTTGTGCGTGAACAGTATATTGATATAATCCTAAATTGTTCTTTTTTAGGCGCACCTTTCCATTTCACTATCCCATTGGCATCTGCAAATTTTGTTATGTCGATGACCTCACCTTTTGCAGAATGAGCCATAACTCTGCTTAGTTTTGCATAGGGCTTTTCTTTCGTTTCTTTGACGCTTATGTCTACACCTTTACGAAGTTCCCTTCCTGTCGTGTTAACATCCGTGCAGACTAATTTTGCTGCAGCTTCCTCTATTGGAACGTATGGGCCACCAAACGGCCATCCTGTACCATTGTTCATGTCAATGAGAATGCCGTCCTTGGCCCCTTCCGTTTCAACAAACCTCAAAGCCTTCATCCACGGCTCAGAGAGGAATTCCAGCTCGTTATCTTTGTTGCCTTGTACACCATAGATTGGTGTTATTTCTAATGCGCCTATGCCCGTCTTGGCGTATTCTTGCATATTCCATTTTAAGTCTGTCTCATTTACGGCAGATCCCATCCACCACCATCTAGCTCCGGGTTTTGCTTCTGGCTTGGGCACTGGCCATGATTGTGCCAAGATACTTCCAGCCACAAGCAAGGCACTTGTAAGTGTCAATAATCTTTTTTCCATATAGCATTTTGTTGTTTTATACATATTTTTCACTCTGCAGACTTGCACTATATCTTAATTGCCGTCCGGTTTCATTATATCAGCATTTTTAGCAGGAACCCACTTAAACGTTTTCCAGTTGTCAGGGTGCTTAGGGTCGAAGTCCGTGAAATCTGCCCGTATGTCATCTGCAAGTGGCAATTTCAATTCTTTTATTCCCATGACTACCATCTTGGCTACCTCGTATGCTCCATATGGATTAAAGTGGGTATTGTCAGCAAGAGCCTCATTCTGTCCTGGGAATGTGTTGGCAGGGTAGTGTACAAGTGCGCGCTTGCTATCTTCATAGCCTAAAGCCTCAAAGAAGTCGCGTGTCATATCATTCAAGTCAATCAGAGGCACATTTTCTCTTTCTGCAACAGTCCGCATTGCAGCGGGGAAATCCCCATGGGTATCAATGATTGTCTTTTTGTCATTAGAGAACCGACGGCGTTGCGTAGGTGTACAAAACACAATTGTAGCGCCTTTGGAACGCACATTGTCAATGAATATCTTTAAGTTGCGTGTGTAATGATACCACGCTCCTGTGCCTGGGCCTTTCTCCTTTTCGTCATTATGCCCAAACTCACAGATAACATAATCGCCAGCTTTTAGTGTCGTCATTATCTTTTCAAGGCGCTTCTGTGCTAGGAAAGAACCTGCCGTAAGGCCACTTTCGGCATGGTTTGACACGGAGACATCCGCGTTAAACCATCTTGTAATCATCTGCCCCCAACTTGCCCATGGTTCATTGTTCTGGTCAACCACTGTGGAGTTGCCACAAAGATAAATTGTTGGGCAACTATCGTCACGCTCTATGTGGATGCTCTTAACTGAAGGCGCATCACCATTAAATTCCAATGTCAGCTTGTCATCCCAGCTTAGATATCCCTTTTCCCGTTGCTTCAATCTGACACGTTCTTTTTCATTAATCATTGGAGAACGTTTGTTAACCACAAACTCGCAATCTGCAAATTCGCCTTTTTTAGTTATGACATTCTCAACCATAAGCCGACGACCTTCTGCACGGACAGTGGTATTGCCTGCCTTTTTCTTTGCTCCAAGTTCCACTTTTACCTTGTAATTGCCATCAGGAACTTTTACAGAAAAATAAAACGGCTCATTGCTTTTTTTTGCAGGTGCAGGAAGGATATCGTATCCATAACCAATTTCGTCTGAGTAGAGCGGCTGATTTTCCGTCATGTCGAAATCAAACGTCTGAGCAGAGGCAATCATTGGCACGAAAGCCAAGGATGCCAAGAATTTTTTATTCACTTGCATTTTGTTTTAGTTATTGTTTGTATGTTAAATTCTTTATGTTTGTTTTCGGCTTCAACAGCCTAAGGTTTTGCAAAGATACTAAAATTAGAATTATCATATCATTTTGCTTCTTGCTTTCATTGTTAAAAGACTTTAAACGCATTTGTCGCCTCACCATAGGGCTTTTGACGCGAAAAGTACCGTCCGATGCCGCCAACGTATGGATGAACGTAATGGAATTGGTGGACTTTTCGATGTTATCGTTCCGACAGTCTGTGCCGCCATCCGAGCCGTGTACAAGAGCGGAGTGTTGAACCATTGCGAGGTGGATGGACGCATCACGCTGCCCAACGGCCACTATGTGGACGTGTACGCACTGCCAATGGTCGTATCAAACACGAGCTGGTGCAATACCCCGACGGCGTGGCAGCCCGTACCGAGACGATAAGCAACCGCATCGCACGGCAGGCTTCAGGTTGAAAATAACGCCCGATTTAGTATGGCTAATCTAATCCGCATTGTGCTTTCTGGCGCGCATGTGGACATGGTGAAAGTGATGGACGAGGGCAGGCTTGACAAATGGTGCGATGAAAACCTGCAATGGCAGCACCACACGTTCGGTAGGGAGAACACCGTTTCGTCAGCGCTGCACATAGACGAACATACACCGCACATCCACGCCACAGTCGTGCTGATAGTGACGGGCGAGCGCAGGAAAGCAAGAGGTTTCAGACAACATGAGTTAATTTGCTTAAACCTAATTGGAAAGGAATAGTCTAATAATTGATTAGGTTATTCCTTTTCGCTATCTTTGAAGTGTTATTAAGATGATAGGTTATGAAAAAGTTTCTGTTCATATTGCTTTCATGGGTTGTTATAGGCGGACTTTCTACCCAAAACAATAAATGTGCAGATATGTCCGCATTGCTGGAAAACAAAGTATGGAAAGTGCAATTATCCCAAGACAAGCAATATGCTATGGAAATGGAATTTCGTGATGCAGGGTGGAGAAACGTCTTTTTGTATGATGGCAAAAGGAAAGAAACTTTTTATTCTTATTCTTTATGCGGAGATACAATCAAAGTCTTTGAATCGAGGAAAAATTACATTATCCAAGAGCTGACCGACAGCACATTGGTTTTTCGGTATCTACCTGACACACTGACCATTGGTGTTGGTCCGGTCAGATGCATGACTGACAACAGCCTGCAAGGACAACGGCAGAATGAAAACCGTTTGGACAGCATCTGGTGTGCGGAGATAGGTTGGAACATAGGCGTTTTGGATATGTCAGGAAAACCAATCAAAGATTTGGCGACCATAGAGCCTACCCGATGGGCAAGCTGGGATTATGACTTGGAAAAGTATTTCACTTCACAGATGGTTTATCCTGAAGAACTTTTGAAGAAAAACCAAGCCGGATATTCCGTAGTCATGTTTTCTATCGACACATTAGGGTTGCCACACGGCATTTACATTTTGACTTCTAAACATAAAGAATTCGACAAAGAGGTTATCCGGCTTACCAAAGAATTGCCGCATTGCTTGCCATGCAGGGACAAGAAAGGCAAGTGGATGAAATGTTACTTTGCGGTCTATGTGCCTTTCCTGCCACAACATTACCGAAACAGGGTGAAGGTGGACAGTATCATGCAAGAAGAACAGAAACACTGTTTCGTGGAATGGGAAGCCGTTTCTTTTTTTCAAGATGGGAAGCCGTGGTCTGCGCAAAACTACATCACCCAACACTTAAAGTATGACCCTGCATTATTGGGTGATAAACAACAAGTGAGAGGCGTCTATACGGTACGGATTGATTCGTATGGAGAAGTGTATGAAGCCAAAGTCCTACGAAGTTGTGGCATACAGGATTGGGACAACCAAGTATTGGAAATCATTAGAAAGATGCCACGCTGGATACCTACCATTAATTATTATGGAAAGGGAGAATATCGGAAATCCGTATGGACTATACCTATATTTTTTAAGAGGAACGGGAGCTTGATTGCTCGTACAACTGAAAAGTATCTTGAAGTCGGTGTACCTGTCTGTTACCTGAATGAACAAGGTGATACCATTATACCCTACGGCAAATACAAGTTCTGCCAAGCAGACACGATACGGAATATAGGCTTCGTATATGAGAACAAGCAGGACGCACGGATTGTTTGTATAGACAATCAAGGCAAAGAACTGTTTTATGTGTTCAAATACGATACCGGACCCGATTATATTCGCGAAGGACTCTTCCGCATCATGGATGATGAAGGGTTGATAGGTTTTGCCGATTCATTGGGCAATGTGGTCATTAAGCCCCAATTCAAGTTTGCATTTCCTTTTGAAGGCGGTAAAGCAAAGGTTACATTGACAGGAAAACAAAAAGCAATGCCAGACGGAGAACACCATGAATGGAAAAGCGATAAGTGGCAATATATAAACAAGAAAGGAGAACTTATACAATGAAAACGATTATTTTATTAGCAATGTTATCAGGTGCAGTTTGCCTAAGTTGCACCAACTATTCCAGTCATTCTCAATTAATCAAACATAGGGAAAACGGCTGGTATCGCATCATAGACGGACAAAAGGACAGTATTGCTTCCCAGCCAATTGTTACAGTAAAGGAATTTGCCGTCTTACGACTGGATAAAGATATCTTCGGAAAGGCTGTGATAATAGGGCGTGTGAGCAAGCACAAATTGCATGCATGGGCAGACTCAACGGAGCAGCATATAGGCAAGCGGATAGGGTTTATATTCAATGATTCTGTGATTACCGCGCCACAAGTAAATATGAGGATAGAAAGTGGGACATTTCAAATTGCGGCACTCCGCAACTATGATATGCCATCTTTATACAGACGCCTGTTGAAAGAAAAGAAAGATTCTTTAGACGTTTTGTTCAAAGCCAACGGATGGGAAAACGATACGCTCTTTTTTAATCAATTAGACCCGAAAAAACAGGATTCAATCATAAACACATTGGACTATATTGATGCCTGCTCCATTGTAAAAGGATTTGAGAACAAAT
>CALUGQ010000034.1 GCA_944320235.1 uncultured Prevotella sp.
GAAAAAACAGGATTCAATCATAAACACATTGGACTATATTGATGCCTGCTCCATTGTAAAAGGATTTGAGAACAAATAATTAAAATCAAAAAAATGAAAATGAAATTATTGACATTGGTAATCAGCCTATTGGCGACCTTTTCCTTGCAAGCGCAAACCAACGACCGATACATTGAAGTGACAGGTACATCGGAAATCGAAATCGTACCCGACAAAATCCATTATCTGATTGAAATCCGCGAATACTTCGAGGAGGAATTTGACGGAAAGTCTAAGCCCGAAGAATATCGTACCAAGGTACCCTTATCAGAGATAGAACAAGGACTCCGTAAAAATCTTGCTGAAGCAGGTATTAAGCAGGATGCCATCCGGACGCAAGAAATCGGTGACTATTGGCGGAAGCAAGGGCAGGACTTTTTGGTTACCAAGAAATTCGACATTACTTTGACTGACTTCAATCAGATAAATGAGATAATCAAGCACATAGATACGAAAGGCGTCCACACCATGCGCATCGGTGAATTGGAAAACAACGATATTCTTGCCTATCACCAAAAGGGGAAAATTGAAGCATTGAAAGCCGCCAAGCGGAAAGCAACCTATTTGGTAGAGGCATTGGGTAAGAAACTAGGTGATGTGATACGTATTGTGGAAGAAGGGAACAGTAATATTTTCCCGTTCGCGCAAAGCAATGTCATGTCATCCGATGCTGCATCATTCGATAACTTCCGCACTATCCGAAAGAACTATTCCATATTGGTGCGTTTTGAAATCATAGATTAAATACAAAGCGGACGAAAGAAAAAAGCGATATTCTTCTTTTCGTTCGCTTTGTTTGTGTGCATTTGCATCTGTAAGAGTTACCCGAACAAGCAAAGCGATGCAGACCACGGCAATTAGAACGGTTGTCAAGTCATTACCCCAAGCGAGGTAATTCTTCTAACTCTCTTGATTTCAAGGAGGTATATTCCTTATACAGATTTACGGAAATTTTCTGTATTATTGATGAGTTTGACAAGAAATTGGACACGGAAGTGCAAATAACTCTCGCCGCCGAGCGAGTGCTAGGACGGCAAAAGGTAAAGGAACCTCAATGGTTGGCTGTTGCGAAGCGAGATGATGACCATCCTTGTCTCTGCTACCATTTCGGTAGCTTACCGCAATTTCTAGGGATATTGGGTGTCTACTATCACACTATCATGGTAATTTTTATTGACAATAGGCAATTCGCTTTCGATAATTGGCAAGGTTACGATTAAAGTGCAATGCATTGCCATCCAAAATAGGCTGTTTTATAATATGAAACGGGTAGTTTTGTCAATCAAAACAGCACATTTCGTATCTGCCTATAATTAAAATAGTTATAAATTATAATTCAAGTTTATAATTTATCATACAAATATGGCTTTAATTTTTGCCAAACAAATGGCTAGAAATTATGGATGAGAATGAAATGCACAATAATTAAATCCGCTTATCATTTGGGGATTATAGTTTTAGTACGTTTTGATTGGCAAAACAGACTTGAAAATTTTGCCATTTGGCTTAATTGGCGTAACTTTGCGCAATGAATGAAGACATATTAGCCCATCTTAATGATAGTCAGCGTGAAGCTGTATTGTATTGTGACGGGCCGGAGCTGGTAATTGCTGGTGCCGGTTCGGGTAAAACACGTGTGCTTACCTATAAGATAGCCCATCTTCTGAACATCGGTTACCAACCGTGGAACATCATGGCACTCACTTTCACCAACAAGGCTGCTGCAGAAATGAAAGATAGGATATGCAAGCTGGTTGGACATGACAAATCGCGTTTGCTGAACATGGGTACATTCCATTCGATTTTTTCGAGGATATTGCGAGCCGAAGCTGAAAAACTTGGTTATGGCCATGACTTTACCATCTATGACCAGGGTGACTCACGTTCGCTTGTGAAAACTATCATAAAAGAAATGGGGCTTGACGAGAAACAATACGTTCACACCTCCGTGGCAGACCGTATAAGTATGGCCAAAAACCATTTACTGACACCTCAAGCTTATGCGAGAGGCGAGCAGGCGAAGCTTGATATGCAAAAGCATACACCTGAAATAAAAAACATTTATGAGCGGTATGCTGCACGATGCAAGCAGGCCAATGCAATGGATTTTGATGACTTGTTGCTAAATACATATATGTTGTTTGCACAGCATGATGAAATAAGGTTGAACTATGCTGATAGATTTAGGTATATCCTAGTTGACGAGTATCAAGACACCAACTTTGTTCAGCAGGCTATAGTGATGCAACTAACACGAGAGCACAGGCATATTTGCGTTGTTGGTGATGATGCGCAGAGCATTTATGGCTTCAGAGGGGCCAATATTGACAACATCCTTAATTTCACAGAGTCATTTGGCGATGCCAAGTCGTTTAAGCTTGAGCAGAATTACCGCTCTACTCAAATGATAGTACAGGCTGCCAACAGCTTGATAAGCCATAATGTGAGGCAGATACCCAAAAAGGTATTCAGTGATAACGAGAAAGGTGATAAAATCGTTTTCAAACAAGCATACAGCGATAGGGAAGAATCAGCAATTGTATGCAAGGAAATAAAGAATTTAATGAAGAGGGAAGGAGGTGGCTTTGGCGACTTTGCCATCCTATACAGGACAAACTCTCAAAGTAGAAGCTTCGAGGAGGAAATGCGAAAGGAAAATATCCCGTACCGTGTTTTCGGTGGGCTCAGCTTTTATCAACGGAAAGAAATAAAGGATATAATTGCTTACTTCAGACTTGTTACTAATCCTAATGATGAAGAAGCTTTTAGACGTGTCATCAACTATCCGGCGCGGGGCATCGGCGATACAACAATGACAAAGATAGCCATGGCTTCAAACGCACATGATGCAAGCCTATGGTCTATTGTGTGTCAACCTGTTTTTTATGGTCTCGAGTTGAACAAAGGAACTTTAGCAAAATTAGAGAAATTCTGCTTAATGGTTTCCCAATGGAAAGAAAAACTTCATATGCTGGATGCATATCAGCTCGGCCAGGAGATAATAAGGGATAGCGGAATTAGCAAGGAGATTTATGGCAAACACGAACCTGAAGACCTTGCCAGACAGGAAAATGTAGTAGAGTTTCTTGCAGGCATGCAAGATTATGTTGAAAGCAGGCGCGAGGAAGGCCTTCTTGACAATGTTTTCTTGCCAGATTTCTTGCAGGAAGTTGCTATGTTAACCGACTTGGACAGTGATTCTGAAGATGAAGACGGTGAGCGTGTATCGCTGATGACAATACATAGTGCCAAAGGACTAGAATTCCCCACGGTTTTTATTGTTGGCCTCGAGGACAATATTTTCCCTTCGCCTATGAGCAGTGACAGTGTCCGTGGACTTGAGGAGGAGCGGCGTTTGTTTTACGTGGCTTTGACAAGGGCTGAGAAACGGTGCTTCCTCACTTGTGCACAAAATAGATTCAGGTATGGGAAAGTGGAATTTGGTAATCCTTCAAGGTTTCTTGAAGACATAGATCCTGCTTATATAAGGATGGAGCTGATAGGTAATACTGATAGCTATCGCTGGCCGATGACATATAGGAAAAGTGTAGGTAACAATCATGATGAAAAACCGGGGTGGATGCAAAACCCGCACCCTGTGGCATCTCAGTTCAAGGCAGACCCAATGCGCAGGATGGTACCACCAAAGCAAGAACGTCCGATGCCGCCCAATTTGTCAAGCACATTCATTGAAAAAATAGAGACTGTAAAGCTTCTGCACTTGAAACCAATGCCCCGAATAAACAAGTCTGAGCTTACTACTGAAATCGCTGATGGCGTATCTGACATTTGTGTAGGCAGCATCATAGAACATCAGAGATTTGGTGTCGGTACCGTGATAATGCTTGAGGGTTTGGGAGAAAACCTTAAGGCTACTGTTCAATTTGATAACTCTGGAATAAAACAGTTGCTGATGAAATTCGCACGGTATAAAGTTGTCAAGCGATAACATTACCACCGAAAAACAATTGCCGAAAAAACCTTATAAAGCATCGTCTTCAGGCCGTACCGGAAGACGATGCTTTAATTTCGGCAAATGTTTTTTCTTTCGCAGATAGGCTTCTTTTTTTTGCTCGTATTCTTCCCTGTGGCGTTCTAGAAAATTGTCTGCCATTTTAAGTTATTGCTTTGTGGTTCTGCTATATATCACGCTGATAGTAATAGGATCATATGGGTTTGATGAACCACCAACCAGTTTTGCACTTTTCAATGACATTTCGTTTGTGACGTTTGTAATTGAAGATGTACCTCCCGAAGAAGAACTGGTTGTAGAAACAGCTACAGGTACCAATACAGCTTTATTCCAATCTTCAGATTTCGTTCCGTTTTTCTTAACGTTATACATATGAGTTATAAGGTTGGAAATGTTGTTGAAAGTATATGTATTGTTACTGCTGTTGTATGTTCCAATAAACGACGTTGTGTTATTGGGTATATTTTTGTTTTCAAAAAAGCTATATAAACTGTCTTTGGGCAACATCAGTACATATTCTGGCTCACCAAAAGCCTCTGCATCTGTCTGGTTCATGCACTGGAAAACCACTCTTGCTCCACTTAATGTATCATTCTCGTGTCCATACTTAATATCGTCAACAGGCAATGTAACTTCAGTAAAAATTCCCGCAGGAGTCTTAAGGTGTGTACATGATTCATCTGAGGCCAATTCTGTTAGACGGTCTTTGTCTGTGTCGATATGAGTAGTTTGCATGACCTCTTCCGTTCCCGACAAAAGTGTGTTGCCATGGTAAACAGAATCTTCATAAATGTAGTTATAAAAAAACACTAATTCAGTAAGGTATACTTCAGACATAACTCCAAGGCCGTCTGTAGATTTTATGTAAAAGCCAGGGCATACATTATGTATGAAATTATAGGAGTTCTTGAAGTTTTCAGGATTCTCATAATATTTTCTCATGATGTAAGTACCATAGTTCTTATATTCATTTCCGTCTTTGTCACGATACCTTTCGTTTAATGGTATCATAACAGACTCCATGTTGGTTTTGTCTTTTATCAGTGCCCTTGCGCTGTCGCTTAAGTTCAAATCAAGCGTAGTGTACATTTTGTTTTTCCTAATAGCATTGGCATCTTGCCTAAGCATTCCGTTGGCCTCAGGGTCAAAGTTTGAGTAATAAAGCTTGCCTTCTTCAACAGGCTTTCCCATTTCCATTGCCGTTAATCTCATAGAATTGAGGGTGTCCCCAATTGAAGAATAAAAATATATTTGCAGTCTGCATGAATCTGCTATGATATTCCCATTCTCTACACTTGTTATACTATCTTTATCAGGCAAGAATGAAGAACCATCTAACGACTCAAGAACTGCAAATTGTGTAGTATAATTGCTTGTTACGTATGCCCCTGTTTCAGGGTCTTTGATGTGTCCGAGATAGCTATATTGACTTCTGGACAAAACAGAATCAGCAATAATTGATCGCGTTGAGACATAGAATGTGTCAGTGAGAATCACGAAACGGTCAGCCTCGCTAGTCAGAGAATTGCCTATCGTATCGGTATTGTCATCGCAAGAAGAAAAGAAAGCCATGATTGCCATGGCTATACAAAGCATATGTTTTGCTTTCATTGTTTGTCTATTTGTTTTGTTTGGGCTTTTTCCTCTACTTGAAAAAATTAAGCAGTACCTTCACGTTCTTTGGCAAATTTCGTCATAAAAAGCCTCATATCTATCTACATATTGTTCTCCCGGGTAGCTTAGTACAGGAACATGACGCTCATTTGCGTACTCAATCAATTTTGGGCAGGCATTTTTGCTGGCTTGTATTATGCCATCAGAATAATCAATCGCTAGCTTACTTAATTCTTCATAGCCAAAATTGTCATCGTACTTTGTAAGCAATTCAGCATTGGCCTCACGGAACTCAAGGCACTTCTTGAAATCATTGCCAAAATCTTTCTTTAGAGATTGAGAGAATACAGAGGTTACGATTTTTGCATTTGCAAATGAAGGTTCTTCTTTATATGCCGTTTTGACATAAAAAGGAACAACAGCACTCATCCAGCCTTGGCAATGGATTACTTCAGGAACCCACCTTAACTTCTTGACAGTCTCCAACACACCCCTGGCAAAAAAGATGGCCCTTTCCCCATTGTCAGCATAATCTTCTCCTGTTTCGTCTACTTCCATTTGCCTTTTAGTGAAATAATCATCATTGTCTATGAAATAGACCTGGATTCGTGATGCTTGTATGGATGCAACTTTAATAATCAGTGGATGATCTGTGTCGTTTATTATAAGATTCATCCCAGAAAGGCGGATTACCTCGTGTAACTGCCCACGCCGTTCGTTTATGTTACCCCATTTGGGCATGAAAGTTCTAATTTCGTGTCCTTTTTCCTGTATGGCCTGTGGCAATTCTCGTCCCATGAGTGAAATTTCACTCTCAGGAACATAAGGTGATATTTCCTGGTTGATGAATAATATTTTTCTTGCCATTGCTTGTATTTTTTGCACTGCAAAGTTACAAAAATAATTTTGTATTAAAGAATAATGGGAATGTGTTTTTATGAAAAATAGGGGTTTGTTTGCTATATTTTTCGACTATTCCTTTCGGGTTTGCCAAAAAAGTTGTTATTTTGCAGTCGAATTCCGAAGTGACGTTTAAAACGTTTATTTAAATGAAAGTATTTCATACAAATGTGGATTTGCAAAACGAGCTTTTTGAAGCTCGCAAGCAAGGAAAAAGCATCGGGCTTGTTCCGACTATGGGAGCACTGCATGAAGGCCACGCCTCGTTGGTGCGAAGAGCTGTTTTAGAAAACGATTTGACCGTTGTTTCTGTTTTTGTCAATCCAACCCAGTTTAATGACAAATCTGACTTGCAGAGTTATCCGCGCAATCTAAATGCAGACTGTAAGTTGTTGGAGTCTTGTGGAGCGGACTATGTATTTGCCCCGACTGTCGAGGAAATGTACCCTCAGCCAGACAAACGCCATTTTGAATTTCCGCCAATAACAACTGTCATGGAAGGGAAACATAGGCCAGGGCATTTCAATGGCGTATGCCAAGTTGTTAGCCGGTTGTTTTATATAGTGCGTCCAATACTGGCATATTTTGGAGAAAAAGATTGGCAGCAAATTGCTGTCGTGAAAGCAATGGTCAAGAGCCTAGGTCTTGGTGTTACCATTGTGGAATGCCCTATTGTTCGCGAAGATGACGGCTTGGCCCGTTCCAGCCGTAACTTATTGCTAAGCCGCGATGAAAGATTAATAGCCCCGGAAATATTCAAAAAGTTAAATGAGAGCATTGAATACTCTCACAATCATTCGGTTAAGGAGACCCATGATTTTGTGGTGTCAGGAATCAATGCCGTATGCGGACTTGAGGTTGAGTATTTCTCGATAGTTAGTGGTGATACATTGCAAGATGTAGAATCATGGGATGAGGCAGTGCACATTGTTGGGTGCATCACTGTATATTGCGGGAAACGCCCTGTAAGGCTTATCGATCACATAAAATACAAGTGAAAATGATGATAGAAGTTTTAAAGTCAAAGCTTCATTGTGTCACCGTCACCGAGGCTAATCTCAACTATATGGGAAGCATAACAATTGACGAAGACCTGATGGATGCTGCGGGGATGATTGCAGGAGAGAAAGTGCAAATTGTCGATAACAACAATGGAGAACGTTTTGAGACATATATAATCAAAGGTGAAAGAGGGTCTGGGGCAATCTGCCTCAATGGAGCGGCTGCGCGCAAAGTACAGGTAGGTGACGTTTGCATAATCATTGCATACGCGCTAATGGACTTTGAAGAAGCTAAGAGTTTTACCCCCACAATTGTATTCCCGAAAGAAGGCAACAAGTTGTAAAGAGACGATTATAAGACGGCAATCCCAACAATAGGCATAAACTAATTAACTATGCCGTTGGGATTGCCGTTTAAGATTCACTCTATTGCAACCAAGACATCGCCTTCCATTACGCTTTGGCCAGGTTGTACCAATATTTCAGTTACTTTGCCGCCTTTTTCTGCTTCAAGGTTGTTGGCCATCTTCATAGCTTCAAGCACAACGACAGTGTCCCCCGCTTTAACCTCAGCTCCTACAGCCACAGGTATTTCTGTTATTACACCAGGCAGCGGTGCCTTTACTGCATTTTGATAGTTACGTTTGCTCGTGTTTATGCTTGGCGTTGATGGCTGGCTTGCCTGCACTGTTGGTGGAACCACTTTCACTTTCGGTTTTTCCGGCACAGTCTCTTTTTCCATTTCGACACTGTAGGCCTCACCGTTGACAATGACTGTTGCGACATTGCCAGTAATGTCTCCAACACTCACTTCATATTTATTCCCGTTAATCGTATACTTGTATTCTTTCATGTGTGCATAGTTAAAGTGATGGATTGCCAGTCATGGTGAGTGCATGGCCGTTCCATTCCGTAAAATGTTCTTTGATGGTTATTTTACCAGACTCATTGTCATGTACATTATTCCCCATGAACTCGTGCAATGCCAATGAGATTGCGGCATAAACCTCTTTATCTTGTTTCATTGGTACAATGTTTATAATCACGGAACCATGATGCCTTGCCATTTTTTCGCTGGTGTCCATAGGTTCCGTGATTTGTTGTTGTTTCATTACATAGGTATGTTGCCGTGTTTTTTTGCTGGCAGGCTTTCGCGCTTGGTTGAAAGCTGGGCCAAGCCTCTGCATATGCGGAAACGAGTGTTGCGTGGCTCAATCACGTCATCAATATAGCCATACTTTGCAGCCTGGTATGGGTTGGCAAACATCTCTGTGTATTCCTCTTCTTTTTCTGCAAGGAACGCCTGCATACCTTCGCCGGCCTCCTTCTTTTCCTTCGCCTCCTTGGCACATAGCACAGCAACGGCTCCTGAAGCCCCCATGACGGCGATCTCTGCAGAAGGCCATGCATAGTTCAAGTCTGCCCGTAGCTGCTTACAGCCCATCACTATATGGCTGCCACCATAACTCTTGCGCAAAGTGACGGTAATCTTTGGCACCGTTGCTTCACCGTATGCGTATAGGAGCTTTGCGCCATGGAGAATTACGGCATTGTATTCTTGGCCTGTACCGGGCAGGAACCCAGGAACATCTACAAGCGAAACGATAGGGATGTTGAATGCGTCGCAGAACCTTACGAAACGTGCACCTTTGCGGCTTGCGTTTACGTCAAGTACGCCGGCGTAGCATGATGGCTGATTGGCCACAATGCCAACGCTTTGCCCATTGAAGCGCGCAAAGCCTACTATGATGTTCTTTGCGAATTTTGGCTGAACTTCAAAGAACTCCCCGTCATCAACAATGGCACTGATTACTTTATACATATTATAAGCCTCGTTGGGATTCTCGGGGATAATCTCGTTAAGCGAGTCCTCCAGCCTGTCTATGGGGTCTTCGCATTTCTTGCGTGGGGCAACCTCCATGTTGTTGGATGGGATGTAGCTCAAAAGCGTGCGTATCATCTGCATTGCCTCTTCCTCTGTGGAGGCTGTGAAGTGTGTCACCCCGCTCTTCGTTGAATGTACACTCGCTCCGCCAAGATGCTCTTGGTCTATGTCTTCGCCTGTTACCGTTTTCACCACTTTGGGGCCAGTGAGGAACATATAGGATGTATTCTCCATCATAAGCGTAAAGTCTGTCAGTGCAGGCGAATATACAGCACCGCCCGCGCATGGACCGAAAATGCCGCTTATCTGCGGGATGACACCCGATGCCAAGATGTTGCGCTCGAAAATCTCGGCAAATCCTGCCAAGGCACAGATACCCTCTTGTATGCGTGCACCACCTGAGTCGTTTATGCCAATTACCGGCGCCCCCATTTTCATGGCCATATCCATTACCTTGCATATTTTTTGTGCCATGGTCTCAGATAAAGAACCGCCGTTGACGGTAAAATCTTGTGCAAACACAAACACGAGGCGGCCGTCAATCGTACCGGAGCCGGTAACTACACCATCGCCGAGATATTGTTTTTTCTCCATGCCGAAGTTGGTGCAACGGTGGAGCTTGAACATGTCGTATTCCTCAAAGCTTCCTTCGTCAAGAAGCATATCTATGCGTTCACGTGCGGTGTATTTTCCACGTGCATGCTGCTTCTCTATGGCTTTCTCTCCGCCTCCCAGACGCGCTTTTTCGCGTTTCTCTATAAGTTGCTTGATTTTTTCTAATTGCTTGCTCATTGTTTTTGCTGTTTAGTGTTCACAAAGTTCTGTTAATATACCTACCGTTGACTTTGGGTGAAGGAATGCAATGTTCAAGTTCTCGGCACCTTTCCTTGGGGCTTTATCTATCAAGCGAATGCCTTTCTCGTCGCATTCGGACAATGCGTTGGCAACTCCATCCTCAATGCAGAATGCCACATGATGTACACCATGGTTTCCTTTGTCAAGCCACTTCTGTATTGTGCTGTCGGGTGATGTCGGCTCCAAGAGTTCCAGTTTTACTTCGCCGCATTTTAGGAATGCGGTCTTTACTTTTTGGTCTGCCACTTCTTCAATGTTGTAGCATTTCAGACCCAATACATTTTCAAAGTAAGGCAGTGATTCCTCTATGCTCTGGACTGCAATGCCTAAATGTTCAATGTGTGAAATCTTCATTGTGGTGTAATATTTGTTAGGTATTATAAAGTCACTTTCTTCAAAGCTTTGCAAAGATAGCTATTATAATCAATATCGTAAAATTATAAATTGAAAAGATTGTTAAGGCAATATGGCCTAACCATCCACATAGCAGGCATGGTAATGTTTGCAATTCATTCTGCAGGTTTTGCAGTTTTCTGTCTAATATGGCAATATTCTCACGTGATGATTTTTCAAGTTTTTACGTTTTCCAACTATCGGTGAATAAATGTCATGCCCCGTTATGATGTTAATTCGCAGGGAAGGAGGAGAGCCTTGCATAACAGCCTGGTGTTCAATACTTTGCAACAAAGGGCGCTTGGACGTTTAAAACGAGCTGTTTTGGAAGGTGAAATGGTCCAGATTGCCTTCTAAAACAGCTCGTTTGGGTGGGGCGTTTAAAAGTATTTACAAACGCAAAATCGAAAGTTTCATGCTTGTGGCCAAGACGGGCTTGGGTGGGTGCTAGAATTCAAAGATTACACGCCCGTTAATTTGTCTGCCTGTAAGATAATTTGGAACAGCATATTGCTGATTTGTCACGTCAGTCACCCAATAGTATGAGTTGACATTGCTTATGCCAAAAAGGTTGAGGCAGTCCACACCGAGCCAAATGTTCTTGAAAATGCTGTGTTTTTTACGCTCATCATTATCGTAGGCTCTGTAGCTCAAGCCAATGTCAACTCGCTTGTATGCAGGTGCTCTGAAGTTCTGGTATTCCAGGCCCTTGTGGGGTGCGCCAAATGGCAATCCATCAGCGAAAGCAAGCCTGAGAGTCATTTTCCACCGTTCTGTGCCAGGAAAATAGTCTGTGAAATGCAAGTTTATTGAGTATCTTTGGTCGGTTGGCATGGGCACTTTTTTTCCATTGATTTTTTGCTTTGTGCTCATCACCGAGAAAGTTATCCATGAATCTGTGCCAGGTACAAATTCTCCATATAGTTTCATGTCCAGTCCAGCTGCGTATCCGCTTCCCATGTTCGTGCCGTAATATGTAACTTTGACATTGTTGACATTGTAGGGGATAATGTTTGAAAGGGCCTTGTAATATGCTTCAGCTGTGAACTTGTACGGACGTTCCTTTATCTTGAAGCGATAGTCAAATGCGGCTACAAAGTGTATGGAGCGCTGACTTTTAATTTTGTCGTTATGTCTGACCATTGTGACTCCATTTTCTGTAGTGGTGTCGCGTAGTTCTTTGAAAAATGGTGCTTGGTAATATAGTCCTGTGGCAAACCTGAATGTCATGTTGTTGTTAAAGGCCGGGATGATGGCAAGCGATGCTCTCGGCGAGACTGTTGTTTCCTTGTTGAATGACCAGTTACTGAAGCGTATGCCATAGTTGAGCGTGAAAAAAGTCATCTTTTCACTGCCTCTGGTAAATTTGTAAGTGTCTTGTATATAGCCCTCTATGCGGTGGCTGTTCAATGTATTTCTAGAATTCAATGAATAAATCAAGTCCAACCTGTCGGCAGAATGTGGAATTGAATATCCGCTTGAGTCGCGCATTTCATACTCTCGCGAATGTTCTTCCACATGCTCTATCTTGTAAGTCAATCCGCCTTCAATTGTATGCCGTTTTGTCTTGTGGTTCAATATCAACTTAAAGCTTTCAACATCTGCTGTTAGATAATTGCGCGCATGCTCCATATATGTTCCTACGCCAAGGTTTGTGTTGGTCTGTGTGTCATCGAGCCAATATTGGCCTTGTATGTCGTAGGTTTCTTGCTCTTTTGTATGGAAAGCCGATGCCAAGAGCGACACTTTTGTATTGGCTCCAAACTGGCGCGATATGGTCAAGGCACCGAAAAGCGTGCGAAAGATGTCTTTTTCCTGGCCGTCGAAGTAAACTCTGAATGATTTTACATCTTCCATCGTACCAAATGAAGTCTCACGGTCTGTGGGAATGAAATTATAGTGATTTTCAGACACATTGCCAATGAAATCAATGCTCCATCTTTGGTTTGGCTTAAAGCTTATATATGTCTGATAATCAAGGAAATTAGGCTTGTATTCACCGTTCGTCTCCAAAGAGCCAAGCAGGTAACGGTTGGTTTTGTATCTGATGCCATGGCTCATGGAGAATTTTTTACTGCCAAATCCAACGTATCCGCTTGCCCCAAGAAGCGATGCAGAAACATTGGCTTCAAAGTTTCTTGGCTGTTTGTATGTTATGTCAAGTGCCGACGACATTTTGTCGCCATATTTTGCCTCAAATCCTCCTGTAGAGAAGCCAACGGATTCCACCATATCCGGATTAATTATGCTTAGCCCTTCTTGCTGTCCGCTTCTGATGAGCAAAGGGCGGTATACTTCAACATTATTAATATATACAGAATTTTCATCGAAGCTTCCACCTCTTACATTATATTGCGATGAAAGTTCGTTGTGCGTGGAAACACCAGCCTGTTGTTGTATTAGTGCTTCAACTGCGTTGCCGCTTGCTGTCGGAACGCCTTTCATGTCCTTTATGTCTAGACGCTCCATGCCGGTTGTTTGCCGTCGTTTCTCGGTTACGACAATTTCCCCAAGGGCAGCCATGGACGGCAATACTATGACAACACTCTGTTTGCCTCTTGGGTTGCGAAACAATCGCTTTCTGGCATTGTAGCCTATCATGGAGAACTTTACGGTCACGCTGTCTGCCGAATTTAACTCTATGCTGAACTCCCCTTTCAAGTTTGTTGATGTCACTTTGCCTTGTTCCAGGCAAGAAACGGTAGCCAACTCTATTGGATTTTGCTCTTCATCGACAACGCGCCCAGTCAGAGTGAAGTCTTGTGGCGAAACTGTCAACACGTCTGCCGTCAACATGAACAGCATCAATAATATGCTTTTTGTCATTGAATTCTTCATATATGCTATTTAAACGCTTAATCTAGGTCGATATTGTGTTTGGCAATATGCTTTATACTGAATAACATTAAAAGCAACAGCTGACATATAAACTTATGCATAATTGTTTTAAATGCACATGATTCGAAATATTGCGGGGGATTTTGTTGCCTTAAACGTATTATTATTGTAAAGTGACAAAATACAAACAATATGGCAAAAAGATATTTACTAGGTTTCGATGTTGGCAGCAGTTCGGTAAAGGCCTCGCTGGTCGATGCTGATAGCGGAAAGTGTGTCGCATCGGCTTTTTATCCTGAACATGAAGCACCAATCATGGCTGAAAAGGTTGGATGGGCAGAACAAGACCCGCAGTCATGGTGGGAATATGCAAAACAAAGTCTGGCAAAGGTTATTGCAGATTCTGGGGCCGAGCCCGAAGAAATAAAAGCAATAGGCATATCTTATCAAATGCATGGACTGGTCTGCATAGACAAGAACAATAACTCTCTTCGTCCTGCAATAATTTGGTGTGACTCCCGTGCTGTGCCATATGGTGAACGTGCTTTCCATGAGATAGGTGAAGACAAGTGCCTCTCACACTTGCTCAACTCCCCCGGAAACTTTACAGCGGCCAAGTTGGCATGGGTAAAGGAAAACGAGCCAGATAGTGTTTATGGACATATAAATAAGATAATGTTGCCAGGCGACTATCTTGCCATGCGGCTTAGCGGTGAAGTAAACACTACAATGAGTGGTCTGAGCGAGGGAATGTTTTGGGATTTCAAGGAGAATGCAGTGGCATCGTTCCTTATGGATTATTGGGGCTTTGACCATTCCGTCATTGCAGACATCGTTCCGACTTTTGGCATACAATGCCGCGTGTCAGCTTCCGCGGCAAAAGAAATTGGCTTGAAAGAAGGCACCCCAATATCCTACCGCGCAGGTGACCAGCCCAACAATGCCTTGAGTTTGAATGTGTTTAACCCAGGAGAGATAGCTTCTACAGCCGGAACTTCAGGTGTTGTTTACGGTGTCTTGGGCGATGTAAATTATGATAAAAAAAGTCGTGTCAATACCTTTGCCCATGTCAATCATGGGGTAGGAGGGCAGACTCGGCTCGGTGTGCTTCTATGCATTAACGGAACAGGGATTCTCAACGCATGGGTCAGGCGCAATATTGTGCCTGATGGCTTAGGGTATGCAGAAATGAACGACTTGGCCGCCAAGGTGCCGATAGGGAGCGATGGCATTTGCGTGATACCTTTTGGCAATGGGGCAGAACGTGTATTGGAAAACCGCGAGATAGGCTGCACATTGACAGGTATTAACTTCAACAAGCATGGCAGGGCGCATATAGTGCGTGCCGCGCAAGAAGGGATTGTGTTCAGTTTCTGCTATGGGATGGAAATCATGCGGCAAATGGGCATGGACATACATAAAATACACGCCGGTCATGCCAATATGTTTCTCAGCAGGATTTTCAGAGAGACACTTGCAGGAGTCAGTGGGGCAACTATCGAATTATATGACACTGATGGCAGTATTGGCGCAGCGCGTGGAGCCGGCATTGGTGCAGGAATATACAAGAGTCACGAAGAGGCATTCTCAATGCTTGAGAAACTAGAAGTCATAGAGCCAGACATCGCCTGCAAGGCTGAGTATTTGCAGGCTTATGAGCATTGGAAGGAAACATTGGCGAAATTTATTTGAATATTAAATATATTGTTGTATTTAAAACAAAAAATATTATGGCAAAAGAGTATTTTCCGCAGATAGGGAAGATTCCTTACGAAGGACCAGAGAGTACAAACGTTTTGGCTTTCCACTATTATGAGCCAGATAAGCTTGTGATGGGGAAGAAAATGAAAGATTGGTTGAAGTTTTCCATGGCTTGGTGGCATACCTTGGGTGGTGCTTCTGCTGATCAATTTGGCGGACAGACACGTTCGTATGAATGGGACAAGGCCGAAGACGCTGTGCAGCGTGCGAAAGATAAAATGGATGCAGGCTTTGAAATCATGCAGAAACTGGGTATAGAGTATTTCTGCTTCCACGATGTCGATCTTGTTGACGAAGGTGCAACTGTAGAGGAATATGAGGCTCGCATGAAGGCCATTACAGACTATGCGCTTGAAAAGATGAAAGCAACTGGCATCAAACTTCTTTGGGGAACAGCTAATGTGTTTGGCCACAAACGTTACATGAATGGTGCAGCTACCAATCCTGACTTTGATGTTGTTGCCCGTGCAGCTGTACAAATAAAAACTGCCATAGATGCTACAATTAAGCTTGGTGGCACAAACTATGTTTTCTGGGGTGGCCGCGAAGGTTACATGAGCCTGCTTAACACCCAAATGCAACGTGAGAAAGACCACCTTGCAACGTTGTTGGCTGCAGCTCGAGACTATGCCCGTAGCAAAGGCTTTAAGGGTACTTTCTTGATTGAGCCAAAGCCCATGGAGCCCACAAAGCATCAGTATGATGTAGATACAGAAACGGTTATCGGCTTCCTCCGTGCTCATGGTCTTGATAAGGATTTTAAGGTCAACATTGAGGTAAACCATGCGACACTTGCTGGACATACCTTTGAGCATGAGCTTGCTGTGGCTGTCGACAATGGAATGCTTGGCTCAATTGACGCAAACCGCGGTGATTATCAGAACGGATGGGATACGGACCAGTTCCCAATTGATAATTATGAGTTGACGCAGGCTATGATGCAGGTTATACGCAACGGAGGCTTTGGCAACGGAGGTTCAAACTTTGATGCCAAATTGCGCCGCAATTCAACTGACCCAGAAGATATCTTCATCGCTCACATCAGTGGCATGGATGCCATGGCACGCGCGCTTGAAAATGCCGCCACCATAATATCAAAGAGCGAAATCCCCGCAATGTTGAATGAGCGTTATGCTAGCTTCGACAGCGGAATTGGCAAGGACTTTGAAGACGGTAAGCTGACGCTTGAGCAGATTTACGAATATGGAAAGAAAGTGGAAGAGCCAAAGCAAACAAGTGGGAAACAAGAAAAATATGAAACAATCGTTGCGCTATATGCAAAATAAATGTTTCTAAATTCTCATAAGCAACACAATTAAGGGCATCGCTGCGGGCAATTTTGTCTGTAGCGATGTTTTTTATGTCGCTACATTTTGTTGAAATCCATCTCTGCGTTTTCCACAAAATTGCATTAGGATTTCACAGTGTTGTATGCAGTGAGAAATCCTTTATTTTCCCATACTGTAAAGAATACGCGAGTTCATGATAAGACACACAAGAAAAGCTTCGTTTGCCTTGTCTTTTCAACGTATACAGGCTATGTTCCCGACTCGTTGGCGAAAAAGCAATATGCAGTAAAGGCAGAGCAAAGGTTGAAGATGAAGTTGGCACGAAGCGTGGCGTGAATGCGCAAAGGCTAGTTTTTATGTATGTACTTTCTGATTAGCTTGTTTGTGCTCTCTATGACACATTTCAACCATGCGGAGTATGAGCCGGCAGAGTAAACAACGGCAGCCCCCTCTTGCTTTGCTGGCAATATAACCGTGTTTGGGGAGGTTACTAATTGTTTTGGTATATTTGTTCATATTCCTTGGCAACCTTGATATAGTCATGATGCTTCATTACATACTGTACACTTTGTAGTTTCAATTGCTTGACACGTATAGGATTGCACACAAGGTCTTTTAATTCTTTATATACGCTTTCATAATTTGGTTTTACATTTATTATTGGCCGCAGGTCATTTTCTTTAATTAATTCATATCCCTCATTTTCACCGCCACCTATGCAAATTATGCCTTTTGACATGGCCAGCAAAGAGTTCATTGACGGAGTGTAACTATATAGCTGGTCGAGTATTGCGTCACAACCATCCATAAGTTTCTCATATTCCTTGAATGGCACAGATTCGGCCTTTATTAATTCCATTTTGTCGGGAAACCTTGATTGTATATCTTGAGCGGCTTTTAGCATGATGTCTGTGCCTTTGTATTCGTTTCTGCTTTTGTTAATACCGATAAATATTTTTAATCGTTTCCCAGGCTCATGGACGTTGATGTTATCTGGCATTTTTATTGGGAGGGGAATATATGAAGTTTTATGTGGAAATGCGGCAGAATAACAAATCCAGTATTCGTACAGTCCGGTTATTATTCTGTCGCAGTCGTTTGCAATGAACTTATTGAGTTTTTCTTTGGCAGTACCTATCCAGTCGTGTTGTTCTTTTATTGAGTCTTGGTTTGTACGTATAGTCTCGCCGATATTGAAATCACTATATCTTAAAGGCTTTTGTTCTATGCAAGTGTTGACCCAGTACCAATCCATGCCAAAACCACCTAAAAACACTTTTTTGTTGTTCTTGCGCAAGTATCTGTAAATGTGAAACAGCTTTTCGGCTTTTAACTCCACGAACATAGGGTTGATAAGTTGCACAACATCATATCCACGGAATGACGGCAACAAAGAGTACAGCTTCAGTAATAGTACCGCGCCTCCTAATTTGCCAGGTTTTCTTGTAAGCGATATGTCACGTGGATAATTCTTCCAGAAATCTCCATTTGATGCTACTGTTACCTTATGGCCTAGTTGCCTTAAACCATCAGCCAATGTGGCATGAACATTACTATATTCGCCAATGAGCAGTATTTTCATCGTTTATTTGCAATAATCAATGTTTCCATCAATAAAATCAAGCCTGTTTTAGTGTTGGCCAATCTCCTGAACCAAGTATATTTCATGGAATAGTTACGAGAAGGAAGGGGATATAAACCTTGGGCAGACAGTCTGTCAATGCGGGAAAATAATTGTTTTTTCGATCTTGATACCGTCATGATGTTGTAAATATAATCCATTGTCAGCTGTGCAACTCTGCGTTGCAGTGCCAGGCTGTCTGTGGCAGGCAATGTGTTGGCTATGTCGCGCAAGTGGATGATGATATGTTCGAAATCGTTCAGGCGCTTTATGATATGCTTTTTATTTGTGGCATTCATTATTGAGCCAGTCCTCTTGCGGTAGAAATAAGCTTTATAATCTGTGCTATAAACCTTTTCTGCTCGCAATATTAGCTGCGGAGTAAACTCTTCGTCTTCGTGAAGTAGCCCAGGCGTGAATCTTAGGCCCATCAACAAGTTTCTTTTGAAAATATATCCCCATGCAGATGCATGTAAGTTGTTATTGGCCAAATAATAAGTGCCTTCCACAGGCTCGGGTGTTTTTAATGAGCGCTGTGGAACTTGGTTGTCTGTATAATCAAAAAAAACGACATCTGGATTTTTGAACCTTACGATATCTAAACATTGTTCATATACAGTGGAAATTATTTTGTCGTCTCCATCAACGAATTGGATGAATTTACCAGTTGCAATGCTCAGTCCTGTGTTCCGGGCTGCGCTCAATCCCTTGTTGGGTTGCCTCACATATATGATGTTGTCAATATATTGTGACAATTCCGCCAATGGGCTTTGGCTTGAACCATCGTCAACGACAATTACCTGCCGTTCTGTTGAGCTTAATGACAAAGCGAAGATACTATCAAGGCACTCGCATAGCATATTGGCTGGCAAATTGTAGCAAGGAACAATAAAGCTTACCAATGGGCTGACTTTATTCTGTGGAAAATTCTGTTTATTTTGCATAATCCTTTTATTCCTGTTAGGTTTAATATCAAAGCTTTCATGAATGCCTTACATCCTAAACTTTGCAAAACTTTAATTTTCAAGTCTGGCAAAAGTATTTGTCCGCCTAAGGCAAAAGTATTTAACTGAATATTCAAGATATAAATATAATATTTCTCAAATCCAGAGCAATGGCTGAAGCCATTCACAAGTTTGATGTTGGCACTTAATAAGTCGGATAGTTCTTTTAACCCAGCATTTGCAGTGATGCCACTGGGATTCCATGAATAATGGTAAAGGCCAATGTCTGTTGTTGCTACACAGTTGGTTTGGGGTAGTATTTCGGCCATTAAGTGAGAATCCTCAAAATACACACCTGTTATGAATCTGGTGTGACTAAATAACTCCTTCTTAAAAATCTTGTTCCAGACGTATGTGTGCTTATATGCTTGCCTCTCAAGCCAATATTGGGATATGTCATGGAAAACACATGGGGAGAATGTCAGTGTTTCATTATATTTAGTGTTAGGGAATTTGTCAACTTCATATTCAAGTATGTCATATTCCGGATGCGCATTGATAACGTCCATCAGCCTTACATATGTTCCCTGGGCTATATAGTCATCAGAGTCTACGAATGTTATATAATCACCTGTGGATATATCTAGCGCATGGTTTCGGGCATCGCTCAATCCACCGTTTTGTTTATGTATTACCTTGATGCGTTTGTCTTTTGCAGCCCATTCGTCACATTTCTGTGGGCATGAGTCAGGCGAACCATCATCGACAAGTATTATCTCCAAATGTCCATATTCTTGCGATATCACGCTTTCCAGACATTTGTCCATGGTCTTTTCAGTTTTGAAAACTGGAATTATTACCGTCAATGACTTGTCCATAGTACCGTATGCTTATTAAAAATTTTTCTTTGCCATTGTTCCATCTTTTAATTTCCCATTGGACTTTTTGATAGCTTTATTATGGCAAATATACAATATTTTTTTAGAATTGACAATATCACCGCATGATACTTGAATTGCATGGTCATTAACAGCTGGTCATGTTAAAGCCGTTTCCATGATGTTCATTCGTGGTGGTATGGCTCACCGCGGATTATTGTGCAAGCGCGGTAAAGTTGCTCTGTGAAAATCAGTCTTATCATTTGATGCGAAAATGTCATGCGCGACATGGATACCATTCCACTGGCTCTGTCATATATTTGTTTGGAAAAGCCATATGGACCACCGATGACCATTACAAGACGACGGGCGGTATTGCGTTGGCGTTCAAGCCAGGCGGCAAACTGGACACTTGTCAATTCGTCACCATGTTCATCGAGCAGAACGACCGTATCTGATGGTTGTACTTGCTTGAGTATTAGTTCCCCCTCGGCAATTTTCTGCTGCTCTACAGTAAGATTTTTTGTATTCTTTATTTCCGGTATGGTAATGATTTCGAAGGGCATATAGTGACTAATGCGGGTCGCATAGTCGTTTATCCCGGCTGCAAAATGTTTGTCAGCAGTCTTTCCTACTTGCATCAAGATAGTCTTCATTCTTCAGTGTATTCATTTTTTCGTTTGGGATTCATAGGAAACCATCCTTTCAATACACGCTTACGTTGGTCGAATAGTTCGCCTATCGACCATAAAAATGAAGCACCAATCACACCCAACACGGACGATAAGATGACATTCTCAATAAATAGTGCGGTTGCAACTGAAGCCAGGCCGAGGACAAGGAACACCCACCAATAGCGAGTGCCTGTGTGATATTCAGTTTTTATCACAATTGGATGGAATATCCCAATGATAACAAACGTACTTATTGCTATTATTATTCCTGTGAAATACATGTTTGTATGTTATTATGTTTGTAAACAAAAGTTGCATATATTTTCGCCATTGTTCTTGGTGAAGATGCGAATGCACTCGTTTGGCAAGATAAAATGTGCCGTTTTGCATCATGGAATGGCCTGTATGGACTTCCAAGATGGCATATTTCAAAATTTGCAGGTTCGATATGTGGCATTTGTCGGTTTATTTGATTATTGAAAATGTCCTTGTATGTATTGCCTAACTAGAATAAAATGTGTCAATGTTTTCATGCTTTTGCCTTGCCATCCTGATATATATGTTTTTCAACCACAAACGATGGGTGGCTGTGAAGGCGATTCCTATTACAACCATGACAATCAATGATGTTTTCAGGCTCCCATAGTTATTTGCCACAGACATGAATAAAGCAGGAAGCAAGAATACCAAAATTGATGTCACAGTTGCCGTTGTATTGATATTTCGCTGCTTTCCGTTAATGCTTTCGTTGAGCGGCATTGCATGATTGTTTGATACGGCAAGTTGGAACAAGGCGCAATATGCAGGGCCAGATGCTGTAAAGATGCTGGCCGCAACCAAAAGCAAAGACAACTTACCGGCAGCAATGCATGGCAACAGCATTGCCAATGGCAGCAATAGGATTGTACAATAATAATAGTATTTGGCAATGAGCAGTGTATGCAATGATACGCACCGCGTCATAAGCAAATCAATGTAATTTCCCTCCTGTTCCATTATCCGTGTTAAATTGATTCCTCCAAAAAAAATAAAGCAATAAAATGTCCAAAACGTATGCGGCATAGTATTACTTGCATATGTCATGTTATACATCAATGAAACGCTGAATACGAGCATGAGCAATATACCTTGAGCGAAACAGCGTCGTACATTTCTATTTCGTATCACGCTCAACATTTCCAGTTTGATGTATTCTCCTATACTGCCAATTGGAAAAGGCAATTTTAAAGACTTGCAAGGTTGGCAAAAGGAGCCAGACACTCCTGCAAGTTCATTTTCAGCATATCTAAGAATAAACTTTTTGTTTAATGCAAAAAGCAACATTCCAATCATGATGTATGTGATAATAGATACAAAAGAAAAACCATTGTTACAGCAAAAGTCGAAGAACATGGCTGCCAATGTATTACTGGCTGGGGTATTTGTGGCCATTAGCGGTAAAACAAATGCCATACTTACCAATAGCCACAATACAGAATTGTGGCTTGTCAATGTGCTGACAAGCAAATGCCACAAGCTGTTGATGAGTATTAGCATTTGACAGACAATGACAATGGATATGAGCAATATGACATTGGTACTATACATGGCGCCGTTCACAATGGCATAAGGTACGAATAAGCAAAGCCATGTTATATTATACCGACTGGCAAGGGTGGAAACTATGAAACATCGTGCGACATCATGTTTGCTTAATGGCAAAAGCAGATAAGGCGTCAAGTTTATTGTCTGCCTGGAAAATGCAAAGCGCATAGAAAAATCTATGATAATGACATAGGGCATTGCGCCAAAAATTACCATACTCCCATAGCTGGCAGCCAATAGGCCTAACATTATGCCACAAGCAGCCAAATAAAGACAGGCTAACACATAACTGACGCGCCTAATTGCAGTTGATGATTTTTTGTGTTTGCCTGACGGAATGCGCTTCTCGCTTTTTCTCGCAATTTGGAACAACAACACATATAGTTGTCTCTGCCTCATCGAAGATCTATTATTTCTGCCTCGGGGTAATCCTTTGGATTGAATTTGAATGTTGCATCGCCAATGTTCGCTTTTTTTAAATTTCTAATGATGATGGTGCTCCAAGTTGAGCCCTGCCTCATCTTGATTTGTGACGGCACGTATGATGATTTGTTTACGGTGATGTACATTTCCTGTATCTGGCGTGTCTTGCTAGTTGAAGTCAAGTGGATTTGATGATTATTCCCGATGGTTTTCATTTGAAAAGTAAAACCACTACGATATATGTTAATGAAATTGTATGGGTTGATAGCTTGCAATTCGCCTTCGGTAGGGGTGTTTACGTTTACTTCATTGCTGCGCTTCATGTAAGTCCACTGTGTTTTCCCGTCAAACCAAACTGTGGATGATTGGGTTGAAGTTTTGAATTTCCTGCCTTTTATGGCAATGGTGCCAGATGCATTTCCGTATTGATTACTGGAAATGCTGAAATTGGCCGAGACGCCGCCTTTGTTGCTAACGACGGCTGCAACTTTGTCAAGGACGGCTTTTGCCGGTTGTGCCATGGCGCAACTGCAGAATGCAACCATTGCCAACATTATGATGATGTTTTTTTTCATATTATGTGAGTATATTATATATTTGCTATTATATTTCAGTGCCGTTTCCTTAAACCACTGAGCAGATTGTCAAGGCTGCTTTCGTCTTGTATGAGTACTTCGCGAGGTTTGCTACCCATTGCCGCGCCAACAACACCTGCTTTTTCCATCTGGTCCATCAAGCGGCCTGCACGATTGTATCCAATAGAGAATTTTCGTTGAATGAGGCTGGTACTGCCAGATTGATTTAAAACAATAAGGCGTGCGGCATCTTCGAATAGTGGGTCAAGGTGTTGCAAGTCTACATCAGACACACCACTGATACCATCATCTTCACCAGTGTCTGGCTCAGGTAATTCAAATGGCGTTGGATAACCTTGCTGTTGGGCAATGTATTGGTTAATACGTTCCACTTCCGGTGTATCAACAAACGCGCATTGCACACGCACCGGCTCGTTGCCGTTAAGAAACAGCATGTCTCCCCGGCCTATCAATTGATTTGCCCCAGGACGGTCGAGTATTGTCTTTGAGTCAATCATTTGGCTTACTTTAAAGGCGATACGGCCAGGGAAGTTTGCTTTGATATTTCCGGTAATTATGCTTGTTGTAGGACGTTGCGTTGCGATGACCATGTGTATGCCCACAGCACGTGCCAGCTGGGCAATGCGGGCAATAGGGAGTTCAATCTCTTTGCCTGCTGTCATTATTAGGTCGCCAAACTCATCTATTACAACGACAATGTAAGGCATGAATTTATGGCCCTTTTCCGGATTTAGCTGCCTAGCCGTAAACTTTTTGTTGTATTCACGGATGTTGCGTGAGCCAGCCTGCTTCAACAAATCATAGCGTGTATCCATTTCTTTGCAAAGACTGTTCAGTGTTCTCACAACTTTGCTAACATCGGTTATGATTGGTTCTGCATTCTCATCTGGAACTTTTGCAAGGAAATGGTTCGCAATTGGGCTATATATGCTGAATTCAACTTTCTTTGGGTCAATGAGCACTATTTTAAGTTCTGCAGGATGCTTTTTGTATAACAAGGATGTTATTATTGCATTGAGTCCTACGGACTTTCCCTGCCCTGTCGCACCTGCTACAAGCAAGTGGGGTATCTTTGCCAAATCGAACATGAACACTTCGTTTGTTATAGTTTTCCCCATGGCGCAGGGCAATTCCATGCTCGTTTCTTGAAACTTCTTGGAATTGAGAATGCTCTCCATTGAAACTATGTTTGGCTTGGCGTTAGGCACTTCAATACCGATGGTGCCCTTGCCTGGTATTGGTGCGATTATGCGGATGCCCAACGCAGAAAGGCTAAGTGCAATGTCGTCTTCTAGATTTCGTATTTTAGAAATGCGCACACCTTGGGCAGGTGTTATTTCGTAAAGTGTAATTGTTGGGCCGACTGTGGCCTTGATGCTGCTTATTTCCACACCGAAATTGCGTAGCACTTCCACAATGCGGTTTTTGTTTGCCGTCTGCTCGGCCATGTCAATGTATGGCTTGCCATCGTTTTCATACTTCTTTAGAAGGTCGAGCGTTGGATAATGATAGTTCTCAAGGTCACGCTTAGGATCGTATGGCGCCAAAGTATTATTTACTATACTTACCAGTGACTTTCCATCTGCTTTCTTTTCATTATCTGCCAATTTTATATCCATGCCAACTTCATCATTGACATTCTTGGCATTTGTGGATTCTGTATCGTTTTTGGAAACTTCAGGTTCATCACACACTTTTTCGCTAGTGGTATCAAATTCTATCACTTCTGTTTGGGGGTCATCAAATACGCTTGGGTCTTCGAGCGTATTGATAACTGTATCATGACTCTTGTCGGTCTCTTGGACATCATAGTTTGTTACATTAAACTTAACTTTGTCAGTGAAGAACTTTACTGGATTTAGCATTTTTCTGACTAAATATATTGTCTCTGCACTAACAAATGTAAGAAAACCAATGGCAATAACAATAAGTATTGCGGTTAGCCCAGGCGAACCAATAAGATTCTCTGTTGTTATACACAAAAAAGCCCCGTGGTCACCGCCAGGATTATAACATTGTGTTACAAAAAGCGGTGAAAGGAATTTGGCAAATGTGACTGACATCCATATCATCAAGAGCATTGAGCCGATAAACCATTTGGATAGATTAATTTGATATGCTCTGATTAGCTTTAACGCTGCCATCACCAGAAAAACAGGAATCATGAATGCTGCCAGGCCAAAACACCTGTTTATGAAAAAATGTGCCACGTAAGCTCCAATGGATCCGCAACTATTTTGGAACTCCCTGTCGTTATTCATGATTTCTCCTGCTCTTGGGGCTTCGATAAGGCTTTGATCAGCTGCTCCTGTGGCAAAATAGGATATGAATGAGAGTATCATATATATGGCAAGGGCCAACAACAAAAAACCGATAATGAAATTAAGGAATTCGTTATGCAATATGTCATTCACCCCAAGAACTTCGCTTAATGAAGCGGGCTTGCGTTTATCTTTCTTTCTTGCCATTGTCAAATCAATCTAATTATTCTGCAAATGTACTTGAAAAAAGTCAGAATAGGTAATAAACTCATGATTTTTTTGTAATTTTGCATCATGAAATAATTTTATGACTATGTCCTGGGTTTGCCGTTGAAGAATTGCTTTGCATGTTAATTGCCACAAGATTGGTAACGCAGCAAGTGGGTTCTTTTATCCTTTGATGATAAAGCATGTAGAGTTCGGCTTTTCAATCCGGATATAGGATGCCATATTTTATAGTAGATGAGAACAATATACAATAAATTTGACAAAGCACGAATTAATGGTTTGCCACGTGCATTGTTTCAAGGGCGGATAGTGGTTGTGCTTTCTGAGAGTGAGGCCCAAAAAGCCGTAGACTTTTTGTTGTCCCAACCAATTCTTGGCATTGACACAGAGACCAGGCCATCTTTTAAAAAAGGTGTTGTACATAATGTTGCTTTGCTTCAGGTTTCGGCTAAAGATATCTGTTTTTTGTTTAGGCTTAACGTTATGGGTATGTCACGTGACATCATCCGCCTGTTGGAAGACAAAGAGGTGCTTAAGGTAGGATTGTCATTGCATGATGATATCCTCATGTTGCACAAGTTGGCTGATTTTAAACCTGGTAAGTTTATTGATTTGCAAGAACATGTGGGCGAAATAGGTATAGAAGACCGAAGTTTGCAAAAGCTTTATGCCAATATTTTCGGCCAAAAGATTAGCAAAGGTCAACGTTTGACAAATTGGGAGGCAGATGTCCTCAATGATAGTCAAAAGCTCTATGCTGCAACAGATGCGTGGGCCTGTATCATGCTTTATGAAGAGCTGTTACAGTTAAAGCACAACAGTGATTATAAATTAATAAAACAAGACAATGGGCAAATACAAGAAAGTATATCTTAAAAAGGGAAAAGAACAGAGTCTGGACAGATTCCATCCTTGGGTTTTTTCTGGTGCAGTATCTTATACTGACGATGGGATTGATGAGGGGGAAGTTGTAAGTGTAATAGATAATGGAGGCAGGTACATAGGGGTTGGGCATTTCCAAGTCGGTTCGATTGCCGTAAGAATGCTTGCTTTCGACGACATTGAGATAAACGATGCATATTGGCGCAATTCTTTGGCTTGCGCCCTTGCCATGAGAGTTTCGTTAGGCATGGTTGACAACCCATGTGGTAATACGTATAGATTGATACATGGTGAAGGGGATTTCATGCCTGGCCTAGTGATAGACATTTATGGCAAGACTGCTGTTATGCAGGCTCACAGCGTTGGAATGCATGTAAGTAGAAACATCATTTCTCATGAATTGCTAAGCGTGATGGATGGCCGGGTAGAGAATGTATATTACAAAAGCGAGACCACATTGCCTTATAAGGCGGACTTAGGACAAGAGGATGGCTTCCTTTATGGAGGTGGCAATGACAATATTGCAACTGAAAATGGCTTGAAATTCTATGTAGATTGGCTAAAGGGGCAAAAGACAGGTTTTTTTATTGACCAAAGGGACAACAGAAGTTTATTGGAACAGTATTCAAAAGGCCGCAAAGTATTAAATATGTTTTGTTACACCGGTGGGTTCTCTGTGTATGCCATGAGAGGCGGCGCAAGTCTTGTGCATTCGGTAGATAGCAGTGCCAAGGCCATCGAACTCACCGAGAGAAATATTGGAATTAACTTTCCCAATGAACAGCGCCATACGGCATATTGTGATGATGCGTTTAAGTTCCTTGAGAAATCTGGCGACCAATACGATCTTGTCATATTGGACCCACCAGCTTTTGCCAAACACCGTACAGCTCTGCACAATGCATTGAAAGGGTATACCCGCTTGAACGCAAAGGCATTGGAAAAAATTCGGCCAGGAGGTATATTGTTCACATTCTCATGTAGCCAAGTTGTTACAAAAGATAATTTCAGGAATGCTGTATTCACTGCTGCGGCATTGATACGGCGCAAGGTGAGAATTTTGCATCAATTGCATCAACCCGCAGATCATCCTATTAATATATACCATCCAGAGGGCGAATACCTCAAAGGACTTGTTTTGTATGTAGAATGAGTGACTCCACAATAGCTAATATTGTTTCGGCATTTATCGCACGCCATGGATTGCTGGACAAATGCCACACTTACCTTGTAGCATTGAGCGGTGGGGCAGACAGCGTGGCATTGTTACTTTTGTTGCTTGAGCTTGGATATGATGTTGAAGGGGTACATTGTAACTTTCACTTACGTGGGGAGGAGTCGGATAGGGATGAGTCTTTCGTAAAACAGCTCTGCTCAATTAAAAATGTGCCTTTACATTTGGTTCATTTTGAAACACGTGAGTATGCCTCTTTGCATAAGATAAGCATAGAAATGGCAGCCCGTCAGTTACGTTATGCTTATTTTGAGCAATTACGAAATGACATTAATGCCGATGCAATTTGCGTGGCACATCACAGGAATGACAATGTGGAGACTGTCATTATGAACTTATTGCGTGGCACAGGCATCCATGGCCTGGCCGGAATAAAACCGCGCAATGGACGGATTGTGAGACCATTGCTTTGTGTCAGTCGTTCCGAAATAGAGAATTATTTGGAAGTCATTGGTCAAGATTATGTTACAGACAGCACAAACCTTGTACCAGATGTCACGAGGAACAAGATCCGCCTGGAGTTATTGCCGTTAATGGAAACAATTAATGAGAGTGCTGTCAATAATATTCAGCGAACAGCTCAATACCTTAGTGAAGCAGTAAAGGTATATGATGATGGTATTGATAAAGGCATAGCAAGTGTTAAAACAATTGCTGATGGTTTTACGGTGATTGATATTGGAAGTTTATTGGACTTGCCGTCGCCAGAGTGCGTCTTGTTTGCCATTCTGAATGATTATGGATTTACATCATCACAAGTAACCCAAATCTTTGCCAATATTTCTTTACAGACGGGGCGAACGTTTTCTTCAGGCACATATGATTTGGTCTTTGACCGTGGCAAGATAGTCATTGCCACCTGTATGCCGATGCCATCACCAATATTGATGCCAGAAGTCGGTACATACATCATGAATGATGGTCTGCGCATCAATATGGCTACAGAACTCATTGATGACTGTTTCCACATCTCACGAGAATCAAACAGGGTGAATTTAAATGCAGCAAAAATAAGGTTCCCGCTTACTCTAAGGTCTGTCCAGGCCGGTGATCGCTTTATTCCATTTGGAATGAAAGGCTCAAAACTTGTCAGTGACTATCTCACTGACTGCAAAATGAATGTCTTGCAAAAAAAACGTCAACTGGTTATGACCGATGCTTCCGGCAATATCGTTTGGCTGGTGGGCAAGCGTATTGATGACAGATACAAAATCACCAACGTATCGAATGAGGCATTGGTGATTACGGTGTCAAAAAATAAATAACATAGATAGCTTTGTTGTAAAATGGGGATAAGCACTTTGAGCATATCCCCATTTATATACTTTCAAATAATAACAATGTCTTCTTTGCCTTGAAGCTTTTCAATTTTAATTATGTCGCCTTGTTCAAGTTCACCATTTATTATTTTCTCACAAAGTTTGTCTTCGATGTAGTTCTGTATTGCACGTTTCAATGGCCTTGCTCCGAACTGAACGTCATACCCTTTTGTCGCCACGAAGTCCTTGGCTTCATCGCTTATTTCGATTTCATAGCCAAGTGCATTTACCCTTTTGAAAAGCCCCACAAGTTCAATGTCAACAATCTTTTTTATCGCCTGAAGATCAAGTTGGTCGAACGTGATGATTTCATCAAGGCGATTAAGGAATTCCGGTGAGAATTGCCTGCTTAGCGATTTCTGTATAATGCTGCGTGCATATTCTTTGTCTTTGTCATTGAGGGCTATTCCTGCCCGGCCGGCAGTAAACCCTACACCGTGTGAAAACTCCTTTAATTGCCTTGTGCCAGCATTGCTAGTCATTATTATCACCGTGTTGCGGAAATCCACATAACGTCCGTTACCATCGGTAAGGCGGCCTTCATCTAAGACTTGAAGGAGAAGGTTGAACACGTTGCCATGTGCCTTTTCTATTTCATCGAGAAGGACAATTGAATATGGGTGACGACGAACTTTCTCCGTAAGTTGCCCGCCTTCTTCATATCCTACATATCCTGGGGGCGCACCTATCAACCGCGACACATTGAAACTCTCAGTGTATTCACTCATGTCGATACGTATCAGTGCATCTGGTGTCCCGAACATGAATTCCGCCAGTTTCTTTGCAAGATATGTTTTCCCAACACCAGTGGGGCCGAGAAACATGAACACTCCGATGGGGTGGTTGGGGCTTTTCAGTCCTATGCGATTACGTTGTATGGCTTTAACCATTTTGTCTATGGCCGGATCTTGAGCTATGACATTACGCTTAAGCTCGTCTGCCATACCTTTCAAACGGATTCCTTCTGCCTCAGCCATGCGCTGTACGGGTACACCGGTCATCATCGAAACCACTTCAGCAACATCCTTTTCCGTCACAATGTGCCTTTCTTCGCACTCACCTTTGCTCCATTGCTCATTAAGTTCTGAAAGTTGTCTCTCAAGCTCAGTTTGCCTGTCACGGAAACCTGCCGCAAGCTCAAAGTTCTGGTTACGAACAGCAGCTTGTTTTTTTGCCTTGACTGTTTCTATTTCTTTCTCCTTTTCTGTTATTTCCGGAGGAATCTGCACGTGGTTCATGTGTACACGCGACCCTGTTTCGTCAAGAGCGTCTATTGCTTTGTCTGGGAATTGCCTGTCAGTAATATACCTTTCTGTCAGTTTGACGCAAGCAGCCAGTGCCTCGTCGGTATATTTCACCCGATGGTGGGCCTCGTAGCGCTCTTTGATATTATTTAGGATGGTAAGTGTTTCATCGTATGTTGTTGGTTCTACCAATACTTTTTGGAACCTCCTTTCAAGGGCGCCGTCTTTTTCTATGCTGTTGCGGTACTCATCGAGAGTCGTAGCTCCAATACATTGTATTGTACCTCGTGCCAGTGCCGGCTTCAAGATATTGGCAGCATCCATGCTTCCTGGGGTTGATCCTGCACCTATTATAGTGTGTATCTCATCTATGAACACTATGATGTCCGGATTCTGCTCAATCTCTTTTATCAGTGCCTTGATGCGTTCTTCAAATTGTCCTCGGTATTTTGTTCCTGCAACAATGCCCGTCATGTCGAGGCTTATTAGCCTTTTCCCAAAAAGCACTGGCGAAGTGCGACGTTTGGCTATGAGTTGTGCCAATCCCTCAACAATAGCACTTTTGCCGACCCCTGGTTCACCTATCAAGATGGGATTGTTTTTCTTTCGCCTTCCTATTATTTCTACAACCCTGGCGATCTCATGCTCTCGTCCAACAACAGGGTCAAGTTTCCCCTCTGCTGCGGCAGCGGTCAAGTCTGTGCCGAAATTGTCTAGCACAGGCGTCTTGCCATTAGGCTTTTTTGCCTGTGTGGTTGCTTGCTTATTATTAATATGCCTGTTGCCTGCATTGTCGTTTTGTGCCATATCGTCATATTCTTCCTCATCAGGCAGCCCAAGGTTGTCATTGACGTCTGGTTGCTGAAATAATAACGCACACACATCATCATATGTCATGTTGTTGGTTTCCAATACTATCTTGGCACCATTGTTAACGTTGTCATGAAGTATTGCCAGCAAGATATGCTGCTCGTCAACGCGTTGAAGATGCTGTATGCGTGCTTCAAGCACTGCAAGTTTCAAGATGTTGCTGGCTTTTTCGTTCAGCACCAGTTCTGATGTGTTGATTGGCAAGCCGATCTCGCTTTGCCTTACTCTATCCTCCAGCTCTTGCTTTACTGTTTGGATATTAATGTCCAATCTTCGAAACACATCGATGACAGGTCCGTCTTTCATTCTCAAGAGTCCAAGCAAAAGGTGCTCGGGTGCCACTGAACGACTTGCCAAGCGTGCTGCTTCCTCTCTGCTGTATGCAAGAATCTCTGATACTTTGGGCGAAAACTGGCTTGTCATATTTTCTTTATCCTTTCTTTTTCTTTGCATTGGTGTTGTTTTGCATATTTGTTTGCAAGACAATAATTATACTTGCAAAAGTCGTGCCATAATCACAGTCATTAATGGCTTTCTGAAGAAGTCGCTTCTTTGTATTTTGATTTATTGTTAGGTTCTGGTTTGACAGTAACATAATAATGCTTTCCGCTATTTGTTGCATTTGGGTGGCTAAACCACTATAGGCTTGTGTGATGGAACATGACAAACGACATATAAATAATTTTACAAGAAGAACTGTTTTAATCGCTGGTAATTAACACCCGGTTGTTTTCGGCAATTATTTTGCAAAATGAAACGCCGACCTTATATGGCTGATAGACAATGAGTTATTATTGATGCAAAAAATATTTGCTTATGGAAACAGGCTGTTTGCTGTTATAATATAGGCCGTTTTAGGCTCCTAAACGCCCTTTCCAGGCTTGTGATATAGCCTGTTTGACAATCTTGTTTCGTCATGGAATATAATTTTCTTGTTTTTTCTGGGCAATATTGTGGATTTGGTTTGCAGGAATATGTGTGATGCGGGAGTTTCTGTGAGTCCATGAAAAGAATAAAGCCGTTTTGCCTGCACGCTCAATTCTTAATTAATTTATGTTGGAAATGGTGAATTCGTGACAAATATCTTACAGCATCACTTGATGATTTCTTACAATTGTGTTGCCTAATGAAGGTGGCAGTGTCTTTCTGTTGTCTATTAGTGTGATTTTGCCAGTTGTTAGACATAATGCAATTCGACTCTCAATGGAAACCATCACTAGCTAAAAAAGGCTAAAATGTTTTGCCATATAAATTAAATGTAGTAATTTTGAATGCTAAAATAAAGGCTTAATCGTGTCAGAAGCCTCAAAAATGGCCTTAAAACGAATTTTGGGGCTTGAGGCAATGGCTTGTGATGAGCTTAGTCAGGTACCGAATAATAATCATTAATAGTAAGCAACAAAACAATAAAGCAATCCAATGGATCAATCATTAGACCAAGACAGAATCATAAAAATTAATATTGAAGAGGAGATGAAATCCTCTTACATTGATTATTCAATGTCGGTTATTGTGGCCAGGGCACTGCCAGATGTTCGCGATGGATTCAAGCCAGTCCATAGGCGTATCCTTTATGGAATGCTCGGCGTTGGCAATACGAGCGACAAACCTTACAAGAAATGTGCGCGTGTAGTTGGTGATGTACTAGGTAAGTATCACCCGCATGGTGACAGTTCCGTGTATGGTGCCTTGGTCAGGATGGCCCAAGATTGGAATATGCGTTATACGCTTGTGGATGGGCAGGGTAATTTTGGCTCTGTAGACGGCGACTCTCCTGCAGCCATGCGTTATACCGAATGTCGTCTCTCAAAGATGGGAGAGCACATCATGGATGACCTTGAGAAAGATGCCGTAGACATGACAAACAATTTCGATGACTCTCTTTTGGAGCCTACGGTAATGCCTACCAAGATTCCCAATCTGCTCGTCAACGGGGGAAACGGAATTGCCGTAGGCATGGCGACAAACATTCCTACGCATAACCTTGCTGAAGTCATTGATGGTTGTTGCGCATATATCGACAATCCGGAAATTGATACAGACGGCTTGATGAAATATATCAAAGCGCCAGATTTCCCAACAGGCGCATATATCTATGGTATACAAGGTGTAAGGGATGCTTATGAAAGTGGACGTGGGCGCATCGTCATGCGCGCAAAGGCGGAAATAGAGAGCGGAGACACACATGACAAAATTGTTGTGACAGAAATACCTTATGGTGTAAACAAAGCCGACTTGGTAAAATACATTGCCGACCTTGCCACTGAAAAGAAAATTGATGGCATCACAAATGTCAATGATGAGTCTGGGCGCCAGGGAATGCGCATTGTTGTTGATGTAAGGCGTGATGCCAATGCCAATGTCATACTAAACAAGTTGTTTAAGATGACGGCCCTGCAAAGCTCATTCTCCGTGAATTGCATAGCATTGGTCAAAGGTCGCCCAAAGTTGCTGTCGCTAAAAGATTGCGTGCGCCATTTTGTTGACCATAGGCATGAAGTCACCATCCGCCGCACCAAGTTCGACTTGAAGAAAGCACAGGACCGTGCCCATATACTTGAAGCCTTGATTGTGGCTTGCGACAATATTGACGAAGTCGTACATATCATACGTGCATCAAAGACTCCACAGGAAGCCATTGACAACCTTAGGCAACGTTTCGGTTTTGACGATGTCCAAGCCAGGGCCATTGTCGACATGAGGCTGCGCCAGCTTACCGGGCTGCAAATGGATCAGTTGCATAATGAATATGAAGAAGTTGAGAAGCTCATTGCTCACCTGCAAGCCATACTAGACGACCCGGAGTTGTGCAAGAAAGTAATCAAGGAAGAACTGCAAGAAGTCAAGGAGAAATATAGTGATGAACGTCGCACAGAAATAAGATATTCGAGTGAGGAATTCAATGCAGAGGACTTTTATCCTGATGACCCTGTTGTAATAACAATCAGCCACTTGGGATATATAAAGCGCACGGCCTTGTCTGAATTCCGTGAACAGAGTCGTGGCGGAGTAGGAAGCAAAGGGGCAAACACTCGTGACGATGACTTCACGGAGTACATATATCCTGCGACAATGCATAACACTCTGTTATTCTTCACCCAAAACGGACGTTGTTATTGGCTCAAATGTTATGAGATTCCCGAGGGCGCAAAGAATGCAAAAGGGCGTGCAATACAAAACTTACTCAATATTGAAGCAGGCGATGTGATTAATGCTGTGTTGAGAATCAAGAAATTTGATGATGAACAATTCCTTAATTCACATTATGTGGTTTTCGCTACAAAGAATGGCATCATCAAAAAAACTTGTCTTGAAGCATATAGCCGCCCGAGAGCCAATGGTGTAATTGCCATAAATGTATTGGATGACGACAAGGTTGTTGGCGTTCGCCTTACCAACGGCAGCAATGAGATTGTGCTAGCCAATCGCAACGGGCGTGCAATCCGCTTCAATGAGAGTGAGGTCAGGACGATGGGGCGTGTGTCAACAGGTGTACGTGCCATGAAACTTGACGGAGGCGATGATGAGGTGGTTGGCATGGTTTGTATCAACGACCCGAAGGCTGAAACCATAATGGTGGTCAGCGAGAAAGGGTATGGCAAACGTAGCGACGTGGAGGACTACAGAAAGACAGCCCGCGGCGCAAAAGGCGTTAAGACGCTAAGTGTTACAGAAAAGACAGGACGGTTGGTAGCCATAAAGGCAGTCACCGATGATAACGACTTGATGATAATCAATAAGAGCGGAATCCTCATTCGCCTGAAAGTTGCTGACGTAAGGGTTATGGGCAGGGCGACGCAAGGTGTGAGATTGATAAACCTCACAAAGAAAAACGATACCATTGCCAGCGTTTGCAAGGTTATGAGTGCCAGCGATGAGGAAGTTGTTGAGCAAGAAAGACTTGATGGATTTGGTACTGACGGTGATGATGGCCAACAATCGGATGCCCGTGAGTCTGAGAATGTTGCACTTTCAGATAGTGTTGACATGGCCAATGAGCCAGAAACAGACAACGAACACAATGCAGAGTAGCAAACATGAGTAATTAATGTCAAACTAAATTTATATTACGATGAAAAAAGTGATGATTATGGCAGCTTTGGCAGCAATGTCTGCAACTGCTTTTGCACAAGATGACTTGGTTAAGCAAGCCAAGAAATTGTGCGACAAAGGTGAATTGGAACAAGCCGTGACCACAATCACGCCAGCCCTTACATCAGCCCAAACAGAAGACATGGCAGAAGCGTGGAATGTAATGAGTGAAATCCAATATCAGATTTTCATGAAGGGGCAGCAGGCAGAACAGGCTAATAAGGAAAACAACACAACAACTCCTTATGACACGGCCGCAATGCACAGGGCCATGGTTGCTTCGCTTGAGGCAGCATTGAAATGTGATGAGTATGACCGTCAGCCAAATGAAAAAGGCAAGGTGAAAATACGTTTCCGCGAAACAAACGGAAAGAAGTTTTATATGTCTCGCCCATTTGTAATAAGTGCTGGGTTATATGAATACAATAACAAGAACCTGGAGGCAGCAGTAAAAGATTGGAAACTGTACATTGATAGTGCAGAGGATCCTCTCTTCACGGGTTTAGATATGTCAAATGACCAATATCGCTCTGAAGTATGCTATTATATAGGCCTTTCTTCTTACAACTTGAAAGACTACGCTACTGCCACCAAGTATGCCAAGCTGGCTGCACAGGATTCAGCTAAGGCAAAGGAAGCTAACGAGATAATTCTCTTTGCCCAAAAAGACGGTGCAAAGACAAAAGAAGACTCACTTGCATATCTTGCAACAATTAAGGACTTACATGCCAAGTTCCCTGCTGAGCAGCGTTATTTCAACCTCTTGATGGACTATTATTCCAAACCTGGCCGCCAGGCTGAAATGAAGCAATGGGCAGAGGAGGAAATAGCAAAAGACCCGAACAACAAGATGACATGGGCACTGAAAGGCGAAGTTGAGATGAATACCGGTAAATGGGACGAAGCAGTGGCTTCGTATAAGAAAGCAGCTGAGATAGATCCAACATTTGTTCAAGTCATATTTAACGCAGGTGTATGTCTCAACCAAAAAGCTATTGAACTTAAGGACAAACTTGCCGACAAGAAGACAGGCGGACTAACTACTGAAAATGCAAATAAAGTTAAAGCCATATTGGCTGAGGCTAAGGTGTATTTGGAGAAATCTCGTGAAATAGACCCCAATCGCCAGAGTGTAGACTGGGCATATCCTCTGTATCAGATATACTACAATCTCGGAGACAAAGCAAAGTCTGCCGAGATGGAGTCTTTGGTGGGTAAAAAGTAAGTAATTTAAATTAAAGATGAAGCGTAAGATAATATTAACAACGCTTCTCTTGCTATCAGTATTACCGTGCTTGAGGGGTCAACGCAAGGAGATGTCTCAAGCACGGTCTTATCTAAAAAGTGGTAAGGACTTTGACAAAGCAGAGAAGCTGATGGAAGATTTATTGTCTAAGGATTCGTCTAACAGGATGAATCCGAAGATATATTTAATTCTTTATCAAGCTGTCTCAAAGCAATATGAAGCAGGAAATGAGAAACTTTATCTAAAAGAAAAATATGACACTTCCATGCTTTTCAACCTTACAAAAAAAATGTTCAACATATTGGAAACATTGGATTCTGTTGACATGACCCTAAATGGGAACAAAGGCAAAAAACTTGATTACCGCGATAAACATGCCGCAGAACTAAACTCATACCGCCCCAATCTATATTTTGGTGGTGCATATTACATTAGGAAAAAAGATTTCAAGACAGCATTTTCTTTCTTTGATGCATATTTGAATTGTGGCAAACAACCATTATTTGATAAGTATAAGTATTGGGAAACTGACCCCAAGATGCCAAATGCGGCATTCTGGGCAACTTATTGCGGTTTCAAACTTAACAGCCCTGACTCAACGCTGATGTATGCAGATGTCGCATTAAAAGATACCACAACACACAGAGCTGCACTTGTGTATGTTTCTACAGCATACAACATATTAGGGGAGAAAGACAAATATCGGCATTTGTTAAAAACAGGTTTTGACAAATATAAAGACTCGCCATATTTTTTCTCGCATTTGATGGATTGTTATACAACAGACAATGAACTTGACAGTGCGCTATATACAGTAAATAAAGCCTTGGAGGCTGATGACGACAATACACTTTTTTTGTTTGCTAAATCAACTGTTTTACTTAATAAAGGATGTTATGATGAATGTATCAAAGTCGGAGAAACTCTTATCAATTTAAACGACACACTACCAGATGCGTATTACAATGTTGGAACTGCCTATATAAATAAAGGGCTTGCCTTGATTCGCAAAGAAAAGTCAAGGCAAGGAAGGGCAGGGCTGAAAGCCCTTTACCGAAAGGCTTTGCCTTATATGGAGCAATATCGTAAACTTGCACCACAAGCAAAGGACAAGTGGGGCCCCGCTTTGTACAGATTATATTTAATGCTTAACATGGGCAAGGAGTTTGATGAAATTGATGCTCTGCTTAATGAGAAAAATTGATCGACACATATTATAGTTAGAATTAATTGAAACTTTACTCACATTTGTACTTTTTGATACTTACAAATGTGTATATCCGCAAACAGCCCATACGCCCCATGTCCGCCTATGGGCACTGGCCGCCACCTATACTTTTATGTCAAAGACAGCCATAAGGGGCATTCTTGCTAACAGCCAGACTTTCAGTGGGTTGCGAAACGTTTGTTTCGCATTCTGAAACAGGTCGTATTGGCGGCTGGAACAGGCCATACCGCAGCGCGAAACGGGCGGTTTCGCACTGCGATATGTGCATGCAGGAGCCGTGGAGCAGTGGCCAGGCTTTAATTGCGCATTGGCAAGCATGGGCAGATTGGATATTTCATATTTACAAAAGCAAATTCGAATAATTTCATATATTGCTAAAAAAAACAAAAAACATCATTCGTATGCCGTTATTTTGCATATTTTCTTTACCTTTGTGAAAGTAATACTATATACTAAAATTGCAAAAATTATGGAGAATAATGAACAACTTATTGCCCAATGCGAGGCTAAAGCACAGCAATGGCTAACCCCATCTTTTGACATTCAAACACAAGAGGCGGTTAAGGCGATGTTGTCAAATGAGGACAAGACGGAACTCATAGAAAGTTTTTACAAAGACTTGGAATTTGGCACGGGTGGTCTCAGAGGCATAATGGGAGCCGGGAGCAACCGTATGAACATTTATACAGTAGGAATGGCAACACAGGGGTTTGCCAACTATCTACGCAAGAATTTCTCCGATAAGGCAGAAATATCAGTTGTTGTTTGCCACGATTGCCGCAACAACAGCCGTTTGTTTGCGGAAACGGTTGCCGATGTTTTCTCAGCAAATGGGATCAAGGTTTATTTGTTTGATGATATGCGCCCAACACCTGAGTGCTCATTTGCAATACGATACTTGAAGTGTCAAGCTGGAGTCAACGTAACGGCAAGTCACAATCCGAAAGAATACAATGGATATAAAGCATATTGGGAAGATGGAGCACAAGTGCTTGCACCACATGATACGGGCATAATAGATGAGGTCAACAAGGTAAAGATTGCTGATGTTAAGTTCAATGGAAACAAACAACTCATTACTACCATAGGTAAAGAGATTGACGAAGTATACCTCAATCGGATTAAAGAAATTTGTATTGACCCCGAGGTCATCAAACGGCAGAAAGATCTTAAAATCGTGTATACGCCGCTCCATGGTACAGGCATGATGCTAATCCCTCAGTCGTTGAATTTGTGGGGATTTGAAAATGTACACTGTGTAAAGGAACAGATGGTGAAGAGTGGTGATTTTCCAACCGTGGTATCACCGAACCCAGAAAATGGAGAGGCTTTGTCTTTAGCATTGCGGGATGCAAAAGAAATTGACGCAGACATTGTGATGGCCAGTGATCCTGATGCCGACCGCGTAGGGATGGCTTGCAAGAATGACAAAGGAGAATGGATTCTCATTAATGGTAATCAGACATGCTTGCTGTTCTTATACTATATAATAACAAACCGCAAGGCTAAAGGCCTGATGAAAGCTGGTGATTACATAGTAAAGACAATTGTCACAACAGAAGTGATACGCAAGATTGCCGACAAACAGTGTATCGAGATGCGAGATTGTTATACTGGCTTCAAGTGGATTGCCCGCGAAATGGCACTCTCAGAGGGGAAACAGCAATATATTGGCGGAGGCGAGGAAAGCTATGGGTTCCTTGCAGAGGACTTTGTTCGTGACAAAGATGCCGTTTCAGCTTGTTCTCTTCTTGCTGAGATTTGTGCTTATGCAAAAGACCAAGGCAAGACTCTCTATGACATACTCATGGATATATACATTGAATACGGCTTCTCAAAAGAATTCACCGTGAATGTTGTGAAACCAGGCAAAACAGGGGCGGATGAGATCAAGCAGATGATGACAAATTTCAGGAACAATCCTCCAAAAGAGCTGGGTGGCAGTAAAATCATTATATGGAAAGATTACCAATCTTTGGAGCAGACAACTGCGAATGGCGAAAAGACGAAGCTTGACATGCCCACTACAAGCAACGTTTTACAGTGGTTCTGCGAAGACGGCACAAAAGTCAGTGTGCGTCCATCCGGCACAGAACCTAAGATTAAATTTTACATTGAGGTCAAGGATAGCACAATGAAATGCCCAAATTGCTACGCACGTTGCAGTGCAGATGCAGAAGTAAAGATTGAAGCAATAAAGAAATCCCTCAATCTCTGATTGCTTAACGTTTGCCCAATAAATTACTGTCCGCTAAATAGTCTTGGCGGACAGTAATTGTTTAACGTTCTGGGTATTCAGAAATGCCGGTAGCTTTTCTTTGGACAGAGGATTTCTCATGTTATAAAATAGAATTGATATGTAGTGCTGGTTTTGCAATAAGAAGTGAAGAACATTACACTTTTGATTAAGTCTCACATATAAACTTCATCTGGTGTTTGCTTGTGCATTTATTGCTTAACTTGGGTGGGTATGATGATTTTTGATGTCTGTTTTAGGCTGAATCTAAATAAAATTCACAAACATGTTATATAACATAAAAAAAAATTTGCATGTAAGTTTAGAAATAACTACCTTTGCCAACGTTATCCTGAATACAATCTTTTTACCTTAAACGGCTAATACCTATTGAGCAACGCCTCCCACTGTGAAGTGGGAGGCGTTCGCATTTACACCAAATATCAATAATGCCCATACACATTAAACAATTTAAGAAAGGCGGCCTCATCATGTACAGGAAAAATATCATGTAGGCATATCATGCACAGCCACCATGGCCAGGTGAGTCGGTTATAACAATTGCCACATTGCCAAAGTGGCCTGATTGCCGCAGTCTTTCAATATTTGATATTGAAGAGCGTGGCGTCTGTCCTGCACGTAAAACCACGATGGTGCTTTGGGCAATTTGCGCCAACAGGGTTGTGTCGGCCATTTGCGATAGCGCAGGGCTGTCGATGAGCACGCAATCGTATAGGCTGCATAGTTTTGCAGCAATCGTAGACAGGGCATCACGAATGAGCAATTCTATGGGATTGGCTTCTGTAATGCCGGCTGGCAGTATGTGAAGCAAGTGACAAACCGCGCTTTCGCAAATTACATCCTCTATTGCCAGTGACGGGTCGCGCAATAATTCTGCCAAGCCTCGCTTATGGCCTTTTGCTAAATTTGATAGCGAAGGATGCCTTAAATTGCCATCAATAATAAGTGTGCGCCTCCCACTCATGGCAATGAGAGCACCTAGGTTTGCAGTGACGAACGTTTTGCCAACATTGTCATCCAGTGATGTCACAATAGTAATGCTGTGTTCACTGTTTGCGCCGAGAAAGGCATCAAAGTTGACACGGAGCACACGCAGTGCCTCACCAATGGCATCTGAATGCCCAGGCGAAACCATTATGTGGCAGGCTAAGTGTGTAATGCGTTCGATTCCCAATATGGCCAACAACCCTGCAGCCGGGCGGCCTGGGCATGAAGGGAGTATGCCGAGAATAGGTGCAGCAGTGTCACACTCTACGTCACGCCGCCTGTGTACAGTAGTGTCCAAAGACATTAAACCGTATATGGCAATTGTTGGCAGAGCCAGGCCTGCAACAAAGGCTATGAGCATTATGATTGTAGTCCTAGGCGCGATGGGGGCGTCGCTGCCTGTTGGTGATTTTATCACTTGGGTGTTGTCAGCGTTAAATGCGCGTGCCAGCTCGTTTTCCTCGCGTTTTTGCAACAAGAAGAGATATAAGGCCTCCTTTACCTTTTGTTGCCGCTCAACTGTAAGCAAGAACTGCTCCTGCGATGGGTTGGCAGATATGTTTGTATAGGTTTTCTGTTCGTCGTTCTGCAAGTGGCTTATACGCGTTGACAGTGATAATATCATATTGTCCATGGAATAGACAATGGCTCTGCGGATTTGCGCCAACTGTTTGTCCATGTCGCGCACTAGAGGGTTTTGGCTCCCGCTGTTGGCCATCATTTGGTTGCGTTCTAGTTGTATTGCATTGTAGCTTTCTATCTGCGCGTCAATTTTGTCATTGTCAAGTCCCAGGTCAACAGGTATGAGCTGCTCGTTGTTGGCATTGTCAACGATGTAGTTGCGTATATAGCGGGCTACGGCAAGCCGAGTGTTAAGGTCAAGGAGCATAGCCGAGTTCTTGTCTGCGCGTTCCATTGAGAGCGTATATGCTGTTTCTATGTCAGGAACGAGGTTCTTGCTTTTATAGTTAGCAATGTCTGCATCGACAAGGCCCAGTTCACGCTCGATGATGGCAAGTCGTTCATCAATGAATCGCGCCGTACTGTTCGATACACGGCTGCGGTTCTTGACCCAAACTTCGTTGTAAGTGTTGATTATGGAGTTGAGTATGTCTTCGGCGCGTTCTGTAGAAAGGTCTGTGTAGGACAGGTTGAGGATTGTCGATTTCTTGTCGGCAAGTGACACGGAGAGATTGCCCAGAAAGCGACTGGCCGCAGTGTTTATGCTGATTTTATCAACATTTATGCTCCGAAAATCTTGTTTTGCCTTTGCATAATGTTCAGTGGGGCTTATGGACACAGCCCCCAACGGGGTACTTACGGTCTGCCCTACAAGGCAGCGCAAGTTGTCCGAGCTGACAGACTTGCCGTCCTTGGAAAAATCACTCATGATAACCGAGCCGTCATCATTTATTACGAGACTCATTGAGGCGGTTTCCTCAGGCTTGACATCCCGGAATTTTACTTCCACTGGCAATGTTTTGCCATATAAGGTTACATCGTAAAGCGCAGCAGGAGATGTGTAGGTTACGTCGATGCCCAGACTCGTAACTACCTCACGCATGACATCTGGCGATTGCAGGGCAGCCATGACGTTGTTGGCATTTGACTTGTCAGAAAATGTGAAGCCCATGTCTGTGAAGTCGGCAAGCATCTTGCCAAGAGCAGATGATTCGGCGCCGGCATCAAGCACCATGATAGAGGCATCGCGCTTATATGTTGGTGGCGTGGCCTTTATGTAAATAAACGCCGTAACAATGGCAACTCCAACTGTTGCTGCATACCATCTCCAATGTTTGAGGCACTGCAAAATTATCTCACGCAAGTTCAGTATAGAGGTCTCTTCTGTTGTCGGGGTGTTATTGCTATTGTTATTATCTTCCATAAAGTCTTAAGTGCTGAAAATCGTTTGTTGGTTTTGCAAAATAAAATCACTCACCACGTTTGGCCCTTAGCGGCTCAATATACACTACATCGCCTTGACGGAGATAGTATGCAGGTGATGAATATAGTTTTTCTGCCGACCGCATATCTATGCGATATGCTCTGCGCAAATTTCCCTCGCGCCTCATTACCAGGACATGAGCTCTGTCTCCGTTAGTCGTAAGGTCGCCTGCCATGCTTATTGCATCTATTATGGTGAACCAGTCGCGCTTGATTGGGTAGCGGCCTGGCAAACGAACCTCGCCTAGCACAGATACATATAAGTTTGCAAACTCCACGTTTACAACGGCATCAGTGAGCAACAGTTGCCCTACAAGCAGCGATTTGATGTGCTTGGCTACCGAATCGCGTGTTAGCCCGCCAACACGAATCGTTCCCATAACCGGGAAATCAATGTTGCCAGAAGCGTCGACTGTATATTGTAATGAGCTATATGGTACAATCGCGTCATTGTTGCCATTTGCATTGCCAACTGGGGCATTTGACAAGTTGAATAAGCTTGCAAGTTTTTGGTCCTTGCTGTTTACAACGACAGAGATTTTGTCACCTGGCAAAAGTCTTATTTCGTGTTGTGGTGTTACTGTTACGGCACTGTCTGGGTGAATGTCTCGGAAATACGTTAACCGTGCAGTATTTACGCATGACATAAGCAGTGCCATGATGAATATGGCAAAAACAAGTTTTTTCATACCAAAACTATCCTTTTGTTTATACAATGTTTCAAAGCTTTCACGCCTACAGAAAGTTATTATCCCAAATAATGCTTACAAAAATAAGCAAATCCTAGTTTAATGCCAAAATAGTTTGCTCTTTTTAATATATATTTTCAAAGGTACATTGCGGCAAAGACTACTTGCCATGTGGCAAAAGGCAAAAAAATGCCATAGTTTTTTTGATGTAGCTTAGCTCTTTGCAGGGTTAAATATGTGCAAACAAATTAATCCATTCACAAACTATTTTAGAAAACCGGCCATTTGAGTAGCTTGTTTGGGCCATATTGACGGGCCAAACAGGCTATATTGAAAGCTTAAATGAACTATTTAACTATAACAATAATATTTTATCGCAACGTGCTGATTTTATGTATGATAAATCAAGGTTGCCGCATTGTGCTGATTAAGTTAAAGGTGTTAAAGACGCAACGCCTGTTGCAAATTTCCATCAACAAATAATGTGTGTGAAAAGCAACAATGCTTCTTGGCAGCATACAAATATCGGCCAATGAGCACTGGCCATAAATTTATGCATCGAATCAATTTATTATGCAGCACATACAAAAATCCACACTGCCAAATGTAGAATATGAATTAATTTCGTATCTTTGCAAACACGTTTATGATTTTTAGATAATAAAGCATACGAACAAATGGCAGACAAGAACGTCACAGACAACGAGGAGAAGAAAAGTTTGAGTTTCGTTGAACAGATAGTAGAGTCCGACTTGGCAGAAGGCAAAAACGGCGGAAAGATACAAACACGTTTCCCGCCTGAACCGAACGGGTATATCCACATCGGCCACGCCAAAGCCATATGCATGGACTTCGGCGTGGCCAAAAGGAATGGAGGTATATGTAATCTCAGGTTTGATGACACAAACCCTTCCAAGGAAGACACGGAGTACGTGGATTCAATACTCAATGACATCAAGTGGCTTGGGTTTGAGTGGGGCAATGTTTACTATGCATCCGATTATTTTCAGCAATTATGGGATTTTGCCTTATGGCTCATAAAGAAAGGTTTGGCATACGTTGATGAACAGACGTCAGAACAGATTGCAGCACAAAAAGGCACCCCAACGACACCTGGCACCAACAGTCCATACCGCGACAGGCCGGTTGAGGAGAATCTGGAATTGTTTGAAAGGATGAACACTGCTGAGGCCAAGGAAGGTTCAATGGTGTTACGTGCCAAACTTGATATGGCAAATCCAAATATGCATTTCAGAGACCCTGTGATTTATCGTATCATCCACACCCCACATCATCGTACAGGAACCAAGTGGCATGCATATCCAATGTATGACTTTGCCCACGGGCAAAGTGACTACTTTGAAGGTGTAACACACTCTATCTGCACATTGGAGTTTGTTCCTCACCGCCCCTTGTACGATAAATTCATAGACCTCCTCAAGGAATATGAGCACGAAAGAGGCCATGATACCGACTACCGTCCGAGGCAGATAGAATTTAACCGGCTTAACTTGACCTATACCGTAATGAGCAAGCGCAAATTGCATACGCTTGTAGACGAGAAGTTGGTCAATGGATGGGACGACCCGCGTATGCCTACTGTATGCGGAATGAGGCGCCGTGGATATTCTGCGCAGAGCATAAGGGACTTTATTGACTCTATAGGATACACAAAATTCGATGCCCTCAATGACTATGCGTTGCTTGAGGCATCTGTGCGCAACGATTTAAACAAGCGTGCCTGCCGTGTGTCGGCTGTGCTTAACCCCGTAAAACTCATCATAACCAATTATCCTGAAGGACAAACGGAAGAGATGGTGGCCGTGAATAATCCGGAAAACGAAAGCGATGGAACTCATACAATCACATTCAGCCGCGAACTGTGGATTGAGCGTGAGGATTTCATGGAAAATGCGCCGAAAAAGTTTTTCCGTATGTCTCCGGGGAAAGAAGTAAGGCTGAAGAATGCATACATAATAAAATGTACAGGCTGTAAGAAAACTTCAGATGGCGAAATTGAGGAAATATACGCAGAATACGACCCTAACAGCAAGACAGGCATGGAGGGGGCAAACCGCAAGGTGAAGGGAACGCTCCACTGGCTCAGCACAAAGCATTGTCGTCCTGCAGAAGTTAGGCTTTATGACAGGTTGTTCTCTGTTGAAAACACGGCATCAGACGAACGCGACTTCCACGAGTTGTTAAACCACGATTCACTCAAGGTTCTCACAAACTGCTATGTGGAAGATTATGCAGCCACGAAACAGCCAGGCGATTTCCTGCAGTTCCAGCGCATAGGATATTTTACGCCCGATCTTGATACCAAGCCTGAAAGGCTAGTGTTCAACAGGACTGTTGGTCTTAAAGACACATGGGCAAAAATCAACAAATGATGCACACAGGCGACGAATATTTCGACAGCAATGAGTTTAAGGCCATTCTTGCAGCCTATGAAGAGGCCGTCAGTAAAAGGCAAGCTATATTCATGGACACCGATGACCTTATCGACATAGCCGACTATTACAATATGGTCGGCTTGAGGGATAAGGCATCGGCAGCTGTGGATGCTGCCTTGGAATTCGATCCAAGTGCAACTTTGCCGCTTGTGTACAAAGCAAGGGAAGCTCTGGCTGAGGAGGACATAAAATCTGCAAAAGACATAGCCGATGAAATAATCGACAAGGATGACTATGATTATAAATGCCTGAAGGCAGAGATAATGGTAGCCCAGGACAGCATTGATGAAGCGGAGGCATACCTTAATGAAGTTTTTCCAACATTGGAGTATGCGGAACATGAGGATTTCATATATGACACGGCGGGTATGTATCTTGACTATGGTGTATATGACAAGGCGTATGAATGGTTGGCTGAATGTAGTGACCCGGATGGGGAAGAATGCCTCGACATGAGAGGTAAGGCATTGTTGGGCCTTGGCAGATATACAGAAGCTGTGGCAATCTATGAGAAATTGATAGACAAGAGCCCACGGACCGCAGGATACTGGGTGTCATTGGCAAATGCGCAAAACCAAAGTGAGTCATATAATGACGCCATTACTAGTTGTGAATATGCTCTTGCATTGAACCCACATGACGCAAGTGGTTTGTTCATAAAGGCCAGTAGCCTATACCGTTTAGGTAACTTTGAGCAGGCTCTTGAATATTACCGGCGGTATAACGAAATAGCCCCCAAAGACGGATATGGCGAATTGAATGTCGGAACTACATTGCTTCATCTTGCACATTATGATGATGCACTTGCCCATCTGCGTAAAGCAGAAAGGCAAGCACAAAGTGCTTCGAGTGGATATTTATCTCAGATTCATGAAGCAATGGCGTTGGTTTACAGTTCATTGGGAATAAACGGGAAAGCCATTGAATATATTGACATGGTGCCAATAGCCGAAGATGATGCAGAAGAATGTGTGGAGCACCTTGTCGTTCGTGGGCATATATTGCTTGAGGCGGGAAGGGCATCTGAAGCAGAAGCCATGTTTCGCAAGGCGGTGATTAAATCGTCATGTTCACCAAATGTCATGTTGAGGGTCATTGTCTCTCTTATGGACAATAAATATACGGAAGTGGCATACAGGATGTTCAAGATGTATTTTTCCACTTTCCCCAATACGACGGACGGGTATGCCTATATGGCACTGTGCTGTTGGGAAATGCAAAACATTGATGAGTTCTTGTTCTATTTCAAGAAAGCATTGACGTACAACAAAACTGAAGCCACAACAGTATTAGCCAATGTTGTTCCTGGAGGCATTGGGCTAAATGACTATTTAAATAAAATCATAAGTGCTAATAACGACCATGATAAAAGTACTGGTATTGCCTCATGATGATAAGGTTTGATTCCATGACTGCAAATTCATGACATACAATAATGCAGCAATGCAACAATATAGATAATCAAATGCACTACAACCAATAAACATTTTGACCTATGGCAGAAAGAAACAATCACGTAGTAATTATGGCTGGTGGTGTCGGAAGCCGTTTTTGGCCGATGAGCACTACAGACTACCCGAAGCAGTTCATCGATGTGCTTGGGGTTGGGAAATCATTGCTGCAATTGACCAAAGATAGATTTTGTGATGTTTGCCGTCCTGAAAACATATGGGTGGTAACAAATAAAAACTATGCATCAATTGTCAAGAGACAATTACCGGATGTGCCAGAAAGTAACATTCTTTGCGAGCCTTGTCGCCGCAATACTGCTCCATGCATTGCATATGTCAGCTGGAAAATCAAGTCAAAGGATCCGCTTGCCAATATCGTGGTATCGCCCAGTGACCACATTGTGATGAATAATGCAGAATTTACGAGGGTAATAAAGATGTGCCTGGATTTCACAGCAGAAACAGACGCAATTGTGACGCTGGGCATCCAACCGACACGCCCAGAGACAGGATATGGTTATATTCAAGCAGATATGTCGACAAGTTCGTTGAGGAATAAGGAGATTTTTAGAGTAGACTCTTTCCGCGAAAAGCCAGATCAACAAACTGCCCTACAGTACATCCAGAAAAAGTCGTATTTTTGGAATGCAGGAATTTTCATTTGGAACATAAGCACAATTACCAATGCATTTCGGATTTACCAGCCTTCGATGGCAAAGACGTTTGAAGCTCTTTCTTCTGTATACGGAACTGCTGACGAGCAGACTGCCATTGATAAATGTTTCCCACAATGCGAAAGCATATCTGTAGATTATGCCATAATGGAAAAAGCCGAGGAGATTTTTGTATGTCCAGCTGATTTAGGATGGAGTGATTTAGGAACATGGGGGTCGCTCCTTGAACATACTAAAAAAGACTTGTATGGCAATAGCTGCATCGGCAAGGGCATAAACCTCTTTGAATGCCGTAACTGCATTGTGCATACAACGCAAGAGAGCAAGGTTGTCATCCAAGGCCTTGATGGCTATATCATTGCAGAAAAAGACAACACTCTACTGATATGCAAGTTATCCGAAGAACAGAGAATAAAACAATTCTCAGGCAATGAGTAAATATTAATTTCATACATATATTATCACAATGGGAAAAAGGATTGCTCTTATTACTGGAATAACCGGACAAGACGGATCGTATTTGGCAGAATTCCTTATCGAGAAAGGATATGAAGTTCATGGGCTGCTCCGTCGTTCATCGTCATTCAATACAGGGCGAATTGAGCATTTGTACCTTGATGAATGGGTACGTGACATGAAAAAGGCCAGGCTCGTAAATCTGCATTGGGCAGACATGACCGACTCTTCTTCGCTCATACGCATCATAGGCGAAACAAAGCCAACAGAAATATATAATTTGGCAGCACAAAGCCATGTCAAAGTGTCGTTCGATGTTCCTGAATACACTGCAGATGTTGACGCCGTTGGTACATTGCGCCTGCTTGAAGCTGTACGTATCTGTGGGCTTGAAAAATCATGCCGTATATATCAAGCGTCAACTTCAGAACTGTTTGGGAAAGTACAAGAAGTGCCGCAAAAAGAGACCACCCCGTTCTATCCTCGCTCACCATATTCAGTGGCAAAACTTTATGGTTACTGGATAATGAAAAATTACCGAGAGTCGTATGGGATGTATTGTTGCAATGGCATTCTTTTCAATCATGAAAGCGAAAGAAGGGGTGAGAACTTCGTAACTCGTAAGATAACTCTTGCTGCATCACGTATTGCCCAAGGATATCAAGACAAGCTCTATCTGGGTAACTTGAATTCTTTGCGTGATTGGGGGTATGCAAAAGACTACGTAGAATGTATGTGGCTCATATTGCAACAGCCCCAACCAGACGACTTCGTCATTGCCACCGGGGAGTATCATACTGTACGTGAATTTGCCACACTTGCATTCAGTGAAGTTGGTATTGAACTAGAATGGACTGGTGAAGGGATTGACGAAAAGGGTATAGATAAGGCAACAGGAAAAGTGCTGGTTGAAGTTGACCCGAAGTATTTCCGTCCCGCAGAGGTTGACCAACTTCTTGGCGACCCCACCAAGGCAAAGCAGAGCCTTGGTTGGAACCCTCGCAAGACAAGTTTTGAGCAATTGGTAAAGATAATGGTGAAACATGACATGAAATTTGTAAGGAAGTTGTTTCTCAAGGCCCAAGTCGCTGAATAGGCATAAAACCGCAGGGGGTGAAACCGCCTGCGGCTTTATGAAATTTTGCAGTTCTTATATGTGTAAATAACATATGGGGCCAATAATTACATTGTAAAGAGTATTACATTATTGTAAGCACAATGACACTAAGCAAAGATTCAAAGATATATGTGGCTGGCCATCGTGGTCTTGTCGGGTCAGCTATATGGAATAACCTCAAGAAAAGAGGTTTCAATAATCTTATTGGCAAGACGCACCATGAACTTGATTTGACGGAGCAGGCTGCTGTCAGGAAATTCTTTGACGAGGAACGACCTGATGCAGTTGTCCTTGCGGCAGCGTTTGTTGGTGGCATCATGGCCAATTCGCTATATAGGGCTGATTTCATTATGCAGAACATGAAAATCCAATGCAATGTCATCAGCGAAGCTTACGCGCATGGCGTGAAAAAATTACTTTTCCTTGGCTCTACCTGCATATATCCAAAGAACGCGCCGCAGCCTATGCGTGAAGATGCATTGCTCACATCGCCTCTTGAATATACCAACGAAGAGTATGCAATTGCAAAGATTGCTGGCCTAAAGATGTGTGAAAGCTATAATTTGCAATACGGCACAAACTATATTGCCGTAATGCCCACTAATCTTTATGGCCCTAACGACAATTTCCACTTGGAAAACAGCCATGTCATGCCGGCAATGATGCGCAAGGTTTATTTGGCAAAACTTATTCATGACAATGATTGGCAGAGCATAAGGCGTGATATGGATGTGCGCCCGGTAGAAAACATCACTGGCCATAATTCTGATGATGAAATTTTAAGCGTATTGTCAAAATACGGAATAGAGAATAATGCAGTGACACTTTGGGGAACAGGCAGTCCATTGCGCGAATTCCTGTGGAGTGAAGACATGGCTGACGCAAGCGTCCATGTTTTATTGAATGTAGACTTTAAAGAAATCATAGGTGTTGAGAAGTACTCTTCAGTGTTTTATGGGGCAACAGCAGACGGTGCGGTTGACAGGAATAATAGTTCCGGCCGTGGAGGTGCTATACCTGAACTGGGTGAAATTCGCAACTGCCACATTAATGTTGGTACAGGAAAGGAACTTACTATCCGTGAATTGTCAGAGCTTGTTGTCAAAGCTGTTGGCTTCATGGGAACAGTGAATTTTGACAAGTCCAAACCAGATGGCACTCCGCGTAAGCTAATCGATGTATCTAAACTCCATTCACTTGGATGGACTCATAAGGTTGAGATAGACGAAGGAGTCAAGTTGCTCTTTGAATGGTATAGAAATAGCCTCACTATGTAAACATACATATTTTTGGGGGGATAAGAACAGTATGCCATATGGCTTTGTGGTGTCATAGGCAGTATGTTGCGGGGCAGATGTCTTGCTTTTGAAAGTTCTGTGTGTGAATAATTGGAACTGAAAAAGCAAAACTTCTGCGTCGCAGCTCATGGTAATCCCGCTTGTGTCTTGTAGCTGTTAAATTTTCAACAGCATAAAGCTGCATGGTATATGCGGGATTATCATTTTTTTGTTTGCAAAATAATTCCAAACATACCAGCACCCCTTCCAACTTTGTAAGAATTATTTTCACTTTCGGTTTTAGAGCATAATGTGCTGATAATCATACTGTTATATATTGCGTTACAAGATGTGGCCCATGAACGGGTGAAACGGGCTGTTCGTGAGCATGTAATGCACCGTTCTGCATGGTGATACGGCAAAAGCGGGGAGATGCGCACCTTTTGTCAAAATGTTTTAAGATTGCTGCTTAAGGATTGCTTAGCGGCATGTGTAATCCGTGTGGATTCAGCTCCATAGGTTTCATGTAAATTGGTGCTGTTGTAATGTTATATTAAAATGGTGATTTTATTTGGGTTACTAAAAAAAATATATTAACTTTGCGGCTCACACATATTCAATATATAATTAAGACAAATGGCAAAGAAATTCGCCGAGCATAAAGGCTTGAACCTAACTCAAGTAAATAAGGAAGTTCTTGAGCGATGGAATGAGAACGACGTTTTCCGTAAGTCCGTCGAAGAGCGTGAAGGATGTCCCCAATTCATATTCTTTGAAGGCCCTCCTTCAGCCAACGGCAATCCAGGAATACACCATGTCTTCGCCCGTGCCATTAAGGATACATTCAACCGATACAAGACAATGAAAGGTTTTCAGGTTCGCCGTAAGGCCGGATGGGATACCCACGGATTACCAGTTGAACTTGGGGTTGAAAAGGAGCTTGGCATAACCAAGGCTGATATTGACAACAAAGAGTCTGCCAAATATATATCTGTAGAGGATTATAACCACAAGTGCCGTGAGAATGTGATGAAATTCACAGCAGAGTGGCGTAGGCTTACAGAGGAGATGGGCTATTTTGTAGATCTCGACAATCCTTATATCACATACGACAACAAGTACATAGAGACATTGTGGTGGCTGCTCAAGCAGTTGCACACAAAAGGACTCTTGTACAAAGGATACACCATACAACCATATTCACCTGCCGCCGGAACTGGCCTTAGCTCACATGAGCTAAACCAACCCGGTTGCTACCGCGATGTTAAAGACACTACCACTACAGCACTCTTTAAGATTGTAGCCCCAAAGGCAGAATGGACAGAGTGGGGGGAGGCTTATTTTGCCGCGTGGACCACTACGCCTTGGACACTGCCTTCAAACACGGCATTGTGTGTGGGGCCTAGTTTCAAGTATGTTGCGGTGCAAACATATAACACGTACAGCGATGCGCCAATAACCATCATAATGGCTGAAGAATGCTTAGCATCATACCTGCCGCCCGAAGGCAAAGACAAGCCAATGGAAGGTTATAAGCATGGCGACAAGGTCGTGCCATATCGAATCATAGGAACTTATGTGGGTACAGAGCTTGTCGGTATGAAGTATGTTCAGCTTATGCCATGGGTCAAGCCTTGCCAGAACATAGGAGTCCATGCTGCTGACTTTGCTAATGATTACGCAGCTGCTCATCCAGAGAAAGTATTTGTTGGCGAAAACGGGAAAGAGCGCTTCGTAGATCTTGAAGAAATGGCATTCCGCGTAATCTCCGGTGATTACGTGACGACCGAGGACGGTACCGGCATTGTACACATCGCTCCAACGTTTGGCGCAGATGATGCACATGTGGCAGCGGCAGCGCATATTCCCGCATTGTTCCTCATAAACAAAAAAGGCGAGACAAGGCCTATGGTCGACTTGGAGGGCAAGTATTATGGCCTTGATGAGCTTGACACTAACTTTGTCAAGAATTGCGTTGACGTTGAAGCATATGGCCATCATGCTGGCGATTATGTGAAAAATGCATACAAGCCCGAGTTTAACGTTGGTGGAAAATACGACGAAAACGCAGCAAGTAAGGCTGAAGATTTGAATATTGTTATCTGCATGGAGATGAAACAGGCAGGAACAGCATTCAGAATAGAAAAGCAAGTGCATAACTATCCTCATTGTTGGCGCACAGACAAGCCAATACTTTATTATCCACTTGACAGTTGGTTTATTCGATCAACGGCTGGTAAAGAACGCATGGTGGAATTGAACAAGACCATAAACTGGCAGCCAGAATCTACCGGAACCGGACGTTTTGGGAATTGGCTGGAGAATCTTAATGACTGGAACTTGTCGCGTTCACGTTTCTGGGGAACCCCATTGCCCATTTGGCGCGATGAGGATGGCGAGGAAAAATGCATCGGTAGCCTGCAGGAACTCTATGATGAAATGGAAAAAGCTGTTGCTGCCGGGGTGATGGATTCAAACCCTTTCAAGGATAAAGGTTTCGTTCCTGGAGATTATTCTAAGGAAAACTATGACCGTGTGGATTTGCATCGTCCATATGTAGATGACATTGTACTTGTAAGTAGTACAGGAAAACCAATGAAACGCGAAACTGACTTGATTGATGTTTGGTTTGATTCAGGCTCAATGCCTTATGCTCAAATTCATTATCCGTTTGAGAATAAGGACTTGATAGACAGGCGGTTGGCTTTCCCTGCCGACTTTATTAATGAGGGTGTTGACCAAACGCGTGGCTGGTTCTTTACCCTTCATGCCATCGCAACGTTGGTATTTGACAGCGTGGCATTCAAGAATGTCATTTCCAGCGGGTTGGTTCTTGATGCCAAGGGCAACAAGATGAGTAAGCATGTTGGCAACGTTATCAATCCTTTTGAGATGATAGAGAAGTATGGTGCTGATCCTGTGCGTTTCTATATGCTCACCAATTCAGAACCATGGGATAACCTTAAGTTCTCTCCTGACGGAGTGGACGAGGTTCGGCGCAAGTTCTTCGGCACCTTATATAACACATATTCATTCTTCAGCCTATATGCCAATGTCGATGGCTTTGATTATTCACAGTCAGATGTCGAATTGTCCGAAAGGCCAGAAATTGACAGATGGATATTGTCAGTATTGCATTCGTTGATTAAAAATGTAACGCAAGAACTTGACAATTATGACCCGACAAAGGCAGGCCGCCTTATTGATGCATTTGTCAATGATGACTTGTCAAACTGGTATGTTCGCTTAAATCGCAAGCGTTTCTGGGGCAAGGAGATGAGCAATGACAAGTTGTCTGCTTATCAAACGCTTTACACTTGCCTCGAAACAGTTGCTAAGTTACTCGCACCTTTCGCTCCGTTCTATGCAGACCAATTGTATTTGGACTTGATAAGCGCGACAAATCGAGACAATGTCTGCTCGGTACATTTGTCGAAGTTCCCCGAGGCCGATGAGCGTTATATTGACAAAGGACTTGAGGCAAGGATGGGGTTGGCACAAAAGATAACGTCTATGGTGCTGGCTTTGCGTCGTAAAGTTAACATAAAGGTTCGGCAGCCGCTACAGGAAATAATGATTCCTGCAGTAGATGAAGAACAGAAGAATCACATTGTGGCAGTTAAGGAATTGATTCTCAATGAGGTAAATGTTAAAGAACTGCGCTTTGCCGAAGGTGCCGGTGTGCTAGTCAGGAAAGTAAAGTGTAATTTCCGAACGATGGGCAAGAAGTTTGGTAAACTCATGAAAGACGTTGCTGCCAAGATGGCTGCGTTGACCCAGGAGGAGATTTCGTCATTGGAGAAAAACGGGAAAGCGATATATTGCATCAATGGTCAGAGTGTTGAGGTTGACGCAGCCGATGTGGAGATAATCAGCGAGGATATCCCAGGGTGGCTTGTAAGCAACGATGGCAACGTAACTGTGGCACTAGAGGTCGAGCTTACTGATGATTTGCGTAGCGAAGGCCTTGCACGGGAATTGATTAACCGCATCCAGAACCTTCGCAAGGACAGTGGCTTGGAAATTACCGACCGCATCAATGTCGTAATATCGCCAGATGAGCGCATAATAAATACTATTGGCGACTATGCCGACTATATAAAGACACAAGTTCTTGCCGATAATATCAGTGTTGCTGATAATGCCGGAGAGGAATATGACCTTGATGGAATTAAGGCAACAATAGAGATTGTGAAGATTTAAAATTTGACCGTTTAATAACATAACATTACTATTATGGCAGAAAAGACACGTTATAGCGATGAAGAACTTGAAGAGTTCAGGGGAATCATCAACGACAAACTCGCTTTGGCTAGACGCGACTATGAGCAGATGATGAGTGTGCTTATGAATCAAGATGGGAATGATGTGGATGATACATCACCAACTTATAAGATACTTGAAGAGGGTAGTGCGACACAAACCAAGGAGGAGTTGATTCAGTTGGCAAGTAGGCAGCAAAAGTTCATCCAAGGATTGGAAGCAGCTTTGGTGCGCATACAAAACAAGACATACGGTATTGACCGCATGACAGGTAAGCTGATTCCCAAAGAGCGTTTGCGCGCTGTGCCACACGCAACACTGAGTGTTGAGTCGAAGCAGAACAGGAAGAAATGAGCAAGAGCAGCGTAATATTGAACAAAGGAAGAATGGCTATATTCATAATTATAGCCATTCTTTTGGTTGACCAAGTTCTGAAAATATGGGTTAAGACACACATGACCCTCCATGAGACAATAACCATTACCAATTGGTTCAAGATATGTTTCATTGAGAACAATGGCATGGCTTATGGAATGGAGATAGGAAGCAAGGTTGCACTTACACTTTTTAGGCTAATTGCCATTGCCTTTATAGGGTATTATTTATATTTGCAGGTAAGGCAACAGGCGAAGAGCGGCTATATTGTATGCCTTGCCATGGTTGTTGCAGGTGCCGTTGGCAATGTGATAGACTGTATGTTTTACGGTTTGATATTCAGCGCATCGTCTGAGTTCTATACGTCGTTCTTTGTTCCATTTGGCTCAGGGTACTCATCGTTTCTTACGGGCAAGGTGGTTGATATGTTCTATTTCCCAATAATAGAAACGACATGGCCGCAGTGGGTTCCATTTGCCGGTGGAGACGATTTTGTGTTTTTCAGTCCTGTGTTCAATTTTGCAGATTCTAGCATTAGTGTCGGTGTGATATTGTTAATCTTGTTTTACAGAAAGGAGATAAGTCATATTTCAATTAAGCCGAATGCAGGAAAGCATAATGAAAATGCCCAATAAGAAATTTATAGCATATTGTGTGCAGGTTCTTCTCTGTGCCATTGTGACAGTGTTTATACTGTCATGCAAACCAACAGTTCCGAACTGTTATATACAACCTGATGACATGGAAGATATTTTGTACGATTATTATATAGCGCAAGCAATGGCAGTGCAAGGGCGTGATTATTCAGAAATTTCTTATAACAAAAATGTATATTATCATGCCGTATTAAAGAAGCATGGCATCTCGGAAGCAGACTTTGACTCTTCTTTGGTATATTATTATACAAATGCAGACAGGCTTTATGACATTTATGTCAGCTTGTCGGAGCGTATCGGCAACGAAGCAATGGGGCTTGGGGCATCTTATGGCGAAATCGGCAGGTATTCGCAATTAACAGCTGATGGTGACACAGCTGACATCTGGCGTGAATCAACCTCGATGGTGCTTATGCCAATGCCTCCATATAATAAAATGTCATTCACTATAAAGGCAGATTCAACTTTCAAACGTGGCGACTCTTTTTTGTTTAACTTTATGACCGATTTCGTTTATCAAGCTGGTTCGAAAGATGCTGTAATCTATATTGTAATTCATTATGACAATGACAGTGTCTCAACTCATGTGAATCGTGTTGGGATGTCTGGAATATCCCAATTAAGGATTCCAGGGAATAAGAATAACGATATCAAGTCAATAGATGGTTTCATTTATCTGAACAGGGGCAACGATGATTCACATACACTAAAGTTGATGTTTATAAGCCAGGTGCAGTTTGTGAGATTTCATGTGGTCACACCAAAAGAGTCAGAATTGCCAGTCAATGGTTCCGAAAGCCCCAAAGATTCTGCTGACAGAGTAAGGCCGTTGCCACAGACGAATGTCAATGATATGAAAATGCCAAAAGCAAAGGTGATGAAAGTACAATCTGTTGATAGGCAATGAAAAGAACAAAAAAGCGTATTGCGTTCAATGAAGTGCTCCTTGACGACAGAATTATAAATAATTGTGCCATAGACATTGTAGATGGCGTGGTCACTGATTTCTTTCAAATAACAGGAGAATTGCCTTTTACAGAGTGGCTGGGCGGTTCTGCTACAATTTCGAGAGACGCAAGTGGAGTATTAAGGGTGTATGTCAAAGGTAAATTATTGAAATAAGAGGATGGAAATGGGCAAAATTAAATTTAGATTATCCGTGATGAATTTCATGGAATTTGCAGTATGGGGGGCCTATCTTACATGTATGGGCAACTACCTTGGTAAGGTTGGTATGGGCGCTGAGATTTCTTGGTTTTATGCCATCCAGGGAATTGTTTCTATTTTCATGCCAACAATTATGGGAATTGTTGCAGACAAATATGTTCAGCCACAATTGTTGTTAGGCTTATGTCATTTGGTGGCAGGATTGGCAATGGTCGCTCTTTTTTTTATTGGGGAAAATGCCGCATACCCAGATAAGTTTCACTTTATATCTGTGTATACATTAAGTGTTGCTTTTTATATGCCAACATTGGCTCTTTCTAACACCACCGCTTTCAGCATACTCAAAGCCAATGGGCTTGATACGATAAAAGATTTTCCGCCAATAAGAGTGCTGGGAACTGTCGGTTTCATTGTAGCGATGTGGCTTGTGAATTGTGCTGCCATTGATGCAAGTGGCTTCCATTTTACGCTTGACGAAAATTCCGCTAAATTCCAGTATACCCACTTGCAGTTCCTTGTATCTGGTTTGTTAAGCCTGCTGTTGTTTCTTTATTGTTTGACTTTGCCTCAATGCCCAATAGAAAAAAAGTCATCGCGTTCTTGGACAGAGACTTTGGGTCTCGATGCATTTCGCTTGTTTAAGATACGCAAGATGGCGTTGTTTTTTATTTTTTCCATGTTGCTAGGGATGTCATTGCAAATAACCAATGGCTATGCGACACCATTCATTACAAGTTTTAAGGGAATCCCCGAAATGGCTGATACGTTTGGGGCAAACAATGCAACTATGCTTGTGTCTTTATCTCAAGTGGCTGAAGCATTAAGCATTCTGATGATACCATTTTTTCTCAGGCGTTACGGTATAAAAGTTGTGATGCTCATATCAATGATGGCTTGGGTGTTGCGTTTCGGGTTCTTCGGGATTGGCGATCCATCATTTCCAGGTGTGATTTTGTTTGTCCTGTCCTGTCTTGTTTATGGGGTTGCTTTTGATTTCTTTAATGTTTCTGGCGGGCTTTATGTTGACAACGAATGTCCTCCAGAGATGCGGGCTTCTGGCCAGGGGTTGTTTATGCTCATGACCAATGGCCTCGGGGCAACAATCGGCACATTGTCTGCAGGTGCAATTATAAATCGATATTGTTCGTGGACGGCAGACGGCTATCTTATAGGTGACTGGCAAACCTGCTGGTTTATTTTTTCGGGATACGCACTTGTTGTTTGTGTATTGTTTGCCATAGTGTTCCACCCTGATAAGAAACAAACATCAAAATGACGAAAACAAGACTTGTGTTTAGCGGAATCTCAGAGGTGGTAGGAAGCAATGGCATGGCCATAGTGCTATTATCTGACGAAAGTAAGCATCGTATGCTCAGTGTAGTCTGTGACGCAATCATGAAATATCAGATTGGGTTACGGCGGACAACAAACAGATTGCAAGAGAAACTTTTGCCAGAAGTGCTTGTAAATATGTTACGGGACAATGCCGATACTGGCCGTTATGAGATTAATGTCTACAATCTTGCAGATGGTGAGTACAAAACAGTTGTCAATGATACTGTCGGGCTTAAAGAGTATCCTATCAGGCTTAGCGATGCCATATTGTTGTCGCAGATATGCAACATAGATTTGTTCATGGAAGAAAGCCTGTTCATTTTGCAAAGTATGCCATATAATGGGGTCACAGACAGATTGGCAATACCTATAAATATACTTGACACCGATAAACTTACGGAAGAGTTAAACAAGGCCATATTGAATGAGGACTATCGGCTTGCTTCGCAAATTCAAGAGGAGCTGAAAAAAAGGTCGGGCTGTGACGCTAATGTAGAATGAACAAATGAAAGAAACACGCTTTTTTTACGTACCCGATGTAGCCAAAACAAACGAGCTGCCATGCGATGAGGCTGTCCACGCCGTCCGCGTATTGAGGATGAAACAAGGTGACCAGATGATATTGATGGATGGAGTTGGAACGTTCTTCCTTGCTGAAGTAACCATGGCAGTTCCGCATCATTGCGGATTTAGAGTCTTGGAGACAATGCCGCAACAGCCACAATGGAAAGGGAAGTTGCATATTGCGATAGCTCCTACAAAGATGATAGACCGCATGGAATGGCTGTTAGAGAAAATGACTGAAGTCGGAATAGACGAAGTGTCGTTCCTTGATTGCGCAAATTCAGAGCGGAGAGTGGTAAAGACAGAAAGGTTGGACAAGATAGTTGTATCGGCAATGAAACAAAGCCGAAAAGCTTGGAAGCCAATTATCAATGGGATTCAGTCGTTTCCCGATTTCTTGTCACATAACACCAATGGTAAGCGTTATATTGCTCATTGTTATTCAGAGATTCCTCGTACATATCTGTTTGACGAGTTGAAAGCCAGTTGTTCGGTTGAAGCTGCTACCGTCTTGATAGGGCCGGAAGGCGACTTCACCGTTGACGAGGTTAATAAAGCCATGGCAGAAGGATATGTTTCTGTTCATCTTGGAGACAGCAGACTGCGTACCGAGACGGCAGCATTGGTTGCCACAATGATGATGCACCTTTCGAATTCATGATGAATTGTCAGTTAAATTTATGTATGTGCCATTGCTTTGAAATGTGACGAATTAATTGTTAAGTGCCATCCCGGCAGTTTTGGAAGGTTGAACGTGCTGTTTTCCGTGCCTGTTCGGGCCTTTTGGGCAAACTGACATATGTAGTTTGTAACAGTCTGTAAACCAGAGTGTAATACAATAAGTTAATAAGTGTAAGATATGAGATATATTGTCATAGTTTTTTGCTGTGTATTTTGGCAATTAGGAGTGTGTGCCCAGAATGTTGAAATCAGGGATGTTTTTAAACAAATGCCCGATACGATATGTAGATATCTTTCAACAAACAATAAGTTAGATTTGATTGATTTCTTGGATTCAAACATGGAGGCCAAGATTAGCAATTCTTTTAGCGGAACCACAACACTTGATGTAATGACTAATGACTATCTGAAAGCAACTCTTACCCCAGCATCATTGCTTGAGATGCGTTTGTTGCCTTATAAGCCAGCGGGGGCCACAGTGGATGGTCAAATCATTTGTATGGTTACAACCTATGGGGATAGCATAAAGGAGAGTGTCGTGAATTTTTATACTACAGGCTGGAAAGAAATCAAAAGGATAAAAAATCCACTCTCATCGGACATCATAAAACAGATTGTTTCTTCAGATTCTACTTTGTCTTCAAGTGGAATGGGTTGTGCTGACTATTGCGCCGAAGCCAGACTTTCTTCTACCGATAACACAATGACGGTAAGTTTTGCTTTACCGCAGTATATTGAAGGAGACAAGATTGTAACAAAGCACATGAACGTATTAAAAACGCTTAAATGGGATGGCACATCATTTAAATAACATTAAGCATATGGCTTTGGTTTTGGCATATTCTTTGTTGAAAATAAATAAATAGCTATCTTTGCCATGTGTTTTTCATGGTATTAGATTATTAAGGTTATTAACGATTAATTGTCGTGAGACAGTTAATCGTTTTTTTCTTCTCAAAAATTCAGAACAGGTAATCGCAGTTGCAATGGCCACATTCAAACTTTCTGCGGTATCGCTTTTGCTAAAGTTTGGTATAAGCAGTTTCTTGTCAATCCTGTTGCGTATGGCTTGCGAAATGCCTTTGCCTTCATTGCCCATTACAATGAAACCGTTGCTCTCAAGCTGCGTATTATATATGTCTTCACCATCGAGAACGGTTCCGTAAATGTGTGCTTTACCTGAAAATCTATCAAATAAGCTTTCAAGGTCAGTATAAATGATGTTCACATGAGCCAGGCTTCCCATTGTCGCTTGTACCGTCTTGGGATTGTAAGCATCAACTGTGTCATTGCTGCAAACTATGTATTCTATGCCGAACCAGTCGGCTATCCTTATTATTGTACCCATGTTCCCTGGGTCTTGTACACCATCAATTACAATGACAAGCTTTTCATCTGGTGAAATGTTTTCTATGTCTTGTTCATTTATAATTGGGAACACACCTATTACGTTTTGTGGATGTTGCAGGAAACTTATTTTGGCTAATTCCTCTTCTGATATCCTTATGAAGCGGTATTGCCCTTTGTGTTGTAAGGGCGGTTCCCATTCTGCTGTGGCCAATATGACATAAGGTTGGTTTTTTGCCATGATGTCACCAACGGCTTTTGGCCCTTCTGCAACAAACAGGTTATGGCGTTTCCTAAATTTCTTGTGTTCTAAAGAACGTATGAGTTTTACCAAGCTCTTTTCAAGCATATTTGACGGGTTTGCAAAAATAAACAATTAATTACAGCAAAGTTACAATAAAAGTTTTAACTTTGCAACTCCAATTGTAAATAAATGTGTTTAAGGCTATTTGTATACATAATTCTGTTTTTCCTATTTGTATCGTGTTCTGAGACGAAATACGTATCGGAAGGCTGTTACTTGCTTGATGATGTTGAGGTCAAACTGGATGGTAAATATGCCAACATTGATATGGACAAGATGAAGTCGCGTGTCAGGCAGAACGGAAACTCCAGGTGGTTCTCTGCACTGAAAATCCCCTTGGCCACATATTCGCTTTCGGGGCGTGATACAACTAAGTGGATAAACCGCACATTGCGTTCCATGGGCGAGCCTCCTGTAATTTATGATTCGGTGCGCACCGCACGGTCTGCACTAGACTTGACGGCAGAGTTAAGCAACTCCGGTTTTTTGAGGGCATGGGTTGATGTTGAGACAAAGAAAAAGCAAAAGAAAATTGACGTAACGTATGTATTGCATCCTGGACAGCTTTATTATATTAATAATATGAGTTATGACATAGGTGACTCTGTTATATCACAATTGCTATGTATGGATGATAGTGCTAATTGGGGTTTAAAACCAGGTATGCAGTTTTCAGTCGAGCGCTTGGACAAGGAGCGCAAACGCATATCTGATGTGCTTGCAGACAATGGCTTTTATAAATTCAATAAAGATTATATCACGTATTCGGCTGACTCTACAATTGGCACCAACCTTGTTGACTTGTCGCTTGTGCTCCACCCGTATCGTAGCAATGACGGTTCATATGCATTGCATCCGCGCTACAAGGTTAATACTGTCAACTATGCTAGTGGTGATACCGGTGACGGCAACATAAAACTGAAGAAATCCGTCATGGAAAACAACACTTTCATCAGGCCTGGTCATTATTATTCGGCAAATGATTTACAAAAAACTTACAACCACTTTGGGCGTTTGCAAGCCGTAAGGTATACAAACGTAGGTTTTAGGGAGAATGTTGATAGTCTGTCGTTAGACTGTGACATACAGATAAGCATGAATAAGCCGAGTACCATTAGTTTCCAACCAGAAGGTACTAATACGGCTGGCGATTTCGGCGCAGCGGCCTCACTGACATACCAAAACCGTAATTTGTTTCATGGCTCTGAAGTCTTTAGCATTGAGTTGCGGGGGGCTTACGAGGCAATAAGGGGGCTGGAAGGGTATGCGAATGAGAATTTCGAGGAATATAGTGTGGAGACCAGCTTGTTGTTCCCTCGCTTCATTGCTCCATTCTTATCCAGTAGATTCCGAAGGCGGACTACAGCTACGTCTGAAGTTTCCTTGCTTTATGACCTTCAGAACCGTCCTGAATACCACAGGCGGGTCCTTTCTGTTGCATGGCGCTATAAGTGGAGTGATAGCAATCGTAATGACAGATATCAAATAGACCTTATTGACCTAAATTATGTTTTCATGCCATGGATATCCGACACGTTCCGTAAGGATTATCTCGAAGATGAAAACAGCAGGAACGCCATTCTGCGATATAATTATGAGGACTTGTTTATAATGCGGCTTGGGATGGGCTATGCATATAACAACGGGCTATATGCAATCAAAGCCAATGTGGAGACTGCTGGTAATATGCTCGGCCTTGGGGCCAAACTATTTAACTTTTCAAAAAACAGTGAGGGGCAGTATAGCCTGTTTAACATTGCATATGCTCAATATGTCAAAGCAGATTTTGACTTTACTTGGAATATGCAATTCGATTACAACAACTCACTTGTGTGGCACTTCGGATTTGGCATAGCCTATCCCTATGGTAACAGTAAGATATTGCCTTTTGAAAAACGCTATTTTTCAGGTGGAGCAAATAGTGTCAGGGGGTGGAGTGTAAGAGGGCTAGGCCCAGGAACATATATTGGCAGAGATGGTAACATTGATTTTATAAACCAGACTGGCGATATGAAGTTGGATTTCAACATGGAATACCGTGCTCACTTGTTCTGGAAACTTAATGGGGCTTTGTTTGTTGATGCAGGAAACATCTGGACACTTAGGAATTATGATGACCAGCCGGGAGGCCAGTTTAACTTGCGTGACTTCTGGAAACAACTTGCTGTAAGTTACGGCTTTGGTGTTAGGCTTAACTTTGATTATTTCATATTGCGGTTTGACTTTGGCATGAAAGCCATTAACCCTGCATACACAGGGCGCGACCAATATCCGATAATCCAACCAAAGCTAAATAGGGATCTTACTTTTCATTTCGCAGTGGGGCTTCCATTCTGACGAGGCAAGTACCATTATGCAAAATAAAGTTTATGCGAAACGTAGATTGCTCCACAATTTGCCCGGGCTTACCCAATGTATCTAGTGATATGAAGTTGTCCACACGTACAACAGCTGTCCCAGTGGAATCCTCTGCATTAAATATAATGTCATCTATGTGTATTTGCGCGCTGTTCTTTTGTGAGCGGATCACTTCAATGTCTGTCTGATGTATGTTTGAGGCATAAAAACTTATCCATTTCTTGCTGCTTTCAGTGCAAAAGCAAGCTGCTTCCTCTAATTTGAAATTGAAGTAGGCATTTGAGAATCCAATAATGTCTTTTCTGATAACTTCTTTTGCATCCCGTGACTGATCACAGCATGAATACATCAGCATTGCAACAATGACTATGAATATAGATTTTTGTATCATAATACCGTTTCTTATCTAATAATGTTTTTTATCATTAGTATCTTTGCGCAAAGATAGCTTTTTTTGCTGTATTCTTTGCGCTGACGGATGAAAAAATTCAACACAAGTTTAGTGGGTAGACTTTCCCTGCTGATAAATACTCTGTTTTTATGTAATTGGTAAAGATTGTTTTTTATTTGGCAATCACGCTGATTTTGTTTAACTTTGCATTTTGCAATGTTTTCAGGTGAATTATATTCATGGTTCTGTCAAGTCGGTATGTGCGTTATGCTAGCGTTACTGTAACTCAATGCAGTATTATGATTTTCTTGACTTGTTTGTGTTGCAATGACTTGTTTTATTAAACAGATGTGTAATGTTAAGGTTTGTATCTTTGGGCAGCGGCAGCAGTGGTAATTGCTACTTATTGGTGGCTGCCACAGAAGGGTTGATTATCGACGTCGGGATAGGTTTGCGCACGTTGAAAAAATATTTTAGGGAATATGGGCTGAGTTTGGGTTCCGTAAAAAATATCCTTATTACCCATGACCATGCTGACCACATAAAGTCAGTTGGCACTATGAGTAGTGAATTTAATTTACCTGTATATGCAACACGTGAAGTACATGCAGGGATTGAGCGGAATTATTGTGTACAGAAAAAGGTATGCAAGGATAATGTCAGGTATATCGAGAAAGGGAAATCATTTAAACTTGGCCCATTCGAAATAACCCCTTTTGGAGTGCCACATGATAGTGCAGATAATGTGGGGTACCGCATCGTATATGACGAGACTGTGTTTTGTCTGATAACAGATGCTGGTAGCGTTACAGAGGAGATGAAAGCCCAAATCAAGGAGGCTAACTACCTGGTGCTTGAGGCAAATTATGATAGCGATATGCTTGAAAACGGTTCATATCCTCCATATTTGAAAAGACGCATAGCAAGTGGAACAGGACATTTAAGTAATGCTGTTTGTGCCCATGTGCTGTCAGAAAACATGACGAACAAACTTTGCAAAGTATGGTTGTGCCATTTGAGCGAAGAAAACAACCATCCAGAACTTGCGCGTAAGACTGTAGAAGCCAGTTTGTCTCAAAAAACTGATATATTTGGCTGTATGCCTGAATTAGTGGTATTGAAGCGTAAGACACCAACAGGAATATTTGAATTAAAAACTAAGGGGGATTTGCAATGACGGACAAAGCATGTCAGATTATGTCAACGTTAGGAATAAATGAACTTAACAAGATGCAGGATGAAGCATATAAAGGTATTGCATATGGCCATGGGGATGTGATTGTTGTGTCTCCTACAGGATCAGGGAAAACCCTTGCATATTTATTACCTTTGGTCGGCTTGCTTGACGAACGGTCAGAAGCACTCCAAGTTGTGGTGATCGTTCCTAATCGAGAATTGGCAATGCAGTCTGTTTCTGTTTTGAACAGTATGAAATTACCATTGAGGGCTATGTGTTGTTACGGCGGACGCTCAACAATGGATGAACATCGTAAGATAAAACAAATACGTCCTCAAGTGGTATTTGGTACACCAGGACGCTTAATTGACCATTTTGACAAAGGGAATTTATCTTCTTATACTGTTCGCTATGCAGTTATTGATGAATTTGACAAACTTCTTGAGATGGGATTCTTGAAAGAGATGGCAACTTTGTTCAGCAAATTGCCAGGAGTAAGACGTCGTTTTTTGCTATCTGCAACAAATGCAGAGCAAATCCCCGATTTTGTAAACATCAATAATGCAACAAGAGTGAACTATTCTTATGAAAACATAGCTTCACGCTTAAATGTGTTTTCTCTTCGAAGTGAAGAGAAAGACAAACTTGTTGCATTGTGTGATTTGTTGTGTGTGCTTGGTACCCAAAGCAGTATGGTATTTCTAAATTATAGAGATAGTGTCGAACGAGTAACGGAGTACTTAAAGTGCCGAGGATTTGTGGTAAGCATGTTTCATGGTGGGTTGGATCAAAAATCACGTGAGGCAGCTTTATATCGTTTCTCCAATGGTAGTTCAAATATATTTGTGTCTACAGACCTTGCTTCTCGTGGGCTAGACATTCCAGAAGTAAACAATATCATACATTATCATTTGCCGTTGACCAATGATTCTTTTATCCATAGGGTAGGGAGAACTGCTCGATGGCAATCTACAGGCAATGTGTATTTTTTATTAAGCCCAGGTGAAGAGGTTCCCGATTATGTTGGTGAAAATTTTTCTGAATTTGTAATGCAAAAAGACTTGCCGGAGCCGTCATTGCCAATAATGGCTACAGTTTATGTCGGGAAAGGCAAAAAAGACAATATAAGTAAAGGTGACATATTAGGCTTCTTATGTAAGGTGGGAGGGCTTGGAAAAGATGATATTGGGAAAATAGATGTGCGTGAACGTTATACTTATGTTGCCGTAAAAAGAGACAAGGTTAACCAGGTGCTTTCAATGACAGATGGCAGGAAAATAAAAGGCATAAAAACCAAAATTGAGATTGTAAAATAAGTCCTTATCATATGATATGCTTAATGTCAATGCTATAATTCAAGTATATGGTTTAGCGCTATAAATCAACGCCAGGCCAAGGGAAAAACTCAATTTTTTGACACCAAAGGAGGTCTTTTTCAAAAATTTTTCGTAATGTTGCACTCGCTGGTTGACTCTGCCAGCGCTATAAATTCCATATTTACCTGTCATATTCTTTGTAATTTATTTTGCGGAATAAAATAAAAAGTGTATCTTCGCACACAGATTAAGAAACTCAAAGGTCATTAACTAATAAACCATCAGTAACATGAAGAAGTACAATTTTAATGCAGGGCCGTCAATGCTTCCACGTGAGGTTATTGAAAATACAGCTAAGCAATGCTTGGATTATAATGGATCTGGCTTGTCATTAATGGAAATCAGCCACCGTGCAAAGGATTTCCAGCCTGTTGTTGATGAGGCTGTGGCTCTTATAAAGGAGTTGCTCCAGATACCCGACGGATATTCTGTGATTTTCCTTGGGGGTGGAGCCTCGTTGGAATTCTGCATGGTGCCATACAATTTCTTAATAAATAAAGCGGCATATCTCAATACGGGAACATGGGCCAAAAAGGCCATGAAAGAAGCAAAGCTATTTGGAGAAGTTGTAGAAGTTGCTTCATCTGCTGAAAGTAACTATACTTATATTCCCAAAGGATGGACTTGCCCAAACGATATTGACTATCTGCATATAACGACTAACAATACAATCTATGGTACAGAGATTCGCAAGGAACTTGATGTAAATGTACCAATGATTGCAGATATGTCATCAGACATATTTAGCAGGCCGATTGATGTAAGCAAGTATGACTGCATTTATGCTGGTGCCCAAAAGAACCTGGCTATGGCCGGAGTTACTTTGATTATATTGAAAAATGATAAGCTAGGTAGAGCTCCACGGCAGATACCGACAATGCTTGATTATCGTACTCATGTTGAGAAAGGCTCCATGTTCAATACACCTCCAGTTGTTCCAATATATTGTGCCCTTGAGACATTGCGTTGGCTGAAGAATAATGGTGGCGTTGAAGCTATGGACAAGCTGGCAAGGCAGCGTGCAGATATTCTGTATGGCGAAATAGATAGGAACAAATTATTCCGCGGAACAGTAAATGAAGAAGACCGCTCGTTAATGAACATCTGCTTTGTAATGAATGACGAATATGCAGACTTGGAAAAGGCGTTCTTTGAATATGCTACTTCAAAAGGTATGGTCGGCATCAAAGGCCATCGCAGTGTAGGTGGATTCCGCGCAAGTTGTTACAACGCACAAACTATTGAAGGCGTAAATGCTCTGGTACAGTGCATGAAAGAATTTGAAGCTATGCATTAATGTTATAAATAATGAAGCCACAAGTTGTCCTTGGATTTTACTTGTGGCTTCAAATGTTATTAAATTTAAAGCAATAAGTCATGAAAGTATTAGTAGCAACAGAAAAGCCTTTCGCTGTAGAAGCAGTGGAAGGAATAAGAAAGGAAATAGAAAATGTAGGAAATGAGTTGGTCTTGTTGGAAAAATACACAGAGACTTCGCAACTCCTTGAGGCAGTAAAAGATGTAGATGCATTAATTGTCCGTTCAGACAAGGTAACAAAAGAAATCCTTGATGCTGCAGTTAATTTGAAGATAGTTGTAAGGGCTGGCGCTGGTTATGATTCAATTGACACGGATTATGCCAGGCAACGTGGTGTTGTTGTTGAGAATACACCAGGGCAAAACTCAAATGCTGTGGCTGAACTTGTATTTGGATTGCTTGTTTATGTCGCTAGAAACTTTTATAATGGTAAGTCTGGTACGGAACTGCGCGGAAAGAAACTTGGAATATTAGCTTTTGGCAATGTTGGCCGCAATGTCGCTCGTATAGCAAAAGGTTTTGAAATGGATGTTTATGCTTATGATGCCTATTGTCCTTCTGCTGAAATAGAAAAAACAGGTGTTAAAGCTGTTGACAGTCAAGATAAACTTTTTGAGATATGTGATATCGTTTCACTACACATACCTGCCACAACAGAAACTAAAGGTAGCATTGGGTATGCATTGGTTAGTAGCATGAAGCCCGGAGCTGTACTGATAAACACAGCTCGCAAAGAGATAATTAACGAACCCGAGCTGTTGAAACTGATGGGGGAACGTTGTGACTTGAAATATGTCACGGATATTATGCCAGACGCAAATGAAGAGTTTGCAAAGTTTACAGGCCGCTATTTTAGCACGCCAAAAAAAATGGGGGCGCAGACAGCTGAGGCTAATATAAATGCTGGTATTGCAGCTGCAAAGCAGATTAACTCATTTTTCTCTACTGGTGACACGACGTTTCAGGTAAACAAATAAATTGGCTTATGGCAAAGATAAAACCATTTAAAGGTGTGCGACCGCCCAAAGATTTAGTTGAAAAGATAGAGTCGAGGCCATATGATGTGCTAAATTCAGATGAAGCAAGAGCTGAGGCAGGCGACAATGAAATGAGCCTTTATCATATAATCAAGCCAGAAATTGATTTCGCACCTGGAACAAGCGAGTATGATCCGCGTGTATATGTAAAAGCTGCGGAAAACTTTGATAAATTTCAAAGAAATGGTTGGTTGGTCCAAGATTTGGAAGAGCATTATTATATATATGCTCAAACGATGAATGGCAAAACTCAATATGGTTTAGTTGTAGGGGCATATGTTAATGATTATTTGAACGGGGTAATTAAAAAGCACGAGTTGACTAGACGTGACAAGGAGGAAGATAGAATGAAGCATGTCCGTGCAACAAATGCAAACATGGAGCCTGTGTTTTTTGCTTATCCCGATAATAATGTTCTCGATTCGCTTATCATGCGTTATGCAGCAACAGCCCCGGTATATGACTTCATTGCTCCTATTGATGGTTTTCGCCATCAATTCTGGATTATAAGTGACATGGCTGATATAACAGCCATCACGGAAGAATTTGCAAAAATGCCTTGCCTTTATATTGCAGATGGCCACCATCGTTCTGCAGCTGCAGCATTGGTGGGTGCAGAAAAAGCACAACAAAACCCAGGTCATACTGGCAATGAAGAATATAATTATTTCATGGCCGTCTGTTTCCAGGCTTCCCAGTTGACCATACTTGACTATAATAGAGTTGTAAAAGATTTGAATGGGCTTACTACAGAGGAATTTTTAGAGGCTCTTAAGGAATATTTTTATGTAGAAAGCAAAGGGATGGAAAGCTATAAGCCGTCTTGTCTGCATGAATTTTCAATCTACCTTGATGGAGAGTGGTACAGCTTAAAAGCTAAGGCAGGCTCATATGATGAGACTGATCCAATTGGAGTGTTGGATGTCGATATTTCTAGCAGGTTGATTCTTGACCATATTCTTGGAATTAAAGATTTGAGAAGCGATAAACGGATTGATTTCGTCGGAGGATTGCGTGGTTTGGAAGAGTTAAAACGACGTGTTGACAGCGGGGAAATGCGCATGGCTATGGCACTCTATCCTGTTTCCATGAAGCAGATTATGGATATTGCTGACAATGGAATGATAATGCCGCCCAAAGCTACTTGGTTTGAACCAAAACTTCGTTCTGGATTGGTAATTCATAAGTTGGCATAATGAACGACGAATACCTTACAATTGCAGACGATAAGATAGGCGAGGGATATTACACCGAAAAAAGGAGTAAGTTCCTCGCTTTTTCTCATCATGTCTCAACAACCGATGAGATAAAAGCACTTATAGGCTTTTACAAAACAAAATACTATGACTCTCGTCATGTATGCTATGCATATGTACTGGGTGCTGATAGGACAGTATTTAGGGCAAATGATGATGGTGAGCCTAGTGGCACAGGCGGCAAACCTATTCTTGGGCAGATAAATAGTAATACTCTTACAGATATTTTGGTTGTTGTTGTTAGATATTACGGTGGGGTCAATTTAGGTACAAGTGGCTTGGCTATTGCATATCGTACAGCTGCATTATCAGCAATAAAAAACGCGGTGATTGTGAAAAAGTATGTTGAAGAGGATATTGTCTTTTCGTTCCCGTATGTTATGTTGAATGCTGTAATGCGAATTGTAAAAGAAATGTCACCTCGGATTATATCCCAAACCTATAATAATACTTGTGAGATGCGATTTTCTATACGAAGTTCTGAAGCGATGAAATTTAAAGAGAAGTTGAGAAAATTATCTTTCCAATAATTTGGATATCTCAAGAATAAGTAGTACCTTTGCAGACGAATTTCAGGAAGGTTGGCAGAGTGACCGAATGCGCTGGACTCGAAATCCGGTATACCCTTTCCGGGTATCGGGGGTTTGAATCCCTCACCTTCCGCTTGCGTGTATATGGTTTATTGAATTCGTTTAATTAATAACACGTAAGTAACTATTGGAAGTTATTTAGACAATAGTTCGTTATCAAAAAGACACTCATTTTTTTTGAAGTTCGTTATTTTTGACTTAATTTTGCGCAAAAAATGAAGTGATAATGGAAATAAAGACTGCTGAGTTTACTTTGAGTGCTCCTCGTGAGTCACTATGTCCAAATGACAATAAGATAGAGTTTGCATTTATAGGGCGCTCTAATGTAGGGAAATCTAGCCTTATTAATATGCTATGTAATAACAAGAAGTTAGCAAAAACATCAGCGACTCCAGGTAAGACACTCTTGATAAACCATTTTATAATTAATCGAGAATGGTATCTAGTAGATTTGCCAGGCTATGGTTTTGCCAAACGCTCAAAGTCAGAAATAGCTAAGCTAGATCAAATGATTTGTGGCTATATACTTCAACGCAAGCAGTTGGCTTGTGTGTTTGTCTTGATTGATGTCAGACATGAAGCACAGAAAATAGATTTGGATTTTATTAATTGGCTTGGAACTAGTGGTATACCCTTTTCAATTGTTTTTACAAAAGCGGATAAACTTTCTTCTAATAAAGTCAATGCAAATGTAAAGGCATATAAAAATAAATTATATGAAACATGGGAAGAACTTCCATCAATCTTCATAACATCTTCAGAAATGAAGATGGGAAAGTGTGAATTGCTTGAATATATAGATTCAATTATTAAGTCACTTAGAGAAGCATAAGTCAATGACAAAAGACATACCATATCTTGACGTACAGAATTTAACAAAGACATTTGGGGCGCTAGAGCTCTTTAAGAATATTAGTTTTAGCATAGCAGCTGGTCAACGAGTTGGATTAATAGCTCAAAATGGCAAAGGAAAGTCAACTTTGTTATCCATTTTGGCTGGCAAGGAAGGGTGTGATTCAGGGGATATTGTATTCCGCCGTGATTTAAAAATTGGTTTTCTTGAGCAATCACCATTGTTTGACCCGCAGGAATCTGTGCTTGATGCGTGTTTTAATCACCATGGAGAAGAATCTATGGTTATTAAAGCCAAGCAAATACTTACACGTCTAAAGATTCATGATTTGTCTCAGCCAATGGGGCAATTGAGTGGAGGACAACAAAAGCGGGTTGCCTTGGCAAATGTTCTTATAACCGAACCAGATATGTTGATTCTTGATGAGCCAACAAACCATCTGGACTTAAATATGATAGAGTGGCTGGAAAGCTATCTATCCAGTGGCAATAAAACATTACTCATGGTAACACATGACCGCTTTTTCTTGGATCGTGTCTGTTCTGTTATATTGGAACTAGATGACAAGTGTTTATATTCATATCGCGGGAATTATAGTTATTATCTAGAGAAACGGCAAGAGCGTATTGATGCACGTAGATCGGAAATAGCACGCGCAAACAATCTGTATCGGCGTGAACTAGACTGGATGAGACGAATGCCGCAGGCACGTGGTCATAAAGCCAAATATAGAGAAGACGCATTCTATGAACTTGAACGTGTTGCAAAACAGCATATAGAGGAAAGGCAAATGCGCTTGAAATCCACAAATGTATATATTGGCAGTAAAATATTTGAATGTCAATACATTTCCAAGGCGTGGTTCCCCAATCATATAATTATGAAAGATTTTTACTATAATTTTTCACGTTATGAGAAGATGGGGATTGTTGGCGATAATGGAACAGGTAAGTCTACCTTTATCAAAATTTTACTTGGAATTGAACGGCCAGACGCAGGACGTGTTGTTGTAGGGGATACAGTGCGATTTGGATATTTTTCGCAAGAGGGGCTTAAGTTTGATGAAAATCAGAAAGTTATTGATATAATTCGCGACATTGCTGATTATATTGACATTGGGAATGGGAAACATTTGTCAGCATCCCAGTTTTTGCAATATTTTCTGTTTACGCAAGAACAACAACAAAACTATGTGAGAAAACTTAGTGGCGGGGAACGGCGGAAATTATATCTTTGCACTGTATTAATGAAGAATCCAAATTTTCTTGTGCTTGATGAGCCAACAAACGATTTGGATATTGTTACATTGCAAATTTTAGAAGAATATTTGGCTGACTTCCCGGGTTGTGTTATTGTCGTAAGTCATGACCGCTATTTCATGGACAAGGTTGTTGATCATTTGCTTGTATTTAAAGGTGATGGTGTTATAAAAGATTTTCCTGGTAATTATACTCAATTTAGAATGTGGAATGCCCTTGAGTCCAAAAGAGATGAGGGGGCAGTGGTTAACAACAAAAAAGGCATAGCTATATCTTCTCCTCGTCGCGAAGATAAGAGAAAAATGACATACAAAGAAAAAATGGAATTCCATGAATTGGAAAAAACAATTTTTGAATTAGAAAAAGAACAATCTAAAATTGAAGCAGAGCTTTGCAGCGGAACATTGAGCATAGATGAACTGACAAAAAAAAGTATACGTCTACCCCAGATTAAAGAAGAACTGGATGAGAAAAGTACGAGATGGCTGGAATTAAGTGAGATAGAAAAAATTAAATAAATATATGATACAACACTATCCATCGTCTTTATTGGAAAAGGCTGTAGATGAGTTTGCAAAATTCCCTGGGATAGGGCGGAAAACAGCATTGAGGCTGGTTCTCAATATGCTTAGAAGAGAAAAAGGAGAAGTTTGTCGCTTTATTGATTCTATTTCCCAATTGATGGACAAGGTTAAATATTGTAGAGTTTGTCACAATATAAGTGATAGCGATGTGTGTGACATTTGTCTGGATAAGAGTCGTGATCAATCAACTGTTTGTGTTGTTGAAAACGTTCAAGATGTCATGGCTGTAGAGTCAACAATGCAGTATCACGGCTTGTACCATGTTCTTGGTGGGGTTATTTCTCCGATGGACGGAATTGGTCCTGGCGATATTGAGATTGATTCCCTTGTGCATCGCGTTGAAAATGAAGGCATTCGCGAAGTAATACTTGCGCTTGGTTCCACGATGGAGGGGGATACGACAAATTTTTATATATATCGTAAGCTTTCCATATACGATGTAAAAGTGAGCATAATTGCACGTGGAATTTCTGTAGGCGATGAGTTGGAGTATACAGATGAAGTAACGCTTGGGCGATCAATTCTAAATAGAACGTTATTTGACGGAAAATAAATTTATATGAAAAGAGTTCGGGCTATTTTGATGGCAGAATTTTGTACATCAATCATCATAGCATTGGGTATAGTTGCGTTATATGAATTTGAAATGATTATAATGGGGACGTTCGCTACGGATGAAAAAAATGAATTTACGTGGCTAACCATTATGGAGCTAGTAACGCTTATTGCAATTCCATTGGCATTGAAACTTTTCAAAATCGGGATGGTCAATAAAAGACTGAAACAAACAAAAGAAAAAGCGTTGTTACTCTGGGGAACACTACGCATATTGTTGTTGTCTTTCCCGTTAATACTTAATACCCTGCTTTATTATTTATTTATGGCGACTACGTTTGGATACATGGCTATAATCCTTTTATTGTGTATGCCATTTGTTTATCCAGCGTTGGGGAAATGTTATTGTGAGGTGTCAACAGCGAGTGAAGAAAGATGAAACTAAGTGTAATTATTGTCAATTATAATGTAAAGTACTATTTGGAGCAATGCCTAAACAGTCTTGCTCGTGCATTGTCAGGGATTGATAGTGAGGTGCTTGTTGTAGACAATCACTCCAAGGATGATTCAGTTGGATATCTTACACGCCGTTATAAATGGATATCCATGATAGACTGTAACCATAATCTTGGTTTTGCAAGGGCTAACAATTTGGCAATAAAACAATCGACCGGCGAGTATGTGTTGTTGCTAAATCCTGACACGTTTGTTGGAGAAAACACAATACGCAATGCATTGAGTTTTATGGAACGACACCCGGCTGCAGGTGGGGTAGGTGTGAAAATGTATAATCCTGATGGGTCGAAAGCTCTGGAATCTAGGCGAGGGTTGCCAACACCATTGATTTCATTCTATAAGATGTCAGGCCTATGTACCCGGTTTCCCGATAGCAAGATATTTGGTCGCTATTATATGGGGTTCCTTAGTTGGGACAAACCAGTTCGTATAGAGGTTATAAGTGGGGCGTTTTGTTTGTTGCGCCGTAGTGCACTAGATAAAATAGGAAATCTTGACGAAGATTTTTTTATGTATGGTGAAGACATTGATTTATCATATCGTATGTTAAAAGGTGGATTCGAAAATTGGTATTTGCCATTTCCAATTCTGCATTATAAAGGAGAGAGTACGCATAAGACCTCTTTTCGGTATGTTCATGTGTTCTATCAAGCCATGCTCATTTTTTTCCGTAAACACTATGGACATCTAAGCTTTTATATTGGTATACCAGTAAAACTGGCTATTTGTATTAAAGCAATGGCAGCTTTGTTGGCAATGCAATCAAATAAACTGCGCAAATCATTAGGATTTGTATATAATAGACGTAGAACAGAATCTCGTTTTGTATTTGTCGGTGGCCAGCAAATGACAGATCAATGTAAGTTAATTGCTATACGAAAAGGGCTAACAGCTGAATGTTATAATGCTGATGAAAATAATTGGAGTTCATTAATTGACATATTAAGACTGTATGTAGATAAAACTCGTGTTTATGTCGTATTTGATATAGATACATTCTCTTTTAACTCTATATTGCACATAATCGAACGAATACATAATGAAAACATAAACATGAAACTTGGAACATTTTCAAATAAAACAAAAATCATAATAACTCCAGACGAAATTATCAAATGATTTATAATGCTTTAGATTCCGAAGTCAAGTTAAGGGCAATGGAGCCTGAAGATTTAGATTGGCTTTATAGAATTGAAAATAACCCTGATTTGTGGACTGTTGGTGCAACTAACGTACCATATTCGCGTTATGCACTTCATGACTATATAGCAAATTCTTCAAATGACATATATTCAGATAGGCAGGTTCGTTTCATAATTGAAAATTACAAAGGAAACGTTGTTGGAATTGTAGATTTGGTTAATTTCGACCCACAACATCTTAGGGCAGAGGTTGGCATTGTTATTGAAAACAAATTTCGACAGCATGGCTATGCATCAATGGCATTGAAACTAGTTGCGTCTTATGCGAAAGATGTGCTGCATTTGCATCAATTATATGCGATTGTAGATGCAACAAATGAAGCATCTACAGGGCTGTTTGGTAAAATGGGGTATGTCTCGGTTGGAAGATTGACAGAATGGCTCTATGATGGTCGGAATTTTTCTGATGCCAAGGTAATGCAATTTTTTTTATAACTTTTTTCTTCAATTATTTGGCGAAATAAAAAAAAATGCCTACCTTTGCACCCGCAAACGAGAAAAATGGTGCGTTAGTTCAGTAGGTTAGAATGCCTGCCTGTCACGCAGGAGGTCACGAGTTCGAATCTCGTACGCACCGCA
>CALUGQ010000035.1 GCA_944320235.1 uncultured Prevotella sp.
CACCTGGGCTTTATTGGACAATCCCAATACTCTTTGTACAATAATTTGGAGCGGAAAACGGGACTCGAACCCGCGACCCCGACCTTGGCAAGGTCGTGCTCTACCAACTGAGCTATTTCCGCATCTTCACTTTTTCAAGGAGCATTTCTCTTAATGCGGTGCAAAGGTACGACTTTTTTTTTAACCACCAAAATTTCTCGCAATTTTTTTCAAAATATTTTTTCAATCCATCCTGTTTTTATAATCTTCATAACCAAATGAGCGTAAAATCTCCAATTTCCCATCACTATCAAGAAAACAGATAGCTGGATGTGAAATACCATTAAACATATTTGTTTTCACTGTTGTATAATGAATCATGTCTTCAAAAACGACCGTGTCACCAATATTCAATTTCCTCTCGAACATCCATGCCCCCATGAAATCTCCAGCAAGACAGCTATTCCCCCCCAATCTATATGTATTGGGGGCAGTTGCTTCTTCAAGCGGAAGTAAATTTGCTCCCCTTACAACAGGATGATATGGCATTTCCAAACAGTCAGGCATATGGCAAGTAAAGCTTACATCAAGTATTGCTGTTTTAATGCCTTTGTCCTCCACAATGTCTACAACATGCGAAACCAAACATCCCGTTTGCCATGCAAATGCGCTGCCTGGTTCCAATATAACCCTCAGATGAGGATACCTGGCATGAAAACCATTTAGTGTGTCAACAAGTAATTGAACGTCGTAATCATCGCGTGTCATCAAATGTCCGCCACCGAAATTTATCCACTTCAGCTGCGGGAACCACCTTGAAAACTTTCCCTCAATATGCTCCAATGTTCTTTTGAATACGTCTGCCCCACTCTCACAATGGCAGTGACAATGGAACCCTTCAATACAATGAGGCAAATTCTCAGGCAACTTGTCAGCTGTAATTCCAAAACGAGTACCAGGTGCGCAAGGGTTATAAAGCATGGTTTCCACTTCCGAATACTCAGGGTTGACACGCAAACCACACGACACATTGGCATTGACGCACTTCACCTTTTCATGAAATCTTTCAAATTGCCCTAAAGAATTAAATGTAATATGACTTGAGCAGTGGGATATCTCATCGATTTCCACTTCTGTATACGCAGGAGAGAATGTATGGGCAGGAGCACCAAATTCCTCGAATGCCAATTTTGCTTCTGAAAGTGAGCTGGCAGTAATCGAACCTATGTACTCCTTGAATATTGGAAATGTTTTCCACAAGGCAAAAGCCTTAAATGCAAGTATTATTTCCACATCAGCCGCCCTTGCCACATTTGCTATCAGTTCCAAGTTGCGCCTGAGCTTCGTTTCTTCCAAAATATATGCAGGAAAATCAATCCCTTCAAATGTCTTTACATTTAAATCCATAAAACAATCATAATTTTATTATAATGACAGGAACACTCATCACTTCCTTGAGCCATAGCGTTTTATTATGCTATAAGCTTTATACAACCCAAGCTCGCCTGCCTTACTCAAATCCGAGATTCCTGCTGTAGTTTGCTCATTGAAAAGTTTAGCTAATCCACGATTATAATATGCCTCTGCCAGATTCTTGTCAAAGCTCAGTGCTTTGGTATAACATTCAACGGCACTCTTGTAGTCTTTGCGCTGTGCATGGACATTGCCCATATTATAATATATGTAAGCGCATTGTGGATTCAGTTGAACAGCCTTATTCAAATCCGACAAAACCGAAGCATCTCTGATTGCCACGTCTGTTCCAATAGAAGCATTAAACTGATTAGCTTTAAACTGGCAGACAGCCCTCTGCCAATACGCCAATGCAGAAGTTGTGTCAATACGCAAATACGCAGTAAGGTCTTCCATCGCACTCTCGTAATTTTGTGTTGCAGAGTATGCAATAGCCCGCATCAACAAGGCTGGTTGAACCTGACTCGTACTGGGGATGGACTCCAATGTGAACGAAAGCGAGTCTATATAGGCAAACAAATCTTTTGAATGGGCTTCATCTAACGCAGCAGAATTGCAATTAATATATATCTTGCGTGTCATCCCGGAAGTCTGATTGAAAGCATCAACCAATCTGTCGTAAGCAACATACAGCACCACATCACTATGATAACCTTCAAATGCCAAGCCGAACATTGGCAAGAATGCCATTTCCACCTTGTGGTCCTGCACACGTCCACGATAATCGTTCTCATACTTATGCTCGACCTCTTGTTCGTCAGCAACGACAAGCTGGTTGTACTTATCCATGTCTTCATCGCTACGCTTGCGCAGTTGTTCCTTGTTTAAGCGCGGCTGAATTCCATAAAGACTTTTATAAAGCCTGGCTTTATATATCCTGAACTCATCTTCTTCAGCTTGTTTAACCATGCCAAGCCTACGATAGCAATCCGCGCGATAATGCAAGCCAGTCCAGAAATTAGGATATTGCTCAATTACTTTCGAATAATCCCGGATGGCCCCACGAAGGTCTCCTGTCTTGTCTAACAGCAAAGCCCTGTTGAATAAAGCCATCAAGTTGTCTGGTTCCAGCTTCAGCACAAAGTCGAAATCTGTAATGGCACGGTTGTCATCACCGACCTGCGAACGCAGCAGTCCTCTGTTATAATGCCCCAAAAAGTTGTCAGGGTCTATGTCAAGAGCCGTATCATAGTCAGACATCGCCCCCCGGAGGTTGTTTTGGTTTACCCTTGCCAAAGCCCGGTTAATATAATTGCCTGCATTTCGCGGCAACAGGTGAATAGCCTTGTCCAAAAAACCTTCAGCCTCTTTCCATTCTTTTTTTGACAAACTTATCATGGAGCGCATTGTCCATGTTGAACCATCGTAAGGGTCAACATCCAAGCTTTTTTCCAGAGCCACAATAGCTTTGGCTGTATCCCCCTGCTCCATATACACTTCTGCCTGCATCGCATAGCCCGGGGCATAATTGCTCCATCGGGCAACAATCGTGTCAAGCTCAACCAATGCAGCATCATATTCCTTTGACTGTATGCGGCAAAGAACCCTGTTGTGCCAAAGGCCACGATTCTCCGGGTCATATTTTAAGGCTTGGGTATAATCATCAATGGCATCGGCATACTTCTCCTGCCTTATCCTGGATATACCCCGCAACTCATATATACTTACAACATATGGGTTGCGCTCAATGGCCTCCGTGCAGTCTTTTTCAGCACCGACAAAGTCATCCAAATAATACTTGGCAACACCCCTGTAGAACCATGGTTCGTATAAATAGGGTTTGGCTTGTATTGCCTGATTGAAATATTGTATCGATAGCACATAATCCTCATAATATAATGCACTGCGACCTATGGTCACAAGCCTGTCTGTATTAAATTGGGCATTGCCGACCAAAGGCAGTAACAGCATTACAACGAAGATAGCTACCTTCCGACACATAGCTATTTCTACTTTCTCATCACCATTTTCGTCCTGTAACCACAACGGAAACGCCCTTGTAGCAAAGCACGCAATTTCCCCTTTATAAGCTGTTTGCGCAATGGAGAAATACGGTCGATGAACATTTTCCCGTCAAGATGGTCAAATTCGTGCTGCATCACTCTGGCAAGATAACCATCAACCCATTCATCATGCTCCCTCAGTTCTGCATCAAGGAATTTCACCCGAATACGTGTTGGGCGGGTAACATTCTCGTGTATGGCCGGAAGGCTTAGACATCCCTCCTCCATCGTCTCTACATTAGAGTCATCATACTCTAATATATGTGGATTGATATATGCCTTACGAAAATCCTTATATTCCGGTAATTCATCAGAAAGAACATCCAAGTCTATCACTACGACACGGATGGCCTTTCCTATCTGTGGGGCTGCCAACCCTACACCCTCTGATTCGGTCAGAGTCTCAAACATATCCTGAATCAACTCCTTCAATCCTGGCATATCTGCCGGTATGTCTTCTGCGACCTGTCTCAAAACAGGTTGTCCAAAAGTGTATATTGGTAATATCATAAATCTTATACTTTCAAAGAATCCTCTGCGCGCAAGAATGTCACCTATGCCTTGCAGTCATGTAGTCACGTAAAATTATCGTGGCACTTATTTCGTCAACAAGCTCCTTGTTGCGACGGGCTTTTTTTCCTAGCCCTCCGTCAATCATGGCTTGATGGGCCAGAACGGACGTAAACCGTTCGTCATAATACTCAATGGGTATGCCAGGCATTGCCTTTCGCCATCTGTCTACAAACTGGCTAACGCGAGCAAGATTCTCGCTTGGCTTGCCATTTGTCTGCATGGGTTTGCCTATGACTATACGTTCAACATGTTCATGCGAGACATAGTCACGAAGAAAGTCGAACAATGAAGACGTAGGTACAGTTGCCAACCCTCCCGGAATAATCTGAAGAGGGTCGGTAACCGCCAGTCCTGTACGTTTTTTCCCATAATCAATGGAAAGAATCCTTGCCACAGAGGTAAACTCTCATTAATTATTGTGCATTATACAGAAGCCATGCATCTGGATACTGTGCCCTGAACTCGTTACGACTTGCAGCTGCGTCTGCCTTATTGTCGAATGTAGTGGCTACGACACGATACATATTGCGCTCGTCGTTCTTTACGAGCTGCGCATCATAACCGGCCTCCCTCAATTTCTGCTGCAGACCGTCTGCATTGGCTTTAAGAGAGAACGACCCTACTACAACACTATAATTTTTCAAGCCAGAACCACTTACCACAGAAACCTTCTCTTGCCGTACTTGTACATTGTCTACATTATCAACGACCGGTGTGTCTGTTGCTGGTTTGTCCACGAGCGGAGCCACAACGTTTGCCTCCGTCTCAGCTGGCTGTGGGGCTGTTTGCTGTGCGGTCTCCTGAGCCTTTGCCTTCTCGTATGCTTTCTTGTAAGCGCTCTCGCTTGACTTGCAACCCGTTAAAGCCATTGCGGCGCAAATTCCTGCGCATAACACCATGTACTTCTTCATCTTCACCTTACTATTAAAATTAAACTTACGAAATTAGTGGAAAAATATTTTTGCGAAATTACTAAATATCACGCAAATGGAAAGGAATAAGCCAACTAAAGTTTGTTAAATGGGGGGAAACGGGCAAATTTAACAAAAAATGAGGAGAAAAATTACTCTACTCGGAAAATCTTTTCTATATTTGCGTAATGAAATTTTATTGTCTAATTTAAAACAAATGCGATTATGAAAAGTTTAGGTTATATCAGTGCTTTCCTCGGCGGAGCTATCGCCGGAGCAGTCTTAGGCTTGTTGTTGGCTCCCGAGAAGGGCAAAGACACACGCGGGAAGATTACAGATGCCGTTGACGACTTTCTTGCCAAGCACAACATAAAACTAAGCCGCAAAGAAGTTGGCGACCTTGTTGATAACATCCAGGAAGCCGCTCCCGAGGCATAACGCCAAGCAAAGGGGCATTGGCTCTTATATAGAAAAGTTCAAGAATGTTATCAAGCGACAAGAACGTTGAGTCGTTGGCACGGCTCATTGAAACGCTGAAAGATTACATCGGGCTTCAGAAAGAATATCTGAAGTTCGATGTAATCGAAAAAATGGTTCGTCTTATTACTGCACTGTCGCTCAGCATAATAATTTTTGTGCTGATATTTTCAGTGCTGTTCTACTTGTCATTCGCAATAGTGTATTGGATTTCACCCGTTACCGGAACGGCCGGTGCCTTTGCCATCGTGGCAGCATTATTGCTCTTCCTGCTCTTCATAATTTACTCTCTGCGCAAACCACTGATAATTCGCCCGCTAATCAGATTCCTGACTAATACACTGCTCAGCTAACAGCATTAACCCCTAACGAAATGGCAACATACAACAACCAATACTACACCCTTGCAGACCTTCAGGCCCGCAAAGATGAATTGCAAGCTAATATCCAAAAAAAAGGAGAACAAATTGAGACCCTTTGGAAAGGATTGTTCACACCAAAGAGTGCCAATACAAAAGGTGAGCTTGTGGCAAACATTGTGAGCAACAGCATAACCGCATTCGACACCTTCATGCTTGTAAGGAAACTCATGGGCAAATATAGCGGACTTTTCAGAAGAAAGAAGAAACGCTAATTGATTAAATGAGCGGCCTTCCACATTCGCACAAAAAATGCGACGATATTTCTCCACCGCTTGCCACATACCCCCCAAAAAACAACATCCGAGCAGATACGGCATAGGCACCAGTGACAAACAGGGTGCTATTTTCGTTTATCGCTTTCCATCTCATCAACACGCCAGGCACAGGCGTCCATGTCAACACAGCCGTTGGGACGAAACGATACGCCTTCTGACTTCAACAGCCCAACCTGTTCGGGCCAACAAGGGGCGGTACGACCTTCGTTGTTAACTATGCGATGACAAGGCAGGCCGCTACTTTCAGAAAGGCCATGAAGCACACGCCCAACCATGCGCGAATGGTTGGGCCAACCGGCAAGCCTTGCCACCAGGCCGTATGAAACCACCTTACCGAGAGGCACCAAGGATACAACTTCAAGCACAGACTGCCTGAAAGCAACTGCATCAAACACCACTGGCAGCCACGCTCCTTTCTAGTTCTAGCAAAAAACGTTTTGCCTCTACACCGCCGCCATAGCCGGCTAGAGCCCCACCGCTGCCAATCACACGATGGCACGGGGCGAAAACGGAAATGGCATTGGCCCCGTTGGCATTGGCCACAGCACGCACAGACTGCGGACAACCAACAGCGCGCGCAAGTTCTACGTAAGAAACAGTCTGCCCGTAAGGTATTGCTGCCAAGCACCGCCACACTCGACGCTGGAACTCTGTGCCAGCAAACAGCAACGGAACGTCGAACCATGTCCGCTGCCCGAGGAAATAAGCATCAAGCTGGCGCGCGGCCTCGTCGGTCACCGCAGTACACTCTTCGGCATATTCCGCTTCGAGCAGCCTCTGCAGCCTCCTGTCAACACGCCCAGGATGTTTCTCATGCAACCAGTTGCAAAGGCACAGGCTATCACCGTATGAACCGAGCTTCAAGCAGCCACACGGCGAATCATAACTCCTTACGTATATCCTTTCGTTTGTTTTCATTTGCATATCCAAAGTCGATTATGCCAACCAATCCAACCTTATTGCTTTCTGCCGGCCGGCCTCACATCGGGCAGGAACGCCGCAACAATACCTAACATAGGCAACCAGGTACTCACCTTGAAGACATACTCTATACCGGTTATATCTGCCATCCACCCAAAGAACGCCGATCCAATGCCGCCAAGGCCAAACATCAACCCAAAGAACACACCGGCTATCATGCCCACCTTATCGGGCATGAGGTCAGTGGCATAAACTACGATTGCCGAGAACGCCGACGCAATGACTAGCCCTGTCAGCACAGCCATCACAATGGTCCAACCGAGATTCATGTATGGCAACGCAAGCGTGAAAGGGGCTGCCCCAAGGATAGAAAACAAGATGACATACTTGCGCCCGTAGCGGTCGCCAAGGAATCCTCCGAGCAACGTCCCAATGGCAAACGCCGCGAGATAGGCAAAGAGGCAGTACTGCGATTGCTGCACGCTGAGCGAGAATTTCTCCATCAGGTAGAATGTGAAATAGCTCGTCATACAAGCATTGAAGAAGTATTTCGAAAATATCATCAGCACAAGTATGCCCAAGGCCAGGCGCACTGTGTGCGGCGACAATGTCCTCACAGCATGCTGCCCGGCCTTCCGGGTTTCCACTTCGCGCGCCAGTGCGAGACCATACCAACCTGCCACGCGGAAAAGAACCACTGAAGCCAACAAAGCAGCCAGTGCAAACCATCCCACAGCATGCTGACCGTAAGGAATCACCAGCAACGCAGCCAACAGTGGGCCCACGGCACTGCCTCCATTGCCACCCACCTGGAATATTGACTGTGCCAAGCTCTTCTTGCCGCTCGAGGCCATCAGCGCTACGCGCGATGCCTCCGGGTGGAACACCGACGAGCCACACCCGATCAAGGCAACAGACACAAGTATAGCCCAAAAACCTGGGGCAAAAGCCAGGGCGACCAAGCCTGCAAGAGTGAAACACATACCTGCCGAAAGCGAGTATGGCTGCGGATGACGGTCGGAATAAAGCCCCACAAACGGCTGGAATATAGATGATGTGAGCTGAAACACAAGCGTAATGATGCCTATCTGGGCAAAAGTGAAACCATAAGAATCTTTGAGCAACGGATACAAGGCAGGGATGACAGACTGCACCATGTCGTTCAGCAAATGGCAAAACCCTATTGAAAACAATACGGCATAGGCCGTTCCTTGCACAAGGTGCGGATGGCCCTTAAGCATTCCCATTACGTTCATCATATTAAGCCAACGTTTTATGTTACAAAATGCAAGTGCAAATTTACTCCTTTTAGGAGACATCTGCAACATAAACACCACTTTTTATTTTCTCGTCAATGCAACCATACCTCCATACAGAATACACCCAAATATTATGTCCGTTTCCGGCAAACAAGCAAAAAAAATCTTTACAAAACACCAACAACAGCACAAGCAAGGGCTAAACGACAAGGACAAACGTCCTGCTTGACAACACCAAACAGCCCATCACGGAACATAAAACACACAGTTTGCCCACTCAAAATGGCACGCGCTGCAAACAACTGGCCACCAAGCACTTATCGTATACGCAAGGAGACATTAACAACTACGATAAATCTTTACGAAACCGCATAACATTCACCCAGCCAACTATATAAACACAACAACCTAACTTCAAACAAAATCAGCGACCATGCCGAGGAAATGCTAGCTGCTTTTGTCGAAAACATGGCGAAACACACAGCAACTGGCAGAAAACAAGCCTCCGCCCAATGCGCAGAACCAGAAGAAAAGTGTGCTGCATACATCAAGGATGAGACAGTCGCGCTCCAATGATTTATGGAGTAATCCACCTTGCATCAGGAAGCATTAGGATTAAAATGATATAAAATTTTACCAAAGCTGTATAGTTGCACTTAATGACAACGCCGTGCGCCCGCACAGAAAAAATCTTTGAAAAAAGGCGGGAAAAACAGTTGCTTAAATAAAAAAATAAAGTAAATTTGCAATCGTTATCCTGAAAACAATCTTTTTACCTTAAAAGGCTAATACCTAATTGAGATATAGAGCGACGGTCTGTGAAGATTGTCGCTTTATTTTAGCCAGTCAAGATAGTTAATTAACGTTAAGCACAAGCCATTGTAAAGAATACAAAACACATATTTCACAAAAAATCAGTAACTTTGCGCCCGATTTAGTCCGTGGAGGCTTATGCAAGCGAAGGCACAACGCCATTCCGCCTCGCGGAAAAAACCGTTTAACAATACAAAATAATGTACGTAATCGTAGAAATTAACGGTCAACAGTTTAAGGCTGAACAAGGCAAGAAGCTATTTGTTCACCACATCAAGAACTCGCAAGAGGGTCAGGCTGTTGAGTTTGAGAAAGTGCTGCTCGTAGACAAAGACGGCAGCGTGGAAGTTGGCGCCCCCACAGTGGAAGGTGCAAAGGTTGTATGCGAAGTGCTCAACCCACTCGTGAAAGGTGACAAAGTCATCGTTTTCAAGATGAAGCGCCGCAAGGACTACCGCAAGAAGAGGGGTCATCGTGAGCAGTTCACCGAAATCAGGATTAAGGAAGTAATAGCTTAACAAGAAGGAGGAAACAAGAAATGGCACACAAAAAAGGTGTTGGTAGCTCAAAGAACGGCCGCGAGTCAGCTTCACAACGACTCGGCATCAAGATTTTTGGGGGGCAGAAAGTGATAGCCGGCAACATTATAGTTCGCCAGCGTGGCACCAAGCACAATCCCGGCAAAAATGTCGGCATAGGCAAGGATGACACTCTCTACGCCCTGACTGACGGCATTGTAAGCTACAAGAAAGGCCGTAAGGACAAGAGCTTCGTATCTGTAATACCAGAAGCCGAGGCTTAAATAAAAACAAACAACAACTTTATTCCAAACAAACAACAGAATCCCACAGCCTAAAACCAGGTTGCGGGATTCTTGCTTGTTGCACATACGCCCCCAAAGCACACAGCCTAAAGGAATTACATACACTTACAAAACTTTTGCCGCCGTTAAATTGCATTATTCCTATAAAATTGCTACTTTTGCAGAAAAAAGCAGGACAGGCATGGCGACAGGTTTAACGAAAGGCCTACCAGCACGCCAACCTGGCAAAAGTAGAGAGAAAGCAGACCGATGAAACTAGTAATAATGACAAAGCCCACGTTCTTCGTGGAGGAAGACAAAATATTATCGTCGCTCTTTGAAGAGGGCCTCGACAACCTTCACCTCTGCAAGCCTGGAGCCGAGCCTGTTTACTCAGAAAGGCTGCTCACCCTGCTACACGAAGACTATTATAGCAAGATAACTGTACACGGCAATTTCTACCTAAAGGACGAATACCGCCTACGCGGAATACACATAGAGGATGCCACGACACCACCACCCGCCGGCTATAAGGGAAATATAAGCCGCACCTGCCACTCCACAGATGAACTGCGGGAAGCAAAGAAGAAATCGGGCTATGTATTCCTTGGCAATGTGTTTGACAGCCTCACAGACAGCAAATGCAAAGCTACGCTGACACAGCAGCAACTCGAAGAAGCTGCACACAACGGGCTGATAGACAAAAAAGTATATGCCATAGGTGGAATGACGCTCGAAACAATACGCGCCGCCCGCGATTTAGGCTTCGGTGGAGTAGTGATATGCGGCGACCTGTGGAACAGGTTCGACATACACAACGAACTTGACTACAAGGAACTGATAGGCCACTTCGAACGCCTGCGCAAAGCCACGAACTGAATGCACATTACATATAACAAACAACGATAAGATGAGCGAACAACACTCTTACATGGTCTTCTCGGGCACCAACACGAGATACCTCGCAGAAAAAATCTGCAAAAGTCTGGACTGTCCATTAGGGCAACTCCAGATAACAAAATTCTCAGATGGCGAGTTCGCCGTATCCTATGAAGAGTCTATACGCGGCCGCGATGTGTTCTTGGTGCAGAGCACTTTCCCGAACTCAGACAACTTGATGGAACTATTGCTGATGATAGACGCAGCAAAGCGCGCATCGGCACGGACCATCAACGCAGTGATACCCTATTTCGGATGGGCAAGGCAAGACCGCAAGGACAAGCCGAGGGTAAGCATTGGCGCCAAGCTCATCGCAGACCTTCTCAGCGTGGCTGGCATTGACAGGCTCATCACAATGGACTTGCACGCCGACCAGATTCAAGGCTTCTTCAATGTGCCGGTGGATCACTTGTATGCATCGGGAGTGCTGCTGCCATACCTGCAAAGCCTCAAACTCAAGGACATGGTGATAGCGTCACCAGATGTCGGAGGCTCAAAGCGAGCCAACACCTACGCAAAGTATTTTGGTTGCCCGCTAGTGCTGTGCAACAAGACGCGCGCCCGCGCCAACGTTGTGGAAAGTATGCAAATCATAGGCGACGTGAAAGGCAAGAACGTTGTAATCATTGATGACATGGTAGACACGGCAGGCACAATAACCAAAGCTGCCGACATAATGAAGGAGGCAGGAGCGCTCACTGTGCGCGCCTGTGCATCACACTGCGTGATGAGCGGCCCTGCAAGCGAACGCGTGCAGAACTCGTCGCTTGAGGAAATAGTGTTCACCGACTCTATCCCCTACTCCAACCGCTGTGCAAAAGTGAAGCAGATATCTGTTGCCGATATGTTTGCGGAAACAATACGCCGCGTCATAAACAATGAAAGCATTAGCAGCCAATACTTAGTATAGGCGATAAAGTGCACATGAACATAAGAAAAACAATCAGTCTGGCAGCCGCAAGCATAATGTTTGCCGCCTGCCAGACTGATTCATATAGAATAGAAGGCTCTAGCAACGCTTTGTCTGAAGGCGATACAATCTTTCTCTGGCTTGACCGCTGCAACGATGCACCGATTGACACGGCCATAGTGAAGGAAGGCAAATTCGTACTTGACGGAAAGGCTGAGACCACAAATTTCGGCATGGTAAGCTGCACAGAGCCAGCACTGCCAATCCTGCCTTTGTTCATTGAACCCGGACGAATAAAAGTGAGGCTTGAACAAAACCCACTGGAAGCAAGCGTTGGCGGAACGCCCAACAACAACAGGTTGCAATCACTGATGGACTCCACCACGAGCATAGGCATTGAAATCGGACAGCTTGCTGCACAAATATACCACAGCAAGCCCAATCACGCAGAACGACTTGCACTTATAGACTCCATCGCCATACTCAACAAACAATTTACTAAGATAATAATCAACCACGCACGGAAAAACGCAGACAATTATTTCGGACGTTTTATCGTAACATACTACTCAGACTTCCTTGACACCAAAACTATCAATGAAATAATAGGAATGATGCCCGAAGCCACTCGCAACAGCGAGAATATCCAAAAACTGCAAAAGGCAAACAACTGAACGCCCCCATTTAGACGCATGCAAATATGGGCGGCAGAAACAACGCTTGGAATCTTTTCACTTACCTTACGTACACATAACATAAAAAATCCGATACAAAGGCAACACAGAAACCCTACATGAAAGAGGCGCAAAACACACTTAAACAGCGTGCCTTTGCGCCTCTTGTAATATTAACATTGAACGGCATCTGCCGAAAACGCCAAATCACATAACCTGACAATCGGGTATGGCAATCCACTTAACATAGCAGAAGTCCTGCCTATGCGGCAACTTGGAGTTCTTCGGGTACATCCTGACAGCTCCTTTAAATGTGCCGGCACGGTTTGCCTCAATCTTACCTTCAAACATATAGTTGTTGCCATCATGTGAAACAACCTTGAGCGGAATGATGCTCGAAATGCGCTCCTCTCCATCCTTGTCGCTCTTGACGGTCACGAACTCAAGGCCAACGGCATCATCAAGCCCTTGCTCATTTATCACATAGCGAATAGTATACTCCTTGCCGGTCTCAACTCCACTGGCAGGGATATCCCACTCAGCAGACACAACATTGATTGCATCCCAACGTTCAGCAACAGTCTCCTTCCACTGGGCTATATCCTTTGCCACACGATTATCGTCTGCCGAAAGCATCTTGAACCGGGCAGCCTGCTTCTCATAGAACTTGCTGTAATAATCATCAAGCTGGCGCTTCATGGTATAGTGCGGGGCTATCTGGGCAATGGAGTTCTTTATAACTTTTATCCAGCCTTCGCTATATCCCTTCTCGTTCTTGCCATAATAAAGTGGAATAATCTCGCGCTCAAGCATGCTGTAAATGGTGGCAGCATCAAGTTGATCCTGATAACCTTGGTTCTGATAGGTGCGCTTCTCTGTCAATGCCCAGCCTGCTCCCTCACGATATCCCTCGAGCCACCATCCATCAAGCACGGAGAGATTCACAACACCGTTCATCTCGGCCTTTTCGCCGGATGTTCCTGATGCTTCCAACGGGCGTGTCGGGGTGTTCATCCAAATATCGACACCTGCAACAAGGCGACGGGCAAGTTGATAGTCATAGTCCTCAAGGAAAATAATCTTGCCAAGGAACTCAGGACGCTGGCTGATTTCATATATCTTCTTGATCAAACCCTGACCTGCACCGTCAGCAGGGTGCGCCTTTCCAGAGAACAGGAACTGTACGGGTCGCTCCGGGTTGTTGACGATTTTTTCAAGCCTGTCAAGGTCGGTGAACAGCAGGTGAGCACGCTTGTAGGTCGCAAAGCGGCGGCAGAAACCGATTATAAGTGCATTAGGAGTGATACGTTCAAGCAGCGACACGACGCGCGAAGGATCTCCCTGATTGCGCAGCCACTTTTCGGTGAACTCCATGCGGATAAAATCAACAAGCTTCTTCTTAAGTGCCATGCGGGTTTCCCATATCTCATCATCAGGCACATTGTAGATTGCCTCCCAGATGCTCTGGTTGCTCTGGTCGCTCATGAACGACTTATCAAAATACTTTGCATATACATTCCGCCACTCCGTGGCTGCCCATGTCGGCATATGAACACCGTTAGTGACATAACCTACATGGTTCTCTTCTGGATAATAACCATTCCATATGCTGGAGAACATCTTCTGGCTTACCCAACCATGAAGTTTGCTCACACCATTGACTTCCTGGCAGGTGTTGCAAGCAAATACCGACATACAGAACTTCTCTGAATGGTCATTGGGATTGTTACGGCCCATACCGATAAGTTCGTCCCAAGATATGCCGAGCTTGGCAGGATACCCTCCCATGTATTTGCCAAACAAACCTTCATCAAAGTAATCGTGACCGGCTGGCACCGGAGTGTGAACTGTATAAAGGCCTGATGCACGCACCAGCTCCAGTGCTTGGTTGAATGTAAGTCCTCCTTCCACATAATCACACAGACGCTGCAGGTTGCATAATGCGGCATGGCCCTCGTTGCAGTGATAGATATCCTTAGTTATGCCGAGCTTCTTAAGCATAAGCACACCGCCAATACCCAAAAGTATTTCCTGCTTGAGTCGATTCTCCCAGTCACCGCCATAAAGAGAATGAGTTATTGGCTTGTCGAACTCTGAGTTCATCTCATTGTCGGTATCAAGAAGGTACAACTTTATACGCCCCACATTGACACGCCAAACGTATGCGTGAACAAAATAGTTTGTATAGGGAACATCAACCACTAGTGGATTGCCATCGCTATCGAGCTGGCGCTCTATAGGCAGGAGGTTGAAATTCTGGGCTTCATAATTGGCTATCTGCTGCCCGTCCATGCTTAGCGACTGCTTGAAATAGCCATAACGATAAAGGAAGCCTACGGCACACATGTCCACATTACTGTCAGATGCCTCTTTCAAGTAATCGCCAGCAAGCATGCCAAGACCACCTGAATAAATTTTCAGCACTTGATTCAACCCATACTCCATAGAGAAATAGGCCACGGAAGGACGCTTGCGATTAGGCTTAACATCCATATAGTCACGGAACAAGCCGTAAACATTCTTTATTTTCTTCATCAAGGCCTTGTCTTTCACAATCTCTTCTTTGCGCTCATAGCTCAATCGTTCAAGCAAAAGCACAGGATTGTGATCGACTTCGCGATAAAGTTCTGGTGACAATTCCCTGAACAAATCCCTAGCCTCGTGGTTCCAACACCACCACATGTTGTGGGCAAGCTCGTCCAGGCATTTAAGCTGTTCGGGCATACCCGACCTCACGTTCAACTCTTTCCACTGAGGAACGTTTACGTAATCTGCTTTAATTTTCATATTTAAACATTATGGATTTTTTCTTTTGGACTAGATTCTAATTTATGTTTGCGCTCCTCCGCCTTGCCCAAAGCAATGGCATACGCCTCAAAATAATACTTTATGAACTCACTCCAAAGCGCTTTCTTTGACAAGGAATCTGCATTGGAGCGAGCTTTTCTAACCTGCGACTCGGAAAAGTTGGAAAAATCGGCCACAGTATCTTTTATATTGTCAGCCACTTCCGAATAGTTGTAATCAGTGCGGTGTATAACCTTAACCCCATCAACAATCTCGCTATATCCACCTTTCTGACTGTTGGCCCATAACCCGAAACCTGACAGGTCTGTTGTTATGCACGGTACCTTGAAAGCTATTGCCTCCAACGGAGTGTACCCCCATGGCTCATAATAAGAAGGATATATGCAGAGGTCATTGCCAAGAACAATATCATAGTATGCCATGTTGAGAATGCCGTCATTCCCATCTAAATAACAAGGCAAGAAAATAACCTTAACATTGTCTTCCGGCCTGTTATGCATATCGTAATATTTCAGCATATCAAGTACACGGTCATGGCTCATCTCGTGCAGCCAATGCGTCACTTGAGGCACTTCTAGCGGAGTGTCATAGTCTTGGCCACTGGCCAATCGTTCCTGCAAATCCTTGCGCGGTTCTCCGACCCATCCCGGAACCTCTATGAATGCCAGCACTTTTTTGTGAAGACATTTATCACGCAACAAACGGTTCATGGCTTCAATATAAACATCAACACCCTTGTTACGGAACTCATAACGACCGCTCGTGGAGACAATCAGCGTATCATCGCCCATTTTTTCCCCTAACAATGCACTAGCAACTTGGAGCAGCTTCTGCCTTGCCTTCTTTCGTTTGCGGGCAAACACCGAAGGCGAAGGAACAAAACTGTTGTCGAAACCGTTTGGCAACACCACGTCCACAGGCTTGTCGAGCAACTCACGGCATTCTGTGGCCGTTATGTCGCTCACCGTTGTAAAACAATCAACGTGCCACGCTGTCTGCTTCTCAACTGAATGTTTACTCTGCATATTAAGCTCACCGGCCATTTGGTCGCCATCATAGGCAAAGAGATAATCATAAAGTGGTTTCATGTTGCCTGCAATGCTCCGGCCAATGCTCGTTGCATGGGTCGTGAAAAGTGTCGCCACCTGCGGCAACTTGCTGTTTATATAAAGCAAGCCAAGCCCTGTCATCCATTCGTTACCATGATATACAACCCGGTCCCTGTCGGTCAAGCAATGCTTGTATATGCTTTCAACCACAAGGCCAGCTGCATAAGAGAACATCGAAGCCTCATCATAGTCGCCATAAGCATGGAGGCTATCAACTTTATATTCCTCCCAGAGCCATGTATAAATATCGTTTTTCTTCGGGAAATATGGCTTAAAGTCTACCAAGACTGTAACAGGATTGCCCGGCACACGCCAGCGCCCCACCCTAACATTTATCCCTTCTATCTCGGCTGTCTTGCTCCATCCAGACATCAAAGAGCTGTCTTCCTCAAAATACGCGGCTTGAACGTCTCCTCCAAAATCTGGTCCGATAAAAATTATCTTATCCTTCATCATGTCTTGCAAGGTCTTTGCCCGAGTTGACAGGACGGTGTAAATCCCACCTACCTTGTTACATACTTCCCAGCTTGATTCAAATATATAGTCCGGTCTCAAATCACACTTTCCCATAAAGTTAATTGTTAGCAGGCGCAAATTTACATTAAATTCTTAATATTTCCAATGAAAATCCCAACAAACTTCTGTAACAGAGCCATTTAATGACCAATATGCATTAACTTTGCACAGCACAGCAATCTGTGTGCGGCAACACTTGAACATTGCCATTACACAATAAATTATAGCACAACAATGTTACAGACATGAAGAAAACATTATTCATTGCCGCAATGGCCATCGTGGCATACGGAGCAGCGGCGCAAGAAGAGCAAAAGCCATTTTGTGGTAACTTTGTCAACAACGAATACAAAGTCTACATAAACATTGACTTCCACGGTGACGGTATAATTGTGCCTGCCCACGAGCTCTTTGGCAAATTGCCGGGCTATCTCGGGAAACAGCGCAACAGTTTCTATTGGCTGATAACGTCAGCAAAAGTTTCCGGGAACGACAAAGCCGAAATAGAGCTGATAAACGACTACGGGAGCGAGGACTTGAAAGCCACGCTGACACAAAAGGATGACAGTACTTACATACTGACACAAGAAGACGGCAGTTCACTAAAAGTTCCCAACAACGGCAAATGGCTGAAACTGCCAAAAAAACTCATGTTCAAACGGCACTGAAACACAAATGGAATCCCATGCACAACATGGCAAATGACTTCCATAAGAAACAGCCTACCATAAGCCTATGTCCCGAAGGCCCCGGCGCAATTGCGCCGGGGCCTTCGGGACATAGGGATGGCGACATGTTACCGAATCCTGTCTGCCGCCCTTACAAGTTGTTCGTCTGCCATGATGGCACGTCGCGCAAGAAACGTCAGCACAAGGGATGCCATTGGGCAAACTCCCGGCCACCCTGGGACAAACTTAACATCAGCCGTTCCCGGCATTAACAACAAGGCAAAAGCCACGTAAAGCGCATACCAGCCCAATATCAACAATATGGCGAACACGCAGAAACGGGCTTGCAGCCTGCGGTTTGTATACTTAAATATTGCATATACTTGCACGGCTGACGACAGCAACAACACGGCGAACAATGGCCATGTCGAAAAGTTACGAATCCCCGTGAAGTTGACGAGCCAAAGGTTATATTCATGCGCAAGCTCAAAGCCGTCAACCGAAAACACACCTATTTCCATGCACAGGCACACAACGGAGAGCAACGCCGCAGCGGCCAAATATATTGTCTGTATACGCTGTATCATTGCGCGCGGGTCTTGAAATGCTATTTGTCATCACCGGCGGTGTCCTTTGAAGGGTCACGCCAATAAACCTTACCCTCAACGAATTCTTGCGTGGCAAGCAGCGATGGCTTTGGCAATTTCTCGTAGTAACGGGAAATCTCAATTTGCTCACGGTTCTCGAACACCTCTTCGAGACTATCATTATAAGAAGCAAACTCAGCCAGCTTCTTGCTTAAGTCTTCCTTGATTTGAACCGAAATCTGGTTTGCACGCTTAGCAATGATGGCAACGCTCTCGTAGATGTTGCCTGTCTCATCACACAAATCCATGATGTTGCGCGTAACGGTATTTACCGGAGCTTTTGATTTCTTGTAATCCATGTTTATTTAATCCGTGTTTATTGTCTTGATTATATTTTCAGTTTAATCCTTGATGACCTCCTTGCACTTCTCTATGTATTTTTTTGCTGTAGCAGCCTCTTTGCTGTCTGGATATTCATTCAAGAAGCCATAGCACTCGTCTTCCGCGTCTCGATAACGCTCCATGCGCTTTGCCTCTACGCTCTGCTCGGCCAACTCAAACTTGCTTTTCATTATCAATATTGCAAAATCCTCGCGCATACTGCTGTAAGGATAGTCCTTAAGGGCGTTTTGGGCAGTTATTATGCAGGCTTCATAGTTGGAGCCTCCGTTAGTGCAATTGAGGAAATAGTCGCCAAGGTCATAATACAGTTTTGCTGAAAGGTATTCTTTCATGACCAGCCTGTCCTGCAGGTCAAACAGCCTCTGTTGCGCAGTCGCCCTAAGCTTGGAGCCAGGATAAAGGTCAAGGAATTGTTGGTATGCGTTTATGGCACCTACGGTCGGTGTCTGGTCAAGACGAGGCTCTGGCGTTCCTTCATATAGCGACTGGCCGATATAATAGGCAGCCTGCTCTGCGTAGACTCCCTTTGGATATGAAGAAAAATACTTTTTGAACGTGGCCGATGCGCTCTCGTAATCCCTATCGCAATATTCTGCCATTGCGAGCATATATAGGCACTCCTCCGCATTGTCCGTGCCTTTCATTATCGTGACGAGTTCCTGAAGCAGCGAGATGGCATGAGTGTACTTGCCGGTAGCATAGCATTCTTTTGCATACTCATATTTATAGCTGTAATCGCCTGTCTTATAAACGCGGTTGAACTCCGTGGCACAACCACTTAACAAGGCAGCGAAGCAAGACAATATGAAAATCCTGTTCTTCATCTGTTGCTGATTTGGAATGCAAAATTAGTTATTTTCCGCAGATAATCAAAGCATTTGGCTCTGAATTTTATAAAATATACTCCAATATAACGTTTGTTACGATGAAAATGAGTACTTTTGCGGACCATGAGCAGTTTTGCACTTACATCGAAATACAAGCCGACCGGCGACCAACCGGAAGCCATAAGGGAACTGACTGAAGGCCTGGAGCGCGGAGACAAGGCCCAGGTGCTACTCGGCGTGACCGGGTCTGGCAAGACATTCACCATGGCCAACGTCATTGCCAATGCCGGCCGCCCGACTCTGATACTAAGCCACAACAAGACACTTGCCGCACAGCTATACGAAGAAATGCGCGGCTTCTTCCCCGAAAACGCTGTGGAATACTATGTAAGCTACTATGACTATTACCAACCGGAGGCTTACATACCCAGCACGGACACTTACATTGAGAAAGACCTCGCCATCAACGAAGAGATTGACCGGCTGAGGCTCAGGGCCGTGTCGTCGCTCCTGTCGGGGCGCAAGGATGTAGTGGTTGTATCGTCTGTCAGCTGCATCTACGGCATGGGCAGCCCCGTGGCCCTGTCTGAAAATGTGATTGAGCTGCGACGTGGGCAGACCATGGACCGCAACGCCTTGCTGCGAAAGCTCGTACAGGCACTTTATGTACGCAACGACATTGACCTGCAGCGTGGCTCTTTCAGGGTCAAGGGCGACACCATCGACATCGCAATGGCATACAACGAGACAGTGCTGCGCATCACTTTCTGGGACGACGAGATTGACTCAATCGAAGAGCGCGACCCCGTAACGCTCGGCAGGCTGGCCTCGTTCGATGAATACAAGCTTTATCCAGCCAACCTATTCATGACAACCCAGGAGCAGACAAACATTGCCATCCGCAACATACAGGACGACCTCATCAAGCAGGTCGACTACTTCACTGAACTAGGCGACGCGATAAAGGCACAGAGAATAAAAGAGCGCGTTGAATACGACATGGAGATGATAAAGGAACTTGGCCACTGCTCGGGCATCGAGAACTATTCACGCTACTTTGACGGCCGCCAGGCCGGCGAGCGCCCTTACTGCCTGCTGGACTTTTTCCCCGAGGACTACCTGATGTTCATAGATGAAAGCCACGTCAGCGTGCCACAAATCAACGCCATGTACGGTGGCGACCGCGCCCGCAAGACCAACCTCGTAGAGTTCGGTTTCCGCCTACCGGCCGCGTTCGACAACCGCCCGCTAACGTTCGACGAGTTCCACAACATGATTAACCAGGTGGTATACGTCTCGGCCACCCCAGCCGACTACGAGCTGCGCGAAGCCGAAGGCGTAGTGGTTGAGCAGGTAATACGCCCCACTGGCCTGCTCGACCCGGAGATAGAGGTACGCCCAAGCGAGAACCAGATTGACGACTTGCTGGAAGAGATAACTGTGCGCACAGAACGAAAGGAACGGGTACTCGTGACCACACTGACCAAGCGCATGGCCGAGGAGCTAACCGACTACCTGCTCGACCACGGCGTGAGCACGGCTTACATACACAGCGACGTGGCCACACTCGACAGAGTGAGAATACTCGAGGAATTGCGCGAAGGCCACTATGATGTGCTTGTCGGGGTAAACCTTCTGCGCGAGGGGCTCGACTTACCAGAAGTGTCGCTTGTGGCCATACTCGATGCCGACAAAGAGGGGTTCCTTCGCAGCCACCGCAGCCTCACACAGACAGCCGGGCGTGCAGCACGCAACGTAAACGGAAAGGTGATAATGTATGCCGACACCATAACAGCCAGCATGCAGCAGACCATAGACGAGACAGCACGGCGCAGGATGAAACAAATGCTCTACAATGAGAAAAACGGCATTACGCCCACCCAGATACACAAGGCTGTAAAGCAGGGAGTGCTGCGAGCCGAAATAGGCGGCAACGAGGCCGGAAGCGAAAAGCCCACCGTCCGCATGGCCTATGTTGAGCCAGAAAGCACAGCCTTCGCGGCCGACCCGATAGTAGAACGGATGACTCGCCCACAACTAGAAAAGAGCATAGCCAACACCACAAAACTGATGAAAGAGGCGGCCAAGCGGCTCGACTTCATACAGGCTGCACAGTATCGCGATGAGATAATAAGGCTGCAAAAGGAGCTGGAACTGAAATAAGGAAGATAGTTTTGCATACATTTTTCATATGCTTTAATACAATCAGGCAAGCGACTGTATTTCAACAAGTTATAAAACAACATCAAAAATATAGTCAAAACGACCCATATTGCACCCTGAAGCGGCTCATTCGGGAGGGGCAAACGAGCCGTTTCACATTGTCGAGCGCACAGAAGCACACATCCCCTTTGCCTCTGTAAACATAGATTACCATAAGGCTATGGCAAGCATACGCCGCTGAACGCATGATTACCCCTAGACAATGGCTATCAATGCAACAACGCCAACGGCATGGCAAGCACACAAACTAAATGTTAATCTGTGTAATCTGTTCCGCTGATAGTGATATATTTTGTAATTTTGCAATTCAAACAAACTTTATATCTTAGCGGAATATGAGAAGAATGCTTATCGCAATGATGGCGTGCCTGCCGCTCATGGGCATGGCGCAAAACTCGTGGGAAACAGAAAACACGCAAGGCCAGCAAGTCAACCCCGACCAAAAATATCTTGTAGGGGCCGTACCTGTGGTTGACGGCAAGGTGCAATTCACAAAAGAAATCAGCGCACCAGGCAAGTCGGCAGCACAAATCTACGACATAATACTCAAATACTTCACACAACTGACAAAGGAAGACAACCAGCTGGAGCAAAGCCGCATCGTAGGCAAGGACTCCATAAATCACAGCGTGGCAGGCTCTTACCAAGAATGGCTCGTGTTCAAGAACAAGCCGCTCGTGCTTGACCGCACACGCTTCATGTACACTCTGACCGCACAATGCGAGGACGGAAAGGCCAACATCACGATGAGGCGCATTTACTATTACTACGACGAAGAGCGCGACCCGCAGACCTACCTCGCAGAGGAATGGATAACCGACGAATACGGGCTGAAGAAAAACAAGCAGAAACTGTCGCGCGTAAGCGGAAAATTCCGCCGCAAGACAATCGACCGGAAGGACTACCTGTTCAACAAAATTGCCACCCTGCTCAACTAAACTGCTGTCACAAGTCCGGGCTGCCTCATCATGACAACCCGGAAAAACAGAAAAAGCACTATGTCAATGGATGAAATAGACGAAATCGTGGAACAGCGGCAAGCCGAACGCCACCGCAAGCCAGACGACCGGGAGTTCAAGATGCTCCAGATACGCAACGTGCTGAACATCATATTCACGGTTGTTGCAGTGGTTGGCGTAGGCTTATGCCTCGCAGGGAAGCAGACCATCGGCACTTATGTGTTCGTGGCTTCCATCCCCTTCAAATTCGCAGAAGTTGCCATCAGAATATTGAAACTGTAAATGAAGAGCATATTTACCACTCTATTTTGCATTGCCGCCCTGGCAGCCAATGCCCAGACATACAACCAGATTGACGAGATGGGCCAGATAAGCCAGCGCGACGAAAACGGAACAGGCAACTTCAACAAGCACAACAACGACACGACCGAACACAAGGAGATTCCACGGGGCATATACGTATGGACGGTCGACCGCAGGTTTGGCGACAGGACACCGGCTGTGGTCGACACGCTCCAGCATATGTACATGAACTCAATCTTCAACACAGGGCTATACGGTGAGTACAATACAACGGGAAACAATTACACTGCACGCGAGAGCCGCATCGTCATTGACCGCCCTCTGCCAAGCCAGTTCATTTTCACACAACCATACAGCTACATAATCAAACAGTCCGATGAGTTGCACTTCACCAACACACTCTCACCAATAACCAACATTTCTTACGACAACTGTGGCAACAAAACCAATGGCGAGGATCACATCGACGCAAAGTTTGCCGTAAACGCTGGCAAACGGCTTGGCTTCGGTTTCGACCTAAACTACGCATATGCCCGCGGTTACTTTGCAAACCAAAGCACATCACATTTCGGGGCGACATTTTGGGCGTCTTACATAGGCGACCAATATAACATGCACACTATCCTATCGACATACCACCAAAAAGCAGCTGAGAACGGAGGTATAACCGACGACAACTACGTTACGCACCCTGAAAGTTTTGACGACGCATTCAGCGACGACGAAATCCCAACCGTATTGAGCCAGAACTGGAACCGCAACAATAGCCTGCACTTCTTCCTCACCCACCGCTACAGCCTCGGTTTCTACCGCATGGAGAAACTAACTGAAGCCGAACTGAAAGCACGCAAATTTGCAGCCGAGTCGAAACGCGAGAACGAAGCCAAGGCCAACACAGGCGACGAGGTGGCCACCACCGGCAGGGCTCCCGGTGACAAGACAGCCAACACCATGCCCTCTGGCCGCCCAGAGGGTGCTATCATTGCGGGAGACGAACCGACTGGCATAGACACCGCGGCCATCGACACTTCACGCATCAAGGTAGATGACACTGCAAAGATGGACAGCCTACTCGCTGCAAAACAGCGACAAGACTCGATTGATGCCACGATGAAGCGCGTATTCGTACCGGTGACAAGCTTCATACACACAGTCGACATCAACCGCTACGACCGAATCTACCAAGCCTACGACACGCCCGACAATTATTACGCCAACACTTATTTCACACACAACGATGACTGGAGCTACGGAGGTGACTCAATCTACGATCGCACTAAGCTCATGTCGGTTAAAAACACGCTTGCCATAGCCCTGCTCGAAGGCTTCAACAAGTATGCAAAAGCTGGACTCAAGGTGTTCGCCAGCCATGAGCTGCGACGCTTCGACATGCCTGAAATGTTCGAGAGCAACGGCTACTCGCTCTCTCGCATGGCCAATTGGACCGAGAACACCGTGAGCGTTGGCGGACAGATAACCAAGACCCAAGGTAAGACATTGCACTACAACCTGCTGGCAGAAGCATGGCTCGTAGGGGAAGATGCAGGCCAGTTGAAAGTAGACTTCAGCACAGATATAAACTTCCCGCTCTTCGGCGACACAGTGACACTGGCAGCAAAGGCGCACTTCTACCGCCTCAATCCAACATTCTACCAACGGCACTATCACTCAAAACACATTTGGTGGGATAACAATGACATGAGCAAAGAAACACGGTCGCGCATCGAAGGGCTGCTCACCTACCCCAAAACGAAGACAAGTTTGCGCGTAGCCATAGAGGAAATACAAAACTACACATACATATCCACAGCCTATGATGCAACAACCGAGGAGCGCACGAACCTCTCGGCAGCAATCAACCAGAACGGAAGCAACATCAGCTTGTTTACGGCACAGCTGCGGCAGGACTTCCGGGTAGGCATCCTTAACTGGGAAAACATAATTACTTACCAGCACTCAAGCAACCAAGAGGTGCTCCCAGTACCGGCACTCAACCTGTATACAAACCTATACATCAAGTTCAAGGTGGTAAAACAACTGTCTGTGGAACTTGGTGCCGATGGCTATTTCTTCACAAACTACTTTGCCCCAGATTTCGTGCCACAACTAAACCAGTTTGCAGTGCAGACCAACAGCGAAAGCCGTGTCAAACTAGGAGGTTATCCTTTTGTGGATGTATATGCAAACTTACATTTGAAGCGCACACGCTTCTTCATCATGTACAGCAACGCGACTGCTGGCAGCGGGAACAGGATGACATTCCTCGCGCCACATTATCCGCAGAACGGAGCAACAATCCGCTTCGGTCTCTCGTGGAACTTTTTCAACTGACAGAGCGCAACAAGCCCCGCTGCCCACACAAACGCCAGGCAACGGGGCTTTATATATACCGCACCTCTTACATCTGACTCCGGCACGCCGCATATTGCTTAGCTATGGCTCACTACGGCACATATACCTAAGCACAGCAAAAAGCACCTAACTTCCGCACTTATCATACCACTCACGCAACAATCCACGAGGAGTGCCATTGCGAACCATGCCGTCAAGCGCGACCCGGGCTTCACTGCGCTTGCCCATCAGCAACAACACATCCACAAGCGAAAGCCTGAAGTCTGCATTGTTCGGGGCCAGCCTCACAGCCTGCTCCCAGTCATAAAGGGCTGCCGCATAAATCTTGCGCTCCTTTTCAAGCGCTGCCCTCGCTGCGTATGCAATGGCACTGTCGGGAAAAAGCTCGACAGTATAGTTAAGCTGATCCATGGCTTCGGTCAACCGCCCCAGTTTCTCGTATGTATGGGCAAGGCCAAGCCTGGCTTCAATGTTTACAGGGGCTATGCGGATAAAGGCATGGTAATCATCCAATGCAAGTTCATAACGGCGCAGCTGGGTGTTGGCGTATGCCCGGTAGAACAGCGCAGCGAGGTTTTGTGGTTCTTTTTCCAACACTATGCCAAACTCTGCGGCAGCATAGTCCCACTGCCCCAGTTCCAGGTTGACAGCTGCTTTCCTAAGGCGCAGTTCCACAGAATGGGGCGAAGCTTCAATCTGCCGTCCAAGCACAGCCAATGAATCACGCCATTGTTGCGCTGTTTGTGCTTGTGTTTTGCCACAACACAACAACAAAGCCGCAATGGCAAATGAACATATTTTATTCAAGGTCACGCTTTGTTTATGTAATCAACAATCCAAGCTCCAACCTCTTTAGTACCATACCGAGCACCACCTGCGACCTGAATCTCAGGCGTGCGGACGTTGGCATCAAGCGAGGCATCAACCGCACGCCGTATCAATTTGCCCTCTTCTTTCAAGTCAAAGTGCTCGAAAAGCATGGCGGCAGAAAGGATTTGAGCTAATGGATTGGCAATGTTCTGCCCCTTGGCCTGCGGCCATGAACCATGGACAGGTTCAAACACGGGGGTACTATCGCCTGTGGAAGCAGACGGAAGCAGCCCCATCGAACCAGATATGCAACTCCCCTCGTCTGTAAGTATGTCTCCGAAAGTATTTTCTGTTACCATTACATCAAAGAAAGTTGGCTCAGTTATCATTCTCATGGCAGCATTGTCTACATACATATAGTCAACCTTGACATCCGGGAACAAAGGCTCCATCTCTTGGGCTATCTGACGCCATAAGCGACTGGAGGCCAAAACGTTTGCCTTGTCAACAACCGTCAAATGATGATTGCGCTTGCGTGCATACTCAAAACCTACGCGCAGAATACGCTCCACCTCAGGCCTTGTGTAGTAATTTGTATCGTAAGCCTTGTCTTTATCTTGATATTTCTCACCGAAATACATTCCCCCGGTAAGCTCACGGATGCAAATGAAGTCTGCCCCCTCAACCAATTCCGGGCGCAAAGGCGACTTGTGCAGCAAGCATTTGAATGTCTGCACCGGCCTAATGTTGGCATAAAGGCCGAGCTTCTTGCGCATAGCGAGCAGGCCTTGCTCAGGCCTTACCTTTGCTGTTGGGTCATTGTCATATTTTGTATCGCCAACTGCTGCAAAAAGTACAGCATCGGACTCTTTGCAAATACGAAACGTTTCATCTGGAAATGGGTCGCCGACCTCATCAATGGCATGAGCGCCACAAATGGCTCGAACATACTCTATCTCATGACCGTACTTTGCTGCGACGGCATCCATCACGGCCACCCCCTGTTCCATTATCTCTGGCCCGATGCCGTCACCGGGCAACACTGCAATCTTCAATCTCATTGTTATGTTGTTTATTGTTTGTTACTTTCTTCAATAATATTAAGCATCTTGAAAGTTGCCTTGATTGCCGCTTCTGTCTGATCTGCGTCAAGTCCGCGTGTGCGGAGCAACCTCTCACCGTTTCTCCAGGTTATGACAGTCTGCACAAGCGCGTCAGTTCGCCCTCCCGGAGGTATCGTCACCGCATAATTTTCGAGCGCGGGAAAACTGCGCCCGAGACTGTCGCGATATATTTTACGCAGCGCCTTGACAAATGCATCATACTGTCCGTCTCCGGTGGAGAAACCTTCGTATTCATTGCCATTGATGCAAACCTTAATGCTTGCAAGCGGCTTCAGGCCGTAAGCAGAAGACACCATATAACTGACTAAGCGCACCTTATCCTCAGGGGCTGTATGTTTCAGAACGTCACTAACTATAAACGGCAAATCCTCCTGTGTCACAATCTCCTTACGGTCACCAAGCTCTGTGATACGACGTGTTATCTTTTGCGTCTGTTCAGGTGTCAGTTCCAGGCCCAGCTCCTGCAGGTTACGGGCTATATTAGCTTTGCCGCTGGTCTTGCCCAAGGCATACTCGCGCTTGCGGCCGAAGCGTTCGGGCACAAGATCATTGCAATATAGCCCCGCCTTGTTGTCGCCATCTGCATGAACTCCAGCCACTTGGGTAAATACATTCTCACCAACTATTGGTTGGTTTGGGGCTACTGCGATGCCTGAATAGCCCTCAACAAGCCGACTGATTGCGTTCAATTCGCTTTCGTTAATGTTCGTCTTGGCATGGAACTGGTCACGAAGTATCACTTGAACGCTCGACAGCGGCGCGTTGCCACACCTCTCTCCTAGCCCGTTGACAGTGACATGTATGCCTTTTGCCCCACTGAGCACCGCAGCCAGCGAGTTGCTAACAGCCAAGTCGTAGTCGTTGTGGGCATGGAAGTCGAAATGCGTACCGGGGTAGCGCTTTTGCATCTTTCGGAAATACTCTATCACTTGCAGAGGGTTCATTACCCCTAGGGTGTCTGGAAGCATAAATCTCCTTATGCCGCTGGTATGCAATGCATCCATAACTTCATAAACATAGTCGGGAGAATCTTTCATGCCATTGCTCCAATCCTCAAGATACAAGTTCACAGTAAAGCCCTTGTCAAAAGCATAAGCGATAGTTCCCCTTATGTCGTCGATGTGCTCACGTGGTGTCTTATGAAGCTGGCCGGCACAATGACGCAATGAACCTTTCGCCAATAAGTTTATCACCTTGCCTCCACATGAGTCTATCCAATCCACCGACAACCGCCCATCAACAAATCCGAGCACTTCAACCCGCTCAAGCAAATCTATCTGGCGGGCATACCGGCAAATCATGGATACAGCTTCCTTTTCACCCTCTGACACACGCGCCGATGCCACCTCGATACGGTCAACATTAACATCCTTGAGCAGCTTGCGTGCTATGACAAGTTTCTCATGTGGGAGAAACGATACGCCACTGGTCTGTTCGCCATCCCGAAGCGTGCTGTCCATTATCTCCACAAACGGCTGTATGCGGCTGTATGAGCTGTTTACTTGTTGAGCCGTTCCCATGCTTCTATCTTATCCTTGTTGCCAATCAGATAGTCAATGTCATCGAGACCGTTCATAAGACAGTGCTTCTTGTACCCGTTGATTTCGAACTTCTCACTTCTGCCGGTAGCCTTGTTTGTCACCGTTTGACGCGGCAGGTCGACCACCACCTCCATCTTCGGGTCTGCAGCAATGCTGTCAAAAAGTTCCTGGAGAAACTCTTCAGACACAACCACTGGCAACACGAAATTGTTCAGTTCGTTATTTTTATGTATGTCAGCAAAAAAACTGCTTATCACCACCCTGAAGCCATAACCTGCTATTGCCCATGCGGCATGTTCACGGCTCGAACCAGAGCCAAAATTTTTACCTGCCACAAGTATGCAACCACCGAACCTGGGGTCATTCAACACAAAATCCTTTTTCAGCGAACCATCATCGTTATATCGCCAATCGCGGAAAAGGTTATCGCCAAACCCAGCCTTGTCTGTGGCTTTAAGGAATCGGGCCGGGATTATCTGGTCTGTATCCACATTCTCCAATGGAAGTGGAACACAAGTGCTTGTTATTACATCAAACTTCTGTTTCATCTTTGTCTATCAAGAATTAAGAAAAAGACACATTGCCGTTACTAACACATTGATTTGCCTTGGCTTTCTGCACATACCCCACTATTCTGCCAACAATTCCCGCGGGTCAGTGATGCAGCCTGTCACTGCCGCTGCGGCTGCCACCAGCGGCGAAGCGAGGATGGTGCGCGCACCTGGGCCTTGCCTTCCCTCGAAATTGCGGTTGCTCGTAGACACGGCATACTTGCCCGCCGGAACCTTGTCGTCGTTCATGGCGAGACAAGCGGAGCATCCGGGTTGGCGAATCTCGAAACCTGCTTCGGACAGCACCTTGTCGATTCCCTCCGCGCTGATTTGGCGGCTTACGGCCCACGAGCCGGGTACGAGCCAAGCCACTATGCCTTCAGCCTTTTTCCTTCCTTGCACAATCTCTGCGAATGCCCTGAAATCCTCTATGCGCCCATTGGTGCAAGCGCCGAGAAACACATAGTCAACCGGATGGCCCAGCAATTTCTGGCCAGGCTGCAGCCCCATGTACGAGAGTGATTTCAAGAATGAAGCCTTGCCGGCCTGGTCAATGTCACCAACAGTGGGAATGGCCTGCGTTATGCCCATGCCCATACCGGGGTTGGTTCCATAGGTCACCATCGGCTCAATGTCGGCAGCATCAAACGTCAGTTCCTTGTCAAACACAGCATCGTCACCGCTCTTCAAAGTGCGCCAGTATGCCACGGCCTTGTCCCAGTCATCACCTTTTGGGGCAAATTCGCGCCCCTTTATATATGCGAATGTTGTCTCGTCGGGGGCGACAAAACCACCTCGTGCACCCATTTCTATTGACAGGTTGCACAGTGTCAATCGTCCCTCCATGCTCATGTCACGCACCACGGAGCCTGCATATTCAACAAAATAGCCAGTGGCACCCGATGTGGTCAACTTTGACATGAGATAAAGGGCCACGTCTTTGGCCGTGACACCTCGGCCAAGCTTGCCTTCGATGCTTATGCGCATCGACTTCGGCTTCTGCTGGAGTATGCACTGGGAGGCCAGCACCATCTCAACCTCGCTCGTGCCGATGCCGAACGCAACAGCGCCTACTGCCCCATGAGTTGATGTGTGCGAGTCGCCGCAAACGATGGTCATGCCTGGCAGTGAGAGTCCTTTCTCTGGGCCTACCACGTGGATTATGCCATTATCGGGCGACATCATGCCGTAATGCGTCAGCCCGAACTCGCGCGCATTGCGCGCAAGTGTGTCAACCTGCCTTCTCGAAACAGGGTCGGCTATGGGCTTGTCTTGGTCGTGCGTCGGCGTATTGTGGTCTGGCATACAGTATATCTGCCCGGGGCGGAAACACTTCAACCCACGCTCGCGCAAGCCGTCGAAAGCCTGCGGCGAGGTAACTTCGTGACAATACAGACGGTCTATGTAAAGCTGTGTCGGGCCGTCGTCTATCATCTGCACTACGTGCCTGTCCCAAATCTTGTCAAAAAGAGTGTTCATCCCTGGTTATTTCTTGAATTTGTTTATACAGTCGATATATGCTTCCACAGAAGCTGTCACAATGTCAGTGTTGGCGCCGAAACCATAATACAGGTTGCCGTCATACTCTACTTGCATATGAACCTTGCCCACATCGTCAGAGCCTTTGCTGATGGCCTGGATGGTAAACTCTTTAAGGGTCATCTGTTTGCGGATGATGCGCTTCAGTGCCTTGATGGCGGCATCTACCGGACCGTTGCCAGTAGACGACTCCTCAAACTTCTGGCCGGATATGTCGAGCCCTACGCTGGCAACGCTCCTCACCCCCATGCCGGTCGTAACTTGCAGGTAGTCGAGCTTTACAGCATGTGCCTCAGCTGTGTCGGCCCCTGCAAGCATGAGTATGTCATCGTCGTTAACTTCCTTTTTCTGGTCGGCCAGTTTAAGGAAACTTTGGTATATTTTGTCCACTTTCTCCTCGCTGTCTATATTCACGCCGAGTACGCCGAGCCTGTATTTCAAGGCCGCGCGACCAGAACGGGCCGTCAGCACGATTGAATTGTCGTCGAGACCGACATCCTTTGGGTTCATTATCTCATAGGTCTGCACGTTCTTCAGCACGCCGTCCTGGTGTATGCCGCTCGAATGGGCAAAGGCATTGCGCCCCACCACGGCCTTGTTTGGTTGCACTGGCATATTCATCAGGCTCGAAACCATCCTGCTTGCCGGGTAAATCTTCTGGGTGTTGATGTTAGTGTCTATGTCTATGTCGTTATGGCACTTCAGTATCATGGCAATCTCTTCGAGCGATGTGTTGCCGGCGCGCTCTCCGATGCCGTTCACAGTCACTTCCACCTGCCGTGCGCCATTGAGCACCCCGCTCAAAGTGTTGGCCGTAGCCATGCCGAGGTCATTGTGGCAGTGAGTGGAGATGATAGCCCTGTCGATGCCGTCTACATGGTCTACAAGGTACTTTATCTTCGCGCCATACTCCGACGGAAGGCAATAGCCTGTTGTGTCGGGTATGTTCACCACCGTTGCCCCGGCCTTGATCACGGCCTCTATGACGCGGGCCAGGTATTCATTGTCGGTGCGGCCGGCATCCTCTGCGTAGAACTCTACGTCGTCTACGAATCGGCGGGCGTATTTCACTGCAGCCACAGCACGCTCGATTATCTCCTCGCGGTTGCTGTTGAACTTATACTTTATATGTTCGTCACTCGTGCCTATGCCGGTATGTATGCGCTTGTGCCTGGCATATTTCAGCGACTCGGCAGCCACGTCGATGTCTTTCTCCACTGCCCTGGTCAAAGCGCATATGGTAGGCCATGTCACGGCCTTGGATATTTCGATGACCGAATTGAAGTCGCCAGGGCTTGATATCGGGAAACCAGCCTCTATCACGTCTACCCCGAGCTGCTCAAGCATCTTGGCCACCTGTATTTTTTCAACGGTGTTCAACTGGCAGCCCGGCACCTGCTCACCGTCGCGGAGCGTTGTGTCAAAAATGAAAAGTCTGTCACTCATAGTCTTATTTCTGTTTTTGTTATTCAACTAAAAGACCTTTCCCACAAGTGGAGTGAGAAAGGTCTGACGTTATTTCGCTACATACAGCTACACGACTGATTTTCCACTCCCTTGCGCATGAGGTAGTAGAATGATGTTTATCAGCTGTGCAATGTTAAAGTATTTCATATCGCTTATTTGATTTACGCTTGCAAAGTTAAGCAAAAGCAAGCAAACAAACAAATAATTCGTAACTTTTTTAGTCGATTTTGTGACATTTTAGCCACCGCAGAGTGTCAAAACAATTACCTTTGCATATCATGCGTGTGTCGCATAGCAACCCCAAAGACATAAAGCAACAACCTCTCCTGGCCTTGAAGTCATAATAATAAAACTACGCGGTGCCTTATATCTGCATTAAAATGACTAACTTTGCATAAATAAAATCAAAAAAATGCGCATCCAAACTTTACATACCAAAGTATCGAGCGTACATAATTAAGATAATGAATGCTTGTGTGCTCATCGCATTATGAAAGTATTGCACGCTGCGGAAAGATGCCGAACAAAAGTTTACAAACCATCCGCAATACACAAGTAGGGCCATACCGCAATGCAAAACGTACAGAGTCAGGCCATCAAACGGCGCATTTCGCGAAACGAAACAGCACGTTTTGAGCCGCCAGGCTGACCACAAACTCAAGTCACTGAAAGCCAGACGGTTATCAAGGGCAGGCAAATGAGTAACAAATTAATACAATATGCTTATGAAAACAAGTATGAGATTGGCGATGGTTGGCATTGCGCTGGTGACTGCAACTGTCACCAGCGGAGCACCATCGCAAAAAAGCACCTATGCAGCAAAGGCCGATGACTGCTTCACCGCAAGCAACGGCAATATGTTCTTCCGCAGCGGTACAGGTGTGCTTAATGGACGCATAGAAGGCAAGCTGCCCGATGGTATCATTTATTATGGCTATGACGGCGTGACCGGAGAAGACCGCCCGAAAACCTACAGCGTGAATGACGATGGCACGTTCACCATAACTTTCAATCTCGACTACCCCATCCTTGACTACATCATGGTGGGCGACGACATCCTTTACTTCTATGCCAGTCCTGGCGATACGGCCAGCGTGACCATAGACAGCACCGGGTGCGCCCACTACTCCGACGACTCACACCACAAACGGCTACTAGAACTGCTCACAAACGATGACCCAAAACTTCGCATAAACAAAAAGCAGCTGATGGCAAAGGCACTGAAGTCAGACTTCAAAGAGTTCGCCGCCTGGGCGACTACACAGGTTGACAGCTTGTCAGTGGCAGCAGACAGCATAGCGGCAAGACTGCACCTTTCGGCTGAAGAGGCAAAGCTGCTGCACATATTCACGCTCGTGAACAATTGTACAGACTGCTATGACTACAAATTCATAAGAAAATCCCACTTCAACATGAATACAGCCGACTACGCCTTCATGCGCCGCCTGCTGCCATACAGCCTTGATTGCCTCATGTTTCCGTCACGACTGTTCTTCCTCATAAACCGATACAAACACTGCGCACCTATATTCTATATGGCAACAGGAGAAGAAAACAGCTACATGAACGCCACCGACAGCGCGGCCATGGCCGCAGACAAAGCCATTTTCGGAACTGACAAGCCGTCACTCTTCCTGCAACTGGCATGGACAGACATTAATAATTACAAGGAAAGCTACGAGGAAGAACCGCTAAAGACACTGGAAAAAATGTCACAGCGGACAAAACAGATGACAGAACCCTACCTTATCCGACTCCTTGAGGAACAGGCAACGCTGTTGCAAAAACCTCAGGCCGCCACATACGAGCTGCCGGCAGGAAGCGCAACCGACATCTTCAACACATTGACAGCCAAGCATCGCGGCAAGTTCGTGCTCATCGACTTCTGGAGCACAAGCTGCGGCCCATGCAAGCAAGCCATTGAACACAGCCGCGCCCTGCGCGACTCGCTTGCCACTCTTACAGACTTAGAACTGCTGTTTGTAACCAACGAGCGCGAGTCACCGCTAAAGACATACACCGATTATGCAGCAAAGCACCTGCAAGGAGAGGAGAGCCTGCGCATACCAAATGCCGACTACAGGCAGCTGATGGCCCTATTCAAGTTCAACGGGATTCCACACAACGAACTTGTCGCACCCGACGGACGCATCGTGACAGCCGACTTTGACCTGCGCAAGTTCAAGGATGTAAAAGATTTCAAGAAATGGTTGGACAAGATTAAAACCGCCATCGACACGAAAAAGGCGCAAGACAAATGAACCGCACGGTATGGAGATACACCTTAAACAAGCAATTCTCAATAATTACTCGCTACATACAATGACGAAACGGGGTGGCACTGCGGTGCCACCCCGTTTCAATATATCGTTAAACTGCTATCAGAAGAACATATAACGATTGTCTACCACTTCGGCTTTCATGTACAATTCATCCATGAAACGGCTAGCCGCCTGCAGTGCCTGCTGGCGCAATTGTGTCTCCATCATGGCCTCATCATACTTGCTTCCCTGGCGCTGCTTCTTGTCAACAACCTGGAACATATAAGCTCCGGCGTTACCCTTGACTACCTGCGGGCAGAATGTTCCTTTCTTTGTCGCAGCGACTGCACCGCTCAAAGCCGGCTCACTGGCTCCTGTTGCCTGCACAAACACAGGCGCACTGAATGTTATCTGGCGCACAGTATCAATGCGCGCACCCTTCGACTTGGCTGAAGCGATGTTGTTGGCACCGGCGAACTTGCCCTTGAGCACATCGTACTTCTTGTCACGAACAACCTCAGCCTTCACGATATCCTTAACGTCTTCCATGCTGCGATAGCCAACAGGGTGAACCTTTGTCATCGCAACCACGAGCAGATGGTCGTTTGCTCCGCACTCGTAAAGGGGCGAAACGCCTCCTTCTTTGGCATCGAAAATCCACTTCATGGCTTCGTCGGTGCTCGCTATGCCTGCCACATTGTGCTCGGAGTTGAACAAATCCTTGCGCTCACGAACCGTATAGCCAAACTTTGCGGCGTTCTTCTCCATCGCGTCGATGGTCTGGTTGGCACTGACAAACTGGCTGAACTTGTTGTAAGCAGCAGAGTATGTGTCTTTGGAGAAGTCTATCGTATGCTTCACAACGGCTGCGACATACTTGTCAACCATGGCCTTGCGGCTAACCACCTGCACTATAACATTGCCCTGTGTGAACTCTATGTTCTTTATCTCGTTCACTCCGAGCGTGTTCAATGTCTCAAGATAGAGTTTCGAGTCGGCATCTACGGTCTGCGATTTCTCGTACATGGCCGATGTGAGCCACTGCGATGTGCCTTGCTGATTGTACTTCTTGGCTATCGAGTCAAACGGTGCTCCAGCCTGCAATGCGTTGTAAACGCTGTCGGCAGTCTTACGTGCAGCTTCGAGTGACGCTCCGGCTATCTGTATCTGGCGGAACTCTATCGAGTCAGGCATCTGGGTCTTGGAAATAAGCTTCACTACATTGAGGGTATTGTCAAGCTTTGTTTCAAATGCAGAGGTAGTCTCTCCAACAGCCATTGAGTCAATCTTGGTGGCTATGTCGCGCGGGAAAGCATTCCGAGTGACAGGCAGGCCAAGATATGCTACCTGCGACTGGGCCTTGCGAACGACATCGGCGGGGTTGGCACCTTCCTTCAACTTCTTTTCTGCATCAGCCATGGTAGCCTGCAGAGCTTTCCTGTCAGCAGCCGAAGGGAGCACCTTGAAGTCCACATATTTTATGTCGCGGCTCTCTACAGTCTGCTTGAACATTTCCTTCTGCTCTTCATACTTGGCCGTAATGTCTGCGTCAGACACTTTCACATCATTGTCATTTACTGATGAATAAGCCATCGATGCCAACAGGATGTCGCTCTCCTCAGTCTGGCCTTCATAAGCCATCTTGGCCGAAACAGGATTTGAGAGCAGGCAGCCGGCAAGCAGATTCTGGTACTTCATGGCAAGCAGCTGCTGACGAAGTGACTTTTCTATGAACTGCCAATATTTGTAAATAGTGCGATATTGCTCTGCCATTTGCGCATCCTGACCGCTCTCTACTTTCTTATAGTCATCGAGGAACTTTGTCAATTGCGATGCATCGAAACGCCCGGTTTGCTGGTTCACGAACGGGGTCTGAAGGAGCATGGGGTTGGTTCCGGCGCGAAGCACGCTCTGCATCTCCTCCTTGGTCACAGTCAAGCCTACTTTCTCGGCCTCAGACTCAATGATGGTGTTCTGCACATACGTATTCCACACCTGGTCCTTCACTTGATTCAACTCATTCTCAGTAAGGTTGTCTCGGCCCTGGGTCATTTTGATGACCTCCTGGTACTCTTCCAGCAGGTTCTGGAAATCCTGCACTGAGACTTTCTTACCTAACACCTCGCCTACCTGGAGACGCTGCTCGTTGCTTGTAGCCTCGCACGAGCGGAACATCTCCTCGGCGATAAACGCAAAGAGGCCGAGACCGATTATGATAACCAAGGTAACGCCTCTTTTTCTGATTGTTCCTAATGCTGCCATTACTTTTTTACTATTTTTTGTTTTATATTTTAGTCTTGATAGCCAGTGGCTGAACAGGCAAAATGCCACCTCACGCCACTTTAGTGGGCAAAATTACTAAATTTATGCCAATTGCCAACACAAATCTCTGGAAAAAAAATGCGCCCCTCCGTTTTTATTGACTGTTTATAAGCCCTGTACAAGAACAAAATGCCACTAGCGCGGCCTGCATAAAGGATATTTACAACATATCATCCATGGCAGAAAATGCACGACGGATGCACTTCGCCCAAGCCTGGCAAGGGAACCCATGAACACATGGGGCTTACAATCTTGCCATACATGAGGATACGACACCCACTGTTGGTTTTGTAAAAACAATTCAAGACAAGAACCCATAATGACCCTCTACTGTAACTACTTGGATTGCAATAAGTTGCAGAACCCTGCGCACAGCGTCGTGAAACGTACCGTTTTAGACGATAATCCGGCACGTTTCACGAGACAAAAAGGGCCGTCTGGAAGTTCAAGACGGCCAATATATGAAAACCTTTTATGGCATTGTAAACAAAAATCACAATAGACATTAAAGAATGGTAACACACCGTCAAGCCAACACCCACAAGCCTGTCTGCCACGCATGATGCAGCCGGCATTGCCGCATCCTTGAAGCTATCTTGCATACGCTCACCTGGACTTGTACGTTGACGCACGCGGCACTGCAGCAGGGCGCACCTGTGGAACAGAGGCTGCCGAATCTCCGACGGCAGTAGTGTCTGCCGTACTTTCTGTGCCACCGTCCATGTCAGACTTGACAAATGAGCCTTGGGAATTTGACACCGTATAATGAGTCATGCGCTCATCGCTCCTAAAATACGTTCCCTCCAATGTGCGCTCCGGTGTGACAAGGGTTGAGTACTTGTTAGAATACATCTCATGGGAAATCCCATCCCAATAAAGTTCCTCACTACTGAAGACCAAGCCTTTGACATTGCGCACACGTACACGCCCACGCAATTCCCACAATCTCATCTTATCGTAATACCAAGCAGTGTCAGCCTGTATATAGGCTTCCACATGGAACTTCTCGTCAAACTGCTCGAGGAAAATACCCTTGATGAACGTCCACCGCGACGGTTGCCTCACCTGGTTTACATCCCACCGTTCCGTCACTATGCGATACTTGATCACTCCCGAATCGGATATGAGCGTATTGACACCATAACTCACCATGACCGAAACAGAATCGCGGTCATGGATGGCCGGGGCTGTATGTTCTTTCTCTTCGGAACACGACAACATCCCCAAGGATGCCGCCAAGAGCGCGAGAGCACCGACGGCAAGCCTCATGGCCGCACTTTTCCCAGGAGTAGACACCTCGCCCATTTGTATTACTCAACCTTCCATTTCATGAACCACCGCTCATTGAATGTAATGCCAATGTTGATGCGGAATGTATTCTCTGTTATGAACGCACTCGACTCCGAGCGCACCCACTGCCCACTTATGTTAAGGAAAGAGCGGTTGTTGTAAGTATTCGTAATGGGTATGCCAAAGCCAGCGCTCACGCTATACTCCTTGGGTCCGTCCATACCTTGTATGGTAACATAAGGCGTGGCATACGAAACGCCGGCACGGTAGTGCACACGTTCCAACAGGTTGAGGCTCATCTCGTTTGGCACCCACTCTCCGCCGAGCGTCACCTTGTGGCGGTCCTTGAGCAATCCACTCTTCATGACATACTTGCCTGTGTTTACATCTGTCTCCGGCAAATCTACGCTTCCCCACTGCTGCAGTGAGTAATCTGCTCCAATGGTAAACTTGCCACCATGACTCCATGCGACACCTACGCCATAAGACATGGGTATGGCGAGCCCGTTTTCCACGGTAAATGTATTGTCAGACGACACGCCTGTCTGGCTGTTAGACGAAGTAGTGGTCACTTCAGGGTCGGCACCAAGCTTATGGCCAATGCCGACCGTTGCACCTAATGTAAGCCTGTCATCCTTAGCCATACGTTGCTCCCACTGCAATCCGAAATCCAACTTGTAACTGTTGACGGTTGCACCATAGGTCCGCTCCATTGTATTGACATAAGCATCGCTGCTGGAAATGGATATCTGCCTCTCGTAAGAACCCCACAAATATGATATGTTAGCACCCAACGACAAACCGGAAAAAACATTCCATCCCACTCCGACAAATGCCTGATGGATGCCGCCTGAGCCTGTATGCGTCTCTGCGGTTGTCGTCTCCGACGTGCCGATTCGCGAGGTCGAGGTATAATCATACCCTATATTGGTGAACGGTATCAATCCGATGCTCAGTCCAACCTTAGGGAACACGCGGAATGCAGCTACGGCATACTCAAAGTCTGCGTTCTTTGCATTGCGGCTTACATTCCCCTCCTTGAAATTAGTTATCTGCCCTGACAAGCCGACATCGAAAATCATCGTAAGCGAATCGATTGCGGAGTATGATGCAGGGTTCAAGGAATTGACTTGGTTGCCGTAGCGCAAGCCGAGCGCCAAGCCATTCATCCCCCGGTTGAACCCCTGAGCTTGTTCTGACAAGATGCCCAAACCATACTGGCTGTAAGGTGAGTTAGTTCCACTCTGCGCCATGGACTGGACGGCAACGCAGCCCACAGCAAGACTAATTATTATTGACTTTTTCATCTGGAGTTATTTCTTCGTTATAGAGGAGAATGCTATTTAGACCGTACGGTACAAGCAAATTGTCTGCAAAGATGCACTTTTTTTCCGGGATACGCAAATCGAGCCGCACCCCGCCTGTTAAATAAATCAAAAGCTGCGGATATTTTAATATATACTCACGAATGTAACTTTCAATCTCAAACAGCACTCCATTCATCACTCCGCTTCTTATTGCTGTTTCGGTGCTGTAGCCAAGACGTGGGGCGACACCCTTTCTTTCGACGAGCGGCAAAGAATGGGTGAACGCGTTCAAAGCTTTCAGCCGCATCGTCGGGCCGGGTGAAATATTGCCTCCAAGATAGTCTCCTGCAGCAGTTATGAAATCATACGTGATACACGTGCCTGTGTCTATGACAAGCACATCGCGCCCCGGCTGCCTGCGATGAGCCCCCACAACGGCTGCCAGTCTGTCAGTTCCGAGTGTCAGCGGCGTGGAATATTTTATGTTGATCGGCACCGGCGTGACTCCAGAAACCAGCCGCATCATGCGGAAAGGCATTGACGACAAGCGGCGTTGCAACCCATCATGCACAGCTGCCACGGCAGAATAAATGCCACGGTCAAACCGGTACGCGGCACACAGCCTGTCAAGCTTGCCCCATTCTCCGTCATCCATCGTGACTATTTCAACAGGGTCTTCCCCATCGAAAGCCACAAGCTTGGTGCAGGTATTGCCGATGTCTATTGTCAGATTCATTTATACAGCTGTTCGCTATCCGCCTGCAAAATTATTGAAAAAAATCGGAATAATGGCACTGCAAATGGAAAAAAGAAAGTAATTTTGCAGCGTGAAACAAGCGGCAAACATATTGAAAGCATTCTTAACGGCAACGATTTTAGTGGCGTTGTGCTTGATGGCCCCCTGCAAGGCAAAGGCGCAAGACTGCCCACAGGACTCCATCGAGATCAGTTTGCTGACGTGTGGCCCCGGCAATGAAGTCTACAGCCTTTACGGACACACAGCCCTGCGCTGGCACGATATGCGAACCGGCGATGACTTCGCTTTCAACTATGGCGTTTTCAACTTCAAGAAGTCGTTCTTCGTGCTCCGTTTCCTTTTCGGGCATACAGACTATGAGTTAGGCGTACTGCCCTACGACATATTCTGCGAAGAGTACCACAGGATGGGGCGTTGGGTCGTTGAACAGGTGATAGACTTAACCCCAGAGGAAAAAACGCGCCTCACCAATGCGCTGTGGAACAACGCCAAGCCTGAGAACAAGACATACCGCTACAACTTTTTCTACGATAACTGCACCACAAGGGCCCGCGACATGATAGAGCTTTGCATCAACGGGAAAATCGAATATGCTTATGACGATGGCCCATCACAACCGACTTATAGGCAGATGATCCATGAAAAGACCGACGGGCATCCTTGGGCTGGGTTTGGAGACGACCTCTGCATCGGCGTTAAAGCCGATTTCCGGACAGACGGCAGGGAACAGCAATTCCTTCCAGAAAACCTGATGGATGCATTCAGCAAGGCCATGATAGCCGATGCAGACGGCCATCGCCCGCTGGTTAAAGAAACAAGACAGGTCGTGAGTGCGGCTCAGCCAGCAGCAGGGCCGAGCTTTCCGCTTACTCCGATGCAATCCGCCTACATATTATTATTTATATCTGCAACCATAGTTTTCGCAGAGGCAAAACGCAAGAAAACATACAAAGCATGGGACGTGGCACTGCTTACGTGTACCAGCCTGGCAGGAATCATCCTCGTAGCACTGTTGTTTTCAGAGCACCCGACAACGAGCACCAACCTTCAAGTCTTGCTCCTCAATCCGCTCCCATTGTTCTTCATTCCATCAATATCAAGAGGTGAAAAGGCATATTGGCTCATATCAGCCGTGCTCATCCTCCTGTTCTTCATTGGCGCATTGTTCCAAGATTACGCCGAGGGAATGGAGATTGTGGCATTATGTTTGCTGACAAGGTGTATGGCAAACCTTGCACTGGCAAATAGACAACATAAAAACAGAACTGACAAAGGATGAAATACAGGTATATATCGCTCACGCTGCTCGCGGCATTCTCCGCAACCGGGGGTAAGTCAGAGGTACCACTGACTGTCAAATCAGCACCCAAGCTGGTTGTAAACATCGCCATCGACCAGCTACGTACAGACTACCTGGAGGCTTTCGCGCCGCTTTACTGCAACGAAGGCTTCCGTATGCTGTTAGCCAAAGGCAGGGTATACGAAAACGCATCCTACCCATTTTCACCCATAGACAGGGCCTCTGCCATTGCCGCAATATCCACAGGAACCACCCCTTACTACAACAGCATAGTCAGCGCGCGATGGCTCGACAAGGAGACGTTGCGCCCAGTGCACTGCGTTGACGACAGCAAGTACGGCGGATATCTTACGCAAGACTGCTCATCGCCCAAGAACATGAGCACTTCAACGATTGGCGACGAACTTAAAGTGTCTACGGACGGCACTGCGGTTGTCTATGCCGTGGCCCCATTCCGCGACGCGGCTGTGCTCTCGGCTGGCCATGCCGCCGACGGAGCACTGTGGATTGACAACGACAACGGGTTCTGGTGCTCGTCAAACTATTACTTCAAGAGCAACCCGTCATGGATCCAAGCATTCAACAACCTGCACGCCAATGACATAGGGAACAAAGACTGGGAGCCTGCCAACCTGCTCTCGGGCAACTTCAGCTATTTCATGAGCGGCGGCGCACAAAAACCATTCAAGCACTCGTTCAGCGGCGAACACCGCTACAGGCAATACAAGGCGAGCGGCCTCGTGAACGAAAGCGTGACGGACATGGCACTGCAGTGTGTGAGCACAAACGCCATGGGGTCAGACAACATAACCGACTTGCTCAATGTAACTTACTACGCCGGCAACTTCGACCACAAGACAGTGAGCGAATGCCAGATGGAGCTACAAGACACATACGTGCGCCTCGACCAGGAGATAGCACGCTTGGTGAGGGAACTGGAACACAGGTTGGGGGCACAGCACGTGCTCTTCGTACTCACAAGCACAGGCTACAGTGACGAGGAAACAACCGACTACGCAAAGTACAACATACCGACAGGCACATTTTACATCAACCGCACAGCAAACCTGCTAAATATGTATTTCGGCGCGCTATGGGGGCCGTCGCAATACGTGGAAGCCTGCTTTGGAACCCAGATATTCCTAGACCACAAACAGCTGGAGCAAAAGCGCGTAAGCTTTTCAGAGGCTGCGATTCGCGCAAAAGAATTCCTTGCACAGATATCCGGGGTCCGCAACGCATACACTTCTCTGCAATTGCTGTCAAGCGGGGACGAAAGCATCAACAAAATCCGCAACGGATTCAACCGAGAACGCTGCGGCGACATACTCATTGAAGTCGCCCCAGGATGGCGTATGCTCAATGAGGAGACACAGGAGAACAGCCTCTCTCGCGCTTCATTCACCCAATTCCCAATAATAATCTATGGAGCCGGCACAAAGGCAGAGCGCCTTACGGAGCACGTGACCATCGACCGCATCGCCCCGACGATAGCCAAGGCCATACGAATACGAGCCCCTAACGCCTGCTCTTCGGAGCCCCTGTTCTGACAATTTACGCAAAGGCGCATCATTGCCCAGCACAAGAACATACATTAGCGGCTAAACCGTGACGCGCCTACGCCAACCTTGGCCACACAAGACTTGTATTTTTATTTTACATCGGCTTAAGTCGGGCTGCAGAATCAGCAAAAATGCCACGCCAAACGGGCCAAAACAGAATGCAAAAGGCACCGTATGGCAATGCAGTAACGCACGTTTCGCAAGGCTAAACGCCCACCCCTCACAACCATTTGGCTTACAGCAAGATACGCCCCGCTGCAAAATCAATCGGTGTCAGGGCAACCACCATGAAACAAATTGACAAGCCAAGTAGAATGAAATGACATCAACAGCATGGCAGCAAACCGGGAACAAGGCTGGCAACTAGCACAGAACAGCCCGACAATCACACAAACAGCCATTAAAAGGCACAAAACCCCAATTTAACGGGCTAGTTGCCAGCATTTAGCAAAAAAAGATGTAAATTTGCAGGCGATTGCCAAAATCAATAAAACAGAAATAAAACAAACGACATAAAATGAATTTTACCAGTATCTTAAAGTCGCTGTTCGGTGACAAGTCAAGCCGGGACATGAAGCTGATCCAACCCCTCGTGGAGAAAGTGAAGGCTGTTTACCCAGAGGTGGAAAAGCTAAGCAACGACTCGCTGCGCGAACGCACCCAGCAGATAAGGCAGATGGTGCAAGGCTCTGCACAAAGCCAGAGAGAACAAATCACAGAACTCAAAGCCAAGATTGAGGACACCCCCATTGACGAGCGCGAAACCATCTTCAACCAAATAGACAAACTTGAGAAGGAAATCCTCGACATCTATGAGCAAAAGCTCAACGAAGTGATGCCCGAGGTGTTCGCCATCGTCAAGGAAACAGCACGCCGTTTCGCCCAGAACGAGGAGACCGTGGTTACCGCCACCGACTTCGACCGCGAGCTGGCCGCCGACCCACGCAAGGACTTCATAACCATCGACGGCGACAAAGCCATATACCACAACCACTGGACTGCAGGCGGCAACGACCTGAAATGGGAAATGGTACACTACGACGTGCAGCTCTTCGGAGGCGTGGTGCTCCACCAAGGCAAGATAGCCGAGATGGCCACAGGAGAAGGAAAGACCCTGGTCGCCACACTACCCGTATTCCTAAATGCCCTGACAGGCAACGGCGTACACGTAGTAACCGTCAACGACTACCTGGCCAAGCGCGACTCAGAATGGATGGGGCCGCTCTATGAGTTCCACGGGCTGTCGGTAGACTGCATAGACAAACATCAGCCCAACTCGCCCGCAAGGCGCAAGGCATACCAGGCAGACATAACATTCGGAACGAACAACGAGTTTGGCTTCGACTACCTGCGCGACAACATGGCAATATCACCGGCCGACCTCGTACAACGCTCACACAACTACGCCATCGTCGACGAGGTTGACTCCGTGCTCATAGACGATGCCCGCACACCCCTCATCATCTCCGGACCTGTTCCCAAAGGAGACGACCAGATGTTCGAGGAATACCAGCCACTGGTTGAAAAACTCGTCGACGTGCAGCGCAAGCTCGCCACACAATACCTTGCCGACGCAAAGCAGAAAATCAGCGAAGGGCGCGAGAAGAACGACCAAAAGCTGATGGACGAAGGCTTCCTGTCACTCTATCGCTCACACAAAGCCCTGCCCAAGAACAAGCCGCTGATAAAGTATCTCTCCGAGGAAGGCATAAAGGCAGGTATGCTCAAGACCGAAGAGATATACATGGAGAACAACAACCGCCGTATGCCGGAAGCCGTGGAACCGCTCTACTTCGTCGTTGAAGAAAAGCTGAACTCATGCGACCTCACCGACAAAGGCGCAGACTGGCTGGCAAAGCAAGTTAACGACGCAACGCTGTTCGTGCTGCCAGACATAACTTCGCAATTATCTGCGCTCGAAACAGAAACAGGGCTTACCGACCAGGAGCGGCTCGACAAAAAGGACGAGCTGCTCAACCACTATGCAGTGCAGAGCGAGCGCGTACATACATTGCAGCAGCTGCTTAAGGCATACACCATGTTCAACAAAGACGACGAGTATGTGGTAATGGACGGCGAGGTGAAAATCGTTGACGAGCAGACGGGCCGCATTATGGAAGGCCGCCGCTGGAGCGACGGACTGCACCAGGCCATCGAAGCCAAGGAGCACGTAAAGGTGGAAGCCGCCACCCAGACATTCGCCACGATAACACTGCAGAACTACTTCCGTATGTATCACAAACTGGCAGGCATGACCGGTACTGCATCGACCGAGGCTGGCGAATTTTGGGATATATACAAACTCGATGTCGTTGAGATACCCACCAACCGCCCCGTGATACGCAAAGACATGGACGACCGCGTGTACAAGACGGCCCGCGAGAAGTATAACGCCGTGATCGAAGAGATTGAGAACATGCGCAACAGCGGCAGGCCGACACTCGTTGGAACCACGTCTGTCGAAATATCAGAATTGCTGTCGAAGATGCTCAGCATGCGCAAGATACCACACCAGGTGCTCAACGCAAAGCTACACCAGAAAGAAGCCGACATCGTGGCACAGGCCGGACAGAGTACAAACGGGCTGGGAGCTGTCACCATAGCCACCAACATGGCAGGACGTGGTACAGACATCAAGCTCTCGCCCGAGGTGAAAGCAGCAGGCGGACTGGCCATCATCGGCACAGAGCGGCATGAGAGCCGCCGCGTAGACAGGCAGCTCCGCGGCCGTTCTGGCCGTCAGGGCGACCCAGGCTCGTCTGTGTTCTACGTCTCGCTCGAAGACAAGCTCATGCGCCTCTTCGGCTCTGAGCGCATCGCCAAGGTAATGGACAAACTCGGGTTCAAGGAGGGCGACATGATTGACAGCCCGATGATAACCCGCAACATCGAACGCGCACAGAAGAAAGTAGAGGAAAACAACTTCGGCATCCGCAAGCGCCTGCTCGAATACGATGACGTGATGAACAAGCAACGCACCGTCATCTACGAGAAGCGCCGCCACGCCTTGATGGGTGAGCGCATCGGCATGGATATATCAAACATAATCTGGGATCGCGTAGCCAGCATCATAGAACAAAACGACTACGAAGGCTGCAAGGAAGAATTCCTCAAAATCCTTGCAATGGAAGTGCCTTTCACCGACGCGCAATTCGCCAACGAGAAACGCGAAGACCTTGCCGAAAGCGCATTCCAGATGGCAATGGCAGCATTCAAGCGCAAGACTGAACGCATACAAGCAGTGGCATGGCCCATTGTAAAGCAAGTTTACGAGAATCAGGGAATGATGTACGAGCGCATCATGGTGCCCATCACCGACGGACGTAGAATGTACAACATACCATGCGACCTCAAGGAAGCCTATGAGTCGGAATGCAAGAGCGTGGTCAAGCAATTCGAGAAAGTGATTCTCCTCCACATCATTGATGACTGTTGGAAAGAGAACCTCCGCGAACTTGATGAGCTCAAGCACAGCGTGCAGAACGCATCTTACGAACAGAAAGACCCGTTGCTCATATTCAAGCTCGAGAGCGTCAAGCTGTTTGATAGCATGGTCAACACGATGAACAACCGCATCACAGCCATCCTCATGCGGAGCGCAATACCAGAAATCCAGCAGAATGTACAAGAAGCAGCACCCGAAGAACGCAGGCCACAACCTCAGTACACGGAGACCAAACGCGACCTCAATGAGGAACAGCTCACCGACCCTAACCAGGCAGCGGCTGCATCACACGACACGAGGGAGCGCCAGCAGCAAACGCCTATCATCAAGGACAAGCTGCCAGGACGCAACGACCCATGCCCATGTGGCAGCGGGAAGAAGTTCAAGAACTGCCACGGACGAGGTCTCGTGTGACAATATTGCGAATGGCGTTTGGACAGGGAACTGCACCAAACGCCATTTTCAATATACCAACGCCAATGCCCGCTGCATGACTACAAAGCAAAAGCAGCGGCCCCATGACAATACAAGCCAACCCAACAACACTGCATAGGCATGATCAACATCGAAAAACTGACAAAGAGATACGGCCAGACAATTGCCTGCGACATACCGTCACTGACCATCGGTGATGGGGAGATGACAGGCATCATTGGAAACAACGGTGCAGGAAAGACTACTCTATTCCGCTTGATGCTCGACCTAACAAAAGCCGACACCGGACGTATCACATCCACTCCGCCATGCACTAATTGGGACAAGACCTACGGCATACAACAAATTGACGTGGCAAAAAGCGAGGAATGGAAGGTGTATACAGGCGCATACCTTGGCGAACGTTTCCTTATCGACTACCTTACACCAATAGAATATTTCGAGTTCTTGCGCAAAATCTCTGGCATAAAAACAGATGTGATGCAAGAGAGGCTGTCACGCTTCGAAACATTCGCAGGCAATGAAGTGCTCAAAAGAGACAAGCTAATACGCGACCTCTCTGCCGGAAATCGCCAAAAAGTAGGCATAATGGCAGCTTTGGCTGGCAACCCTACGGTCGTAATACTTGACGAACCATTCAATTTCCTCGACCCACAAAGCCAAAACAAGCTCACCCAAACACTCATGGACTACAACAATGAGACTGGGGCAACCATATTGATAAGCAGTCATGACCTTACGCACACGGTTAAGTTATGCAAGCGCATCATACTGCTAGAAAGCGGACACATAATCCGCGACATACCAAACAATGGTGAATCAACAGCCATGGAACTAGACGATTACTTCCGCGCAGAGTGACACAAATAACCATTTATAGGTATTTTGAGAAAAATGGAAGTCTGCCTTTCGTCATTCTTACTGCTAATTTGTAATTTTGCATCACATTAGCAAACACATGAGACTTTCAGAATTAAAGACAGGAGAATATGGAGTCATCGTCAAGGTATTAGGCCATGGCGGTTTCCGTAAGCGCATCGTAGAGATGGGCTTCATAAAAGGCAAGGTAGTTGAAGTGTTGCTCAACGCTCCGCTACAAGACCCGGTAAAATATAAGATAATGGGCTATGAAGTCTCCCTGCGCCACAACGAGGCTGAAATGATTGAAATAATATCACCCAGCGAGGCACAACAAATGGAGAACGACGAGGCCCAAACCAACTTCAACCGCCCGGAAATATCCACTGAAAACGACGGTTGCACCAGTCTTGTCACAGACAAACAGCTACACGATGCTGCCATGAAAAGACGGCGGACGATTAACGTGGCCCTCGTCGGCAACCCCAATTGCGGCAAGACCTCACTGTTCAACTTCGCATCCGGTGCGCACGAACGGGTCGGCAACTATTCTGGCGTAACCGTAGACGCAAAGGAAGGCTTTGCTGAGTTTGAGGGCTACACCTTCAACCTCGTCGACCTGCCCGGCACATACTCGCTCTCTGCCTACAGCCCAGAAGAGCTTTACGTGCGCCGCCAGATAATCGACAAGACGCCCGACGTAGTCATCAACGTCATAGATGCAAGCAACCTGGAGCGCAACCTATACCTTACAACTCAGCTTGTTGACATGAACCTGCGCATGGTTTGCGCCTTGAATATGTTCGACGAATTCGAAAAGAGGGGCGACAAACTAGACTACAACAAGCTGGGGCAACTCTTCGGCGTGCCGATGGTGCCAACTGTATTCAAGACTGGCAAAGGTGTAGACCTGCTATTCCACATCATCATCAATATGTATGAGGGTGTAGACTTCATTGACAAAGACGGGAACATAAACCCAGAGGTGGCCGCCGAAATACAGAACTGGCACAAAGACTACGAGACAAAACACGAGACTGGACACACAGAAGACTTCGCACACGGCACAAAACCCAACAACAGCGTGTACCGCCACGTACACCTCAACCACGGGAAGCAACTGGAAGAAAGCATCGAAGCCATAAAGCGCGAAGTGCAAAAAGATGAAGAAATACGCCACAAGTACTCCACACGCTACCTAGCCATAAAACTGCTTGAGACAGACAAGGACACAGAAAAGACGATATCCAGGCTGCCCAACGCCAAGGAAATAATTGAAGTACGCGACCGCGAAGCCAGAAAGATTCTTGAAGAGACCAAGGAAGACTCCGAGACGGCCATCATGGATGCCAAGTACGGACTTATACACGGTGCACTGCGCGAGGCCGGATTTGAAGAAGGCAACAAGCAAGACACATACCAACTGACACATTTCATCGACAAGATTATAACAAACAAGTACGCCGGCTTCCCCATCTTCTTCTTATTGCTATACGTGATGTTCGAAGTGACATTCACCCTTGGGCAATACCCCATGGACTGGATTGAGGCCGGAGTCGGCCTGCTTGGCGAATGGATCAGCTCCACCCTCCCCGACGGCCCGCTCAAAGCCATGCTTGCAGACGGGGTGATAGGCGGAGTTGGCGCTGTGGTAGTGTTCCTTCCGCAGATACTCATACTTTATTGCTTCATATCGTTCATGGAAGACTCCGGCTATATGGCGCGGGCAGCATTCATCATGGATAAGCTCATGCACAAGATGGGCCTGCATGGAAAGTCGTTCATCCCGCTCATCATGGGCTTCGGCTGCAACGTGCCTGCCGTCATGGCCACGCGCACTATCGAGAGCCGCCGTTCGCGCCTTATCACCATGCTCATCCTGCCGATGATGAGCTGTTCGGCGCGCCTGCCCATCTACATAATGATCACCGGCACATTCTTCGCAGTGCGCTACCAGAGCCTCATCATGATATCCCTCTATGCCATAGGCATCGCCATGGCCGTAATCGTGAGCCGCATTCTCAGCCGATGGCTGATAAAAGGCGAAGACACGCCATTCGTCATGGAACTGCCGCCATACAGGTTCCCCACAGCCAAGGCCATTGGTCGGCATACATGGGAAAAAGGCAAACAATACTTGAAAAAGATGGGGGGCATAATACTTTTTGCCAGCATAATAGTATGGGCGCTAGGATATTTCCCACACAACGACAGCCTAACGCCACAGCAACAGCAGGAACAAAGCTACATCGGGCGCATAGGCAAGACAATAGAACCCGTGTTCCGCCCCCAAGGTTTTGACTGGAAGCTCGATGTAGGGCTCGTGGCAGGCATTGGAGCCAAGGAGATAGTGGCATCTACCATGGGAGTGTTATACAGCGGAGACGAGAGCGTGGCCGACGATACAGCTGAAGACAACTCATCAAAATACGCCCATCTCTACCAAAAGATGGCTGCCGACGGCATAACTCCGCTCGTAGCTTTCAGTTATCTCATCTTCGTGCTGCTCTACTTCCCGTGCCTTGCCACCATAGCTGCCATCAAGGGCGAGAGCGGCTCGTGGCGATGGGCCGCCTTTGCTGCGGCATACACTACTGCTTTGGCATGGGTGGTATCGGCAGCAGTATATCAAGTTGGCCGCCTTTTCATTCAGTAGGCTCGCCATCATGTGATTTTCCCACAGGCAGAGACTGAGGTCACTGACTGCGGGAAAATCATTCACACAAACCACTTAACAGGCGAAAAACAAGTTTGCCAACAATGCCAAAATAGCATAACAAAAGCAAAAAAGGGACAGCTTTTTATGCTTTTATGAAGCATTTACGTAACTTTGCCTATGCATTAAAAACAAAGACTGCATGAAAAAGAACAGCATTTTCGCCGTAATCCTATCTACGATAGTAGGACTTACGGCATTCACAAGCACTTCGTGTGCACAAGACACAGTACTTCCGGCACCACAAAAGAGCACCACCGACGGCTCACTGCTCAAGGCACTGCAAGACCGCAAGTCGGTGCGCAAGTTCAGTGACAAAGCACTCAGCGACCAACAACTTGCCGACCTGCTTTGGGCTGCCACAGGAGTGAACAGGCCCGACGGTCGCCTCACAGCCCCTACGGCACGCAACAAGCAAGACATCACAGTCTATGTGGGCAAGGCTGACGGCACTTTCCGCTATGATGCAAAGGCAAACAAGCTTGTAAAGATTGGCAGCAGCGACCTGCGACGCGAAGCCGCCGGGCGCAACACATTCATACAATCTGCACCGCTGGTACTGGTAATTGCCTCAGACACATCGCTGCAAGACGGGCGCATGGCCATCTGCGGCATTGACGCCGGGGCTGTGATGCAAAACGTGTACCTCCACTGCGCTGCCAACGGCCTAGCCACGGTATGCTGCTATGCCGGCGAAGACACATCGGCAATGCAGAAGTTCCTCGGCATCAAGCCAGAGCTCAAGCCACTCATCTATATGCCAGTAGGCTTCGCCCAATGACATAGCCTTACGGCCCAGAGGGCAACAAGGCTGCATCAGCCCGCCTCCCCAGGCAACACCCGGGAAGCGGGCTGTTTTTTTGCGCCACCGACAGGACGGATTTAAACTTTTTCCATAGCGCAAAGAAAGCACATTCCGCCCTTTTTTGTACCTTTGCAGGCAAAACAACATTCAACATGGCAGAACAAGACAACAACAAACCGCGCCGCCAGCGCAAGGCCGCACCAGTAGACAACACCTACGGACACCTGCAGCCGCAGGCCCTCGACGTGGAGAAAGCTGTACTCGGCGCGCTCATGATAGACAAGGATGCCTACGCCGTGGTATGCGAGATGCTCCACCCGGAGAGCTTTTACGAACCTCGCAACCAAAAGGTATATGCCGCAGTGCGCGACCTGAGCATGGCCGAACGCCCAGTCGACGTGCTCACCGTGACTGAACAGCTGGCCAAGAACGGCGACCTCGAGGAGGTGGGCGGCCCTGTCTACGTGGCAGAACTCAGCTCGCGCGTGGCCTCGTCGGCCAACATAGAGTACCACGCCCGCATCATTGCGCAGAAATACCTTGCCCGCCAGCTCATATCGTTTGCCAGCGTCATAGAGACAAAAGCGTTCGACGACACCACCGACATCGACGACCTCATGCAGGAGGCAGAGGGGTCGCTTTTCGAACTGTCGCAGCGCAACATGAAAAAGGACTACACACAGATTGACCCCGTCATAAAGAACGCCGTAGAGGTGATACAGAAAGCCGCCGCAAACAAAGACGGCATCACAGGCGTTCCCACGGGCTACCACAAGCTCGACGACATTACGAGCGGCTGGCAGGCCAGTGACCTCGTCATCATAGCAGGCCGCCCTGCCATGGGCAAGACTTCGTTCGCGCTATCAATGGCCAAGAACATAGCCGCCGACTACAAGGTGCCGATGGCTTTCTTCTCGCTTGAAATGAGCAATGTGCAGCTTGTAAACCGCCTAATCTCAAACTGCTGCGAGATTCAAGGCAAGAAGATACAAAACGGGCAGCTCCAGCCCGACGAGTGGGAAAGGCTCGACAAGCGCATGAACGACCTCATCGGCGCTCCGCTGTATGTGGATGACACCCCAGGGCTCTCGGTCTTCGAACTGCGTACCAAGGCACGGCGCCTGGTGCGTGAGCACGGCGTCAAGCTCATAATGATAGACTACCTGCAGCTCATGAACGCCAACGGGATGCGCTTCAGCAGCCGCCAGGAAGAGGTTTCTACCATATCCCGCTCGCTCAAGGGCCTTGCCAAGGAACTCGACATACCAATTCTTGCTCTGTCGCAGCTAAACCGCGGCGTAGAGTCTCGCGAGGGCCTGGAAGGCAAGCGCCCGCAACTCAGCGACTTGCGCGAATCTGGAGCTATCGAGCAAGATGCCGACATGGTGCTATTCGTGCATCGGCCTGAATACTATCACATCTACCAGGACGACAACGGGCGCGACCTGCACGGCATGGCGCAAATTATCATAGCCAAGCACCGTAAGGGAGCAACCGCCGACGTGCTGCTCACCTTCCGCGGCGAATACACCCGGTTCGAGAATCCCGAGGACACCCGACTTGCCGCATCGGCAGCCCCTATGGGCGGCGAGATAGTCGGCTCGCGCATCAACGGCGACATGGGCGACATGCCCGGGCTCCCGTCAGACTATGACCCATTCGGCGGGCCCATGCTTCCAGGCGAAGGCCCGGCTTTCTGACAAGGGTTTATTCTTACATAACCAGGCAGTGCGACGTTTCTACGCACTGCCTTTTTTTATGCCATACAAGCTGCTAACTCAATTTTGTAAACATTCAATCCTCGCCACTGGCCTAACACAACCAAAGCATATCCCACTGACAACCAGCCAATTGCAACCATGCAAAACATTGTGGCACGAAACGGGCAGGAATATATGGCAGAAAGGGCCATGTTGCATGGCGGAACGGCACATTTTGCAACACGAAACCGTCAATATAGGCACGCACAGCCTTGCTTGTAAGAATTTATTATCACACATAACGCCATTGCTATGTACTGTAAAATCCGTGACAATGACGGCAAATGCCAAAGAAGCCCTGCATTCGGCAAAACCGGAAAGCAGCATACAGCTTCAAAACGCACAACAACTTGATGAGAGCCAGAATCTTTCAAATGAAAAAAAGTCGCCGGGCAACAGCCTGTAAGCCAGTTGCCCGACGACACCAACATTTACACATATGTAGAGACCAGGCCCAATGGCCCCTCAACCTCCATATTCGTAATACCACCAATATGTACCGGCATATTGGGAATGTACCGCGTTCTTGCGCGCTTCGCGCTGATTGTGCATCCGCTCAAGGCGTTGTAAATCCTCATAATCCGTATCCATGACATCATTATGGTATACAACAACCGGATTGGCACGCAGGTGTGTATATAAAGTCAGTGCCTCACGGTAATGAAGCGGCAGCTTGTCGCTAATTTCATAGAAACTCGGCAGAGCCTTTGCAAATGCGTCGATATCGCGATCTACAAGATAGCCACAAAGCAAATAGTCTTTCACAGCATCCGAAGCAAGTCCCGTGCGCAGCAAAGCGTGCAGATAAAGCCTGGCTGCCATTGGCCTGGCAGGCTTGGCGCCAAGAAACTTATAGATACTGTCGGCAGGGTAAAGCAGGCACTCCGCACCACCAGGCAACGGTATCATGTCGCCCGAAGTTCCGCAGACAGGGTATTTGAACAACTCGTCGGCCAGCCGCCCCTCCCTGGCAAGGGCAAAGAAACGCAACATGGTCAGTCCGGCATCTGCTTCATGCGACCTCCTCCCCACAGCAGTAGCTCCCTTAGGGTCATCTTCTGTTAGGCAAACCTCTGCCTTCATGCGATAGTGCATCACAGCGTCATTGTTGCCTGCCAATCCTATAAACAGGAACAACAGAGCCATGCACAGCAAATTGCGCCAAGCTGAAGCTGACAAAAGGAAAGTCGGCGAACCGCTCCACGCCGAGGCTTCGGGCAGCCTCAGCAACATAATGCACGCTCCACCCCATAGCAACAATACCAATATGGCAAGCCACCATGCAAAGCCAAGGCCAACGATACCGCCCTCGGCAGGCTCCATGCTTGCCAATAACGCAAGCAGCAATGCCGACGGGAAATAAGTAAGGGCATGGAAGTTGCCGCTCAAGGGCATTACGGAAAATATGCCAACCTGCACCAACTGGAGAACGGCAGTTATGATTACTGCACCTATCAACCCGTCATACGTAGTGGCGCCGCCACTGAGTATGTGCTGGGCTACGGCCAGCATATCAGCCAGATAGAAGTATAAATAAACAAAAGTAAACCCACAAAAAAGGATAGCACATACCATCCTCATGATATATGTGCTACCCTTCCTGTCACTGTAATTGTTATAATTCATCCTTTCTCTCTACATACGTAATTCAAAATGATGCCGCCTACCTGCCTCAACGGCAATGCGGCAGCGCGTCAAATTTTGCGGAGCACGACAGCAGAGCGTGCCGGTATGTACAACTTAAGCCACTCCTTGTGATCCTCAACATACAGAGGGTCAAAGTTGGTTACGTGGGTCATGCTGTCATCGGCAAAGCCGTTACCGCCAAACTGCTTTGAATCTGTGTTGAGGACAACCTCGTATGCACCCGTCGGAACCAGGAAGCCGTAATCGGTAAAGGAGCGCGTAGGGCTGAAGTTGAACACAAACACAAGCTCACCACGGCTGAAAGCCAGCACTTGGTCACCATCGTTGTGCCAAATTTCTTGCAACGGCTGTGCCTGGAAGTTCTTTACACTCTTTATGACCTTGAGCATCTCGCGGTCAAAATCGCCCAGGTAATGGTAGTCAAGCTCTTTGTTGTCCACAAGGTTCCACTGCCTCCGGGCATACTTGTAGCTCCACCCGTTGCCCTCACGCGGGAAATCTATCCACTCCGGATGGCCGAACTCATTGCCCATGAAGTTGAGGTAGCCTCCGTTTATGGCCGCCGCAGTAACAAGACGAATCATCTTGTGCAAAGCGATACCGCGGTTCACGGCACCATTTTCGTCGCCAATCTTGAAGTGCCAGTACATATCTGCATCTATCAGACGGAAGATGATGGTCTTGTCTCCCACCAAAGCTTGGTCATGACTTTCGCAATAACTGATGGTCTTCTCATCGGGGCGGCGGTTCTTAACTTCCCAGAAAATGGAACTGGGCTTCCAGTCTTCGTCCTTCAACTCCTTGATTGTCTTAATCCAGAAGTCAGGGATGTTCATCGCCATACGGTAATCGAAGCCATAGCCCCCATCCTCAAACTTGGCTGCCAGGCCCGGCATCCCGCTCACTTCCTCTGCAATCGTGATGGCATTAGGATTCACTTCGTGTATCAACTTGTTGGCAAGAGTAAGGTAACAGATGGCATTATCATCCTCATGGCCGTTAAAGTAATCACCGTAGTTGCAGAAAGCTTCGCCCAGGCCATGGCTGTAATACAGCATGGAAGTGACACCATCGAATCGGAAACCGTCGAAATGATACTCCTCTAGCCAGTATTTGCAATTTGAAAGGAGGAAATGCAACACCTCATCCTTGCCATAGTCAAAACACAGGCTGTCCCATGCCGGGTGCTCGTGCCGGTCTCCCGGATAGAAGAACTGGTTGGGGTCACCGGCAAGGTTGCCAAGTCCTTCAATCTCATTCTTGACCGCGTGAGAGTGGACAATGTCCATTATGACGGCTATTCCGTTCTTGTGGGCAGTGTCTATCAGCTCTTTTAGTTCTTCGGGGGTGCCGAACCTGCTCGATGGAGCGAAGAAAGAACTGACGTGATAACCAAACGAACCGTAATACGGATGCTCCTGTATGGCCATCACCTGGATGCAGTTATAACCGTCGGCCTTTACACGCGGAAGCACGTTTTCCTGGAACTCACGGTACGTTCCCACCTTCTCTGCATCCTGCGACATACCGACATGGCACTCGTAAATGAGCAAAGGGGCCTTGTCTGCCTTGAATCTCTTGCGCTTGAACACGTAAGGTTTCTCCGGATTCCACACCTGGGCAGAGAATATTTTCGTGGTGTCGTCCTGCACAACACGCCGGCACCATGCAGGGATACGCTCACCCTCACCTCCGTTCCACTTCACTTTCATCTTGTAAAGGTCGCCATGCTTGACGGCCTTCTCGCTCAGCTTAAGCTCCCAATTGCCTGTTCCTTCAATGCGCTTGAGTTTATAACGAGGTGTCTCTTTCCAGCCATTGAAGTCGCCAATGAGGTATATCTCAGTGGCATTTGGAGCCCACTCACGGAACACCCACCCCTTGGCAAGCTTGTGAAGGCCAAAATACAGATGCCCGCTTGCAAAGTCTGAGAGCGTGCGCTTGCCCCCACCGGTAAGTTGTCCGATTTTCCAGAGGGCATGATCGTGCCTGCCGCGGATGGCATCTTCATATGGTTCGAGCCACGGGTCGTTCTTAACAAGGCCTATATGCTTGGCCGCTTCCTTCTCAAGGGCTGGCTCGGCAGCTTTCCGTTTCCGCCCCACCGTCTTCTTCTCAACCATAGATTGTCATGCCAATATTTTGAAAATAGCCTTCTTTATCTCCGCTTCGCCAGAGATACATGGTGCGTGGCCGTCTTGCGGGAAGAAGATGGCAAACATCCCCGGCTGGCAAGTCACATAACTGTCGGCTGCAATTCCAGGCAGCTTGGTTATGTCTTTCTTTTCATCATACTCCGCTTCTGGCAGGTTGCACAGCGGAGTGTAGCCATACGTCTCGGCGCAAGAGAGTGGTATCTGTATGTCTATCATCTTCCTGTGCGTTTCGAGTACCGCCTCGTCAGGGGTTCTCCCCTTGGCTGTTGTAATGTTCACAAACAAGTCCTCGCCCTTTATCAGGTGTTTGCCAGGCTCCAGTTTGTCAAGGTCATTGGCCTTAATGAACTCCACAACATCCTCGAACAGAGGATTGAGGCCTTTGTAGAAAGCAAGGTTATCAAGTGTGTCTACTACCATAAGTTATTTATTTTAGATTAAACATATATCGTTGCTGAAACTTCGCCAATGTCAGTCGAGCCGCTTTTGGCCGCGTATGTAAACTCCCTTGGCTTTTATATTGCCGTCACGGTCTTTCTCCACGAAGCGTCCGTCGCGCACATCGTCAAGGTAAGAACCCTCGAAGCGGTTCCCGTCCTTGTCTTCCTCGATGGCAGGCCCATTGCGCTTGCCTGCCTTGAAAGAGCCTTTGAACTTCCAGCCATCGGCATACCGCACAACGCCCTGGCCGTCAATCTTTCCGTCTTTGAACTGTCCTTCAAACACATCGCCGGCTTTCGTGGTAAGTTTTCCGGCACCATTGGGCTTGTCGGCTTTCCATTCGCCAACATAGACATTGCCGTTTTTCCATACAAGGGTGCCTTGCCCTTGCTTGGCCCCCTCAAAGAACTGCCCCGTATACTTGTCTCCGTTCGCGTATTTGAATATGCCGATGCCGGTGCGCTCGCCTTGTACATAGTCGCCCTCGTACACATCGCCGTTCTTGAACTTATAAATTCCCTTGCCATTCTGGATGTCGTTCTTCCATTCGCCGGTATATACATCACCGTCGGCATACTTGAATGTTCCACGCCCGGAGCGCTGGTTGTCCTTCCACTCGCCATCGTAAGTAGAGCCGTCGCCCCAGTCGAAGAAGCCTTTGCCGTCTTTTTTGTCATTGAGCCAGTCGCCTTTATAGTATGCCCCGCCCGCAAAGGTATACGTTCCCTTGCCGCTACGGTGGTCTTGCTTCCACTCGCCGTCGTATTTGTCGCCGTTGTAGTAGTACATCACGCCGTGGCCTTGCTGGTAATCGCGAAACCACAGGCCTACGTACTTGTTATTGTTGGCAAAGTAATACGTACCCTTACCGTGCTGCTGGTCCTGAAACCACTGGCCCTCATACTTCTCCCCGTCGAAGAATGTGTACACACCGTAGCCTTGCCTGCGGCCCTTAACGTAGGAGCCTTCGTACACGTTACCGTTCTTGTATGTGGCCTTGCCTTTGCCGTGGGGCTTGCCACCAGCCATCTCGCCGCTGTACTCGCCTCCGTCTTTGGTCTGGCACGTACCCAAGGTTATCTTCTGGGCGCAAACAAACAGGGGCAGCGCAACGAGCAATGATAATATAATATGTCTCAAAACGTTCCTGATTTAATTTATTGCCAAAAGTAATAAAAAAACCGCACGCATCAAAAAAGATTAGCATTTTTAACTGATTGTCAACTCATTATTTTATACCTTTGCAGATAAAAGGGGTGTACAAAGCCACAGGAAGCCCCTTGCAACTTACAATATCCCATAGCTTATGAAATTCATTGGAATCATTCCGGCGCGCTATTCTTCATCGCGTTTCCCTGGCAAACCGCTTGCCTTGCTCGGAGGGAAACCCGTGATACAATGGGTATGCGAGCGGGCGGCAACAGTGCTCGACAATGTTTGGGTGGCCACCGACGACGACAGGATTGCCGAAGCGGTAAAGAACTTCGGAGGCAACGCCGTGATGACCTCTGCTGAGCACCGCAGCGGAACTGACCGCATACGCGAGGCAACCGAGAAAATCGGGGCAGGCTGCGACGTAGTGATAAACATACAAGGCGACGAGCCGTTTGTCGCGCCGTCGCAAATAAAGGCTGTCTGCGACTGTTTCAGTGACCCAACGACACAAATCGCCACTCTCGGCATTCCATTCGGGAACGACATCAAGGCCATCACCAACCCCAACTCGCCCAAGATTGTGACCGACGTGAACGGCTATGCCATGTATTTCAGCCGCAGCGTAATACCATTCATAAGGGGCAAAGCCGACGACGAGTGGCCCGAAGCTTTTCCATTCTTAAAACACATCGGCTTATATGGATACAGGCGCGAGGTTCTCACCGCTATCACAAACCTGCCCCCAAGTCCGCTCGAAGTGGCCGAGAGCCTCGAGCAACTGCGCTGGCTGCAAAACGGTTACAAAATAAAGGTGGGGCTGACCGACACAGAGACCATCGGCATCGACACACCCGAAGACCTTGCCAGGGCCGAAGCACGCCTCGCCATGGCAACAAACGGCAAGCCATAACCGGCATGGGAGGAGACAGATTCGACTTCAGGCAGTTCTCCATTCGCCAGGAACGGTGCGCCATGAAGGTGGGAACCGATGCCACGCTCCTTGGCGCGTGGGCGCGTGTGCCTGCATCATGCGACGGCAAGCCGAAAATATTAGACATCGGAACGGGTACGGGCATCCTCGCACTCATGATGGCACAGCGATTCCCGGCGGCAAAAGTGACGGCCATCGATATCGACCCCGGAGCCGCAGCGCAAGCAGCCGACAATGCATCCGCGTCGCCGTTCGCCGCACGCATTGCCGTCGCCTGCACCCCGGTACAACAATTCTGTGGCGAAGCGTTTGCCGCAATAGTGTGCAACCCGCCATATTTCTCGTCATCACTCGAATGCCCCGACCCGAAGCGCACCCAAAGCCGCCACGCCGCCACGCTCACTTACGCCGAACTGGCAAGCCATGCATACCGCCTGCTGCAGCCCGGCGGCGAGTTCTCCGTCATCATACCAGCCGACCAAATGGCGCAGATGGATGCCGCAAGGGCCATCGCCGGATTCTTCGAAACGCGCCGCTGCGCTGTCTGCACCAAGGCGGGGAAACCGCCCAAACGGCTGATGCTGGCCTACACAAAGGCGCCGCAGCAAAACATGGAGAGCGAAGTGCTGACCCTTGGCGACGAGAAGCACAAGCTTATGGCTGCAGAATTTTATCTGTGAACGAACAAGCCAAAACAACTGTACGGCAATGATTGTTTCTTTACACGCTTCCATCCGTAATACATTCCTTTTCATTTAAAGTTGCGATACAGGCCGTTTCGCCATACCAAACCGGCCATATTGCAGCGTCAAACAGACGGTTTGGCAAGTCAATTCAACAGCCATTACTAAATAGCTGTAATTCAAGCACTTAACAAAGCAGGCATCAGCGCAGGGCATTCATGACAAGAACTTTACAAACAGAAAAACTAATGAACATACAAGATACCATCTGTGCCATCGCAACCGCACCGGGCGGGGCAATTGGCATAATAAGGATTTCTGGGCCAGAGGCCATTGCCATCGCAGAAAAGGTGTTCACACCTGCCGGACACAACGCACTATCGCTCTCCCGACACGAAGCCGGCACAGTGACCTACGGCCACATACATTCTGCTGACGGCAGTGTGCTCGACGATGTACTTGTGAGCCTTTTCCGCGCACCGCACTCATACACCGGCGAAGACTCTGTGGAAATATCGTGCCATGGTTCGCGCTACATACTCCAACAAACCATGCGCCTGCTCATCGACAACGGCTGTCGCGCCGCCAAACCCGGCGAGTATACCCGCCGGGCATTCCAGAACGGGAAGATGGACCTGAGTCAGGCAGAGGCAGTGGCTGACCTCATCGCCTCAAAAGACAAGGCTACCCACCACATGGCCATCAGCCAGATGCGTGGCGGATTCAGCCGCGAGCTGGCCTCACTGCGCGACCGCCTGCTGCGGCTCACGGCACTATTGGAACTCGAACTAGACTTCAGCGACCACGAGGAACTGGAGTTTGCCGACCGCACCGAACTCGACAGCCTCGCCCGCGAAATCCACTCTAAGATGAAACGGCTCGCCGACTCATTCTCCACCGGCAACGCGCTCAAGAACGGCGTGCCGGTGGCCATCGTGGGGCAGACCAACGCCGGCAAGTCAACTCTGCTCAACGCTCTGCTCGGCGAAGACAAGGCCATAGTGAGCGACATCGACGGCACCACGCGCGACACCATCGAAGACACCACCGTCATTGATGGCGTCACCTTCCGTTTCATCGACACTGCCGGCATACGCCACACCGACGACACCATCGAGGCCATGGGCATAGAGCGCAGCTTCCGCGCCATCGACAAGGCGCAAATCGTAATACTGCTCATTGATGCCAAGCGCAACGACGAGTCGTTCACCATGTTCTACAACGAAGTGCGCCCACACCTGGAAGGCAAGCAAGTGGTCGCCGCGCTCAACAAGTGCGACGCAGGCGCTGCCCCCGCCAAGCCGCAGCCCACCACGGAAATCGCCGCCAATCTTCGGGAAGGCTGGCGCCAGATTGCCATCTCGGCCAAATACGGCCTCAACATCGACAGCCTGCGCTCGCTCCTCGTCGGCCTCACCGGACTCGACACCCTCTCTGCGACAGATGTGATCGTAACCAACGTCCGCCACTACGAAGCCCTCACACACGCCGTCGATGCCATCTCCCGCGTCATCGACGGCCTCGCCACAGGCCTCCCCTCCGACCTCGTCGCCCAAGACCTGCGCGAATGCCTCTACCACCTTGCCGACATCCTCGGCGAAGTCACCACCACCGAGGTGTTAAATTCCATCTTCGCCAGCTTTTGCATCGGTAAGTAGGATATTGTAATCAACTGCAACGAATTAGAACCAACTATAATGAAGTCGCTGATTTTCAGCGGCTTTTTTAT
>CALUGQ010000036.1 GCA_944320235.1 uncultured Prevotella sp.
GTTCCCGAATCTGATACCGCATAAAATGCAGTATATCAACTGTTATATTTGCACTTGTTTAGCTCTTTTTTTCATTTAGGCCTTTATTCGACTTCCCGAATATCATATATTGCAGTTCCACGCTTTGCATTTTATAACCGCCTGCAAAGGGACTGACAGGCATTGAATAGGACAACGTATATGGAACAACAATTTTGTCAAAGTTGCGGTATGCCACTGGCAGATGGGAACAGAGGAACCAATGCTGATGGAAGCCATAGCGAGGATTTTTGCGTCTTTTGCTACAAAAACGGACATTTCACCCAAGAGTTCACAATGAGCCAGATGATAGAGTTCTGTCTGCAATTCTTAGACCAATGGAATGTGCAGGCAGGATGCAAATTGACTCCCATACAAGCAAAAGAACAAATGTTCAAACTCTTTCCGAACCTGAAACGGTGGAAAGTGAAAGATGAACGGACGCTTGCGGAAAAAGCGACTCATTTGCTTTCACAATGCGAGAACGTTACCGTAGCATCCATTGATGCCAAAGGGTATCCTCGTCCAGTGCAGATGTCCAAGATTGGTGCAAAGGGATTTCGTGAGGTTTGGATGGCGACAAGTGCAGATTCCGTGAAAGTGAATGATTTTAATGCAAACAACAAGGCAGGTCTTTGTTATGACCATTACGGGGATGGCGTTGCCCTGCGTGGTACGGTAGAGATTATCACGGATGATTCCATCCGCAAAGATATGTGGCAGGACTGGTTCATATATCATTTCCCCGGCGGGCCGAGCGATCCGAATTATGTACTTCTGCATTTCATTGGCACGGAAGCCACCTTTTGGATAAATGGCGAATTTTCTCACTCCAACATCTGATGTTTATGAAACCTATCGTATCTGACATGCAAAACATAGCCGCTTGCGGTCTTTATTGCGAAGCATGCCGTAAGTTCTTGACGGAGAAATGTCCCGGATGTAAACAGAATGAAAAGGCAACTTGGTGTAAAATCCGCTCATGCTGCCATGAAAACAAGTTCAAAACTTGCGCAGAATGCCCACATAATGTCAGGGAATGCAGATTGTTTTCCAATTGGATAGGCAAGGTGTTCGCATTCCTGTTTAATTCCGACCGTTCCGCCTGCATTCGCTATATCAAGGAACAAGGCGAACGAGCTTTCGCCGAAGAGATGGCCAAACGAAAATGTCAAACCATCAAAAGAAAATAAATATGATGAACGAGGTATTATATCTGTTGTTAAACAATTATGCCGACCATGAGCCTGTGTTCTTGGGATCGACTATTGCTTGTGACGAACGTTGTATAAAAAAGTCCAAATACATGAACAAAGTCGTAGCCCCTACATTGTATGCTGTGCGCTCATGCAGCGGTTTCCATATTTTACCCGACTATTCTTTTGATACGATGCCCGATGATTAGCCACATTGGTGTTAATTTGAGATTTCGGTTGCTCGACGAAAAAGAAGCAGATAAAGTCGTGCCGACCGTTCGCCGTGCCATAAATCATATTTGACATATGGGATTATCATATTTGGCATAAATGCGGCTTCCATTTCCATCATGCGGAAGAAGGCAAGACTTCTCAGCTTGCTGATGTCCGCATGGAGCATTTCATGATAATGACAAAAGAGGAATGGCTGAAAAAAACATCAAAGGAAGATTGAACAATGACGAAACAAGAATATCTCAAACAAGTCACAATAGGGAATGTGCCAGAACTATCCGCTCATATTGAATTGAAAGAATACGACCCGGCATGGACCGCATTGTATGAAGTGGAGAGGCAAAAGATAAACAATGCCTTAAAGCGTGACGGAATTGTTGTTGAGCATATCGGCTCCACATCCGTGCCTGGCCTGTGCGCCAAACCCATCATAGACATCCTTCTTCTTGTTGAAGACTCCTACGATGAGGACTCGTATGTACCGGAATTGGAGAAAGCCGGATATGCCATGAGGGTAAGGGAACCGAATTGGTACGGACACAGAATGCTGAAAGGCACTGCTCCTGAAGTCAATCTTCATGTATTTTCCATCGGTTGCGGCGAAGCGCAGCGTATGCTTGATTTCCGCAATTGGCTACGGACACATGAGGCTGACCGCAAACTTTATGAGAGCACCAAAAGAATACTTGTGCAAAAAGAATGGCGATACCTTCAGGATTATGCTGATGCAAAGTCAGACGTCGTGCGTGAAATATTCAAGCATATAGTGCAAACTTACAGAATACGCCCACTGACAGAGCATTACATCCCAGAGATGCAAACACTGTTCCACGACACCATTATTACTATCAATTCCAAAGACTACACAAAAGAGCAAGTCGAAGAGGCAGAGTCAACCAGCGAGTGCAACATTACGAAAAATTTTTGAAAAAGACCTCCTTTGGTGTCAAAAAATTGAGTTTTTCCCTTGGCCTGGCGTTGATGGCAAGTCGAAGATTGGGCATCGTGTGGATGCAGTGTCAAGCATTGGGAAGAACTACTTGAGAAGAACGATTTTATTGGCATGCTTGACGGCCAAGGCAAATTCATAGGCTTTTCTTCCATGAATGCAGAAGGCTATCTGCACTCCATGTTTGTTCACAAGGACTGGCAAGGAAAAGGTGTGGCAACCAAGTTGCTTACGGAAGTGGAGAAAATGGCTCACAGTTATAGCGTGCACAAAATAAGCGTTGAAGCAAGCATCACCGCACGCCCTTTCTTCGAAAAGTATGGCTACAAAGTAGTCAAGGAACAACAAGCAAAAGCTCATCGGCTTTATCTGACAAACTTTGTGATGGAGAAAACTTTATGAACATATTGAAAGCCCTCCTCATTTGGTTATGCTTTATTCCCGCAGCAATTCTCAATGGAGGCTTGAGGGAATATGCATTGACTAAGGCAGTTGGCGAGGAATTGGCATTGCCTGTCAGTGGGATTACATTAAGCATGTGTATTTTCCTGATAACTTGGTTGCTGTTGCCCATTGCAACGAAAACCATTACTTCCAAAGATTGCTGGCTTATTGGGATATGCTGGGGCGTTTTAACCATGGCATTTGAATTTGTAGCCGGACTTGCAGGCAGCAACACGATGGCGGAACTTCTCAACGCCTATAATCCATTGACCGGCAATCTGTGGCTATTGGTTTTGATGACAACCATATTGTCGCCTGTCATGACAAAAAAACTGCAAAATAAAGACATAAGTGATATATGACACACCATCTTGTTAAAATAACAACGGCATAATCAATGCGCTGCATCACCCTATGTTCAATATAGAAAACGATAGGATAGTTAATGAGATACGAGTTTCAAGCCTATTATTGAAGCAATCAACGTTGTTATGAAAAAAATGCGCAGGAAAGATACCGGCTCATGAAAGAACATGATTCCCAGTACTACCGTACCCACAGCACCTATGCCCGTCCAAACAGGATAAGCAGTGCCTATAGGCAATGTTTGCACGGCTTTTGCCAACAAAAGCATACTCAACCCAAGGCAAACAAGGAACCCTGCTCCCCAGAGATACCATTCGGTGCCTGACACCCCTTTCATCTTCCCCAAACAGAAAGCAAAGCCAGACTCAAATAATCCGGCAACAATCAACACTAACCAGTTCATACGGCTTCCGCATTATCAATTGTGCGCAAAGATAGCGTTTTTATTTCATATTCAATCTGTACCTCGACAGAAAATGGCATAAGTGACATTGGCAGTTGCAGGATATAACTTTGATGCACAAAACCTTACACACCATAATATAATTTCGCAATACACGAAAGCTCAACCACCCCACCCTCTAGCTGATTGCAGACGGCGGCCGTAAAGCGACAGAAGGCAACCGAAGCAAACCATGATGACATAGAACAACACAACCTGCATGGCATTGATACTCAACCCATCTACAGATGCACAGGGAAGCGAAGCCACAAACGACTGTACTGAATTGAGAATATTTACAACAAACGACAATGCAACGGCAACAAAATGCTGAACAGCAGGAACGAGCGCAAAGGCAAACAGGGCAACGGCCGAATACAGAATAAACGTCGCGGCAGGAATGACAACAAAGTTAGCAAGCAGCGAATATACTGGCAGACGGCCAAAATAGTAGGCGACAAGCGGCATTGTGCCTGCCTGCGCAAGCATTGACACGAGAAACAGTTGCCATGCCCAGCGTACAAACGGGTGGCGTTGCTGGAACTTATAAGAAATAATTCCGCCTAATGCAGGCTGAAAAACAAGTATAAAAGCCACAGCAGCAAAAGATAGTTGGAAACCTATGTCGAAAAGCACAAGTGGATTGGAAACAAGCAACACTATGGCAGCAAAAGCCAGGGCATTGACAGACATACGGCTGCGCCCGGTCAGACCGGCAATGGAATAGACAGAAATCATTAGGGCGGAACGCAACACGGAAGGTGACATCCCGACCAGAATGACATAAGCCCAAATGGCAATGAGCAGAAGGCACTCGCGAAATGTACTGTAACGCCGACCGAGTGACAGGAAAGAAAGCAATGCATAGATTATGCCCAGATGCATTCCAGAAAGTGCCAGGATATGGGATGCACCTGTCACAGAATAAACATCACGTGTGGCTGACGACAGGGCTGACTTATCTCCGAGGGTCATGGCTGCCACGACGGCAAAGTCTTGCCCTTCAAGTCCTAACGAACGGTAATGGCTGAGAAGCTCGCGGCGGAGGCTAAGGGCACCGATGCGTGCTCGCTGGAAGAACCCAAGTGACTCACTGTCGACCTTTACAGCACTCCAATTACGGAAATAGACAAACGTTGTTGCCACGATGTCGCGACTGTGAAGATATGTAACGTAATCGAAATTTGACTCCATGAAATTTGCAGGAGGCTCAAGCCGCGAACGAAAGCTTATGCCACTGCCGACACGGATTGAGGCATAACGCCGCTCAACGGTGTCCTTTAGCAAAGCTACACGCACAGAGTGGCCAGACAAAGCCCCGGATGTAACTATCATGTCGAAGCGCACTATGCGTCCACGCTCTACAGGCTCATCGGCCACAACTCCTTCTGTAACGGTCTCTTCATACGGTATGTCCACCCGCAGGGTGCGCTCTTGATATGCCATAAGCGTGACCGCGAACATGAACCCCGCCAGTAGTATTGCTACAGTCTGGGTGCGCGGCATTCGCCCAAACAGAAAAGCTATGGCAAAAAAGGCCAGGAAAGTGCCAGCGGCCACATCAACATGTTCAGCCAAGCCGACAGCACGGGAAAAGACAATGCCGCAAAGGACACTGGCACATAGAGGCACAAGTGGATATAGACGGAATAATCCGATGTTGGGCATATACTATAATTAACCTATATACAATATGCAATTGGCAGTACCGGGCGCAAAACAAAAGACCAGACAGCCGTGTAGATTTCTTTACAAATGCCGACTATTCATACTGATTGCATCAGACAACGAGGCCGAAAGCACTGTTTGAGGCAGCAAAACAAGCCATCCTACACATCAAAACGCACTGTTATGACACGCCCCAAGACTGACTGCCACAAAGTTCTGATTTACAACATCTTACTGCATAGTGGCCGAACCGCAATAAACAATTACAAAAGTCACTAATAACCTCATACCCGACACGACCGGGAAAAATGAAAGCCGGACTTAGACACGTCCGGCTTTCACTATCGTATGTCCTTTGCCAGTTAAAAGGCTGCACCGGCAATCCAATCGTAAACGCAACTGAAAATGCCAAAGGCTGCTATACCTGCAGTGCATAGCGTAAGGGCCAACTTGGTACTGGCATCACTGCTGAACGTTGGCAGCGGCGCATCTGCCTGCTTGATGTACATGGCCTTGACTATGCGAAGATAATAATATAGGCTCGGCACAGTATTTACCAAAGCGACGAACACCACAAAATAAGCCCAGAACGAGCCTTGCTCAGCAGCTGCCATGAACACAAAGAACTTGCTGAACATTCCGGCAAACGGCGGTATGCCGGCCAAAGAGAACAGCGCGAGGGTCATTAGCAATGTCAGCTTTGGATTTGTGGTATAGAAACCATCATAACAATTCATCTTCGTCGTACCGTTGCCACGGGTCTCAACGACATTGATGACCGTGAATACAGCCATATTGGCAACTACATACACGAGCACATAGTATGCCAGGGCTGCAGCCCCGGTGGCAGAACCGCCTATAACGGCAAGCATGATATATCCAGCCTGAGAGATAGAGCTGAACGCCATGAATCGCTTCAGCTCGTTCTGGCGGATGGCAAAGAGGTTTGCTATGGTGATGGTCAGCACGATGACAATGTACAGAAGATACTCCCAGTACTCAATCATCGGTGCAAACACTTTCACAAGGATGGCCATGAGGGCAAATGCTGCTGCTCCCTTAGAAACCACACTGAGATAGCCGGTCACAGGCGTAGGCGCCCCCTGGTATGAGTCGGCAGTCCAGAAGTGGAACGGCACAAGCGAAATCTTAAAGCCAAGTCCGCTGAAAAAGAACACAAGCCCCATGATAGAGAGGGGTGTATTGCCGATGACAGCGGCCACGTCGTCAAAATAGAGCGTGCCGGCAGCAGCGTATATAAACGATATGCCATAGAGCATGATGCCGCTGGAGAATGTTGCAGTAAGAACAAACTTGGCCGCACCTTCGGCAGAATTCTGGCGGAACTTGTCGAAAGCCACAAGGCAAGCCATTGGGACAGATGCCATTTCAAGGCCTAGGAAGAACATGAGGAAATGTCCTGAAGACATCATCATGTACATTCCAAGCAAGGTCGAGACAACCAGCACATAAAATTCGCCTACCTTGTTGCTTACATCAGCGCGGTTGAGCCATGGCTGCGCCATTACGCTGACAATGAACGTACCCGCCGTAAGTATGATTTTCATCACATTGGCAGCCTCTGTGGTTACATACAGCCCGCCGAATGCCGATGACGGTCCTGCCATGAAGCATACAGCCACCTGCACAACAAGCAGCACATTCATCAGCAGGGCCAATGAGGAAACCTTCTTCTCGCCTTTCATTATCAAGTCGGCAAGAAAGATAATTATCAGGATTGCCACAAGAGTGGCTTCCGGAATCATATTAAAAAACTGACTGTAATCCATTTTTCCCTACTGATTTGATTAGAAATTAATGACGTTGAGGATTGGGGCTACTGCGTCGTCGATGACATTGCTTACCCACAGTGGGGCTATGCCTAGCCCGGCCACGCAGAAAATAAGGCAACAAACAGCAACTCGCTCATCCCACGTCGCATCTGTAAGTTCGAGGTAATGCGGGTTGGCCACTTTCTGATAGAGAATCTTGCCGACTACACGGAGGATGTAGACCGCCGTAATGACTATCGACGTACAGGCAATGATGGTTGCCGTGCGGTGGAAAGTGTCGTCATTGGCAAAAGAGCCAACAAAGATATTCATCTCAGCCACGAAGCCCGAGAAGCCTGGCAGGCCGAGGTTGGCAAGACCGGCTATCACATAGCCGACACTAAGGAATGGCATGATTTTCATCAGGCCGCCCAGCTGCCGGATGTCGCGAGTATGTGTACGGCCATAAATCATGCCGATAAGGGCAAAGAAAAGTGCCGTCATCAATCCGTGGGAAAGCATCTGGAGTATTGCACCCGTGCAAGCCGTCTTGGTCATCATAAGCAAAGCAAAGAGTACCAGTCCGCAGTGTGAAACAGAAGAATAGGCATTGATGTACTTGAGGTCTGTCTGCACACAAGCAGAGAAAGCTCCGTAAACAACTGAAATCGTCGTAAGGATTATGAAAATCCACGACAAATCCTGGGCTGCACTCGGCAGCAGGAACATGGCCACACGGAAGCAGCCATAACCTCCAAGCTTCATGAGAACACCGGCATGGAGCATAGACACAGCAGTAGGTGCTGACGCATGGCCATCAGGGCTCCACGTGTGGAACGGGAACAAGGCACCTAGGACACCGAAACCAATGAAGATGAACGGGAAGAACACATTCTGGACATCATGTGGAATGTGGTTGTCAGCAGCTATCTCCATAACGTTCATTGTCGTTGCTCCATTAAAGAAATATATGCCGAGGATGCCGAGGATGAGCAAAGCTGAACCACCCATGAGCATAAGGGTAAGCTTCATGGCAGCATACTCTTTCTTGCCGCTGCCCCACACGCCTATGAGAAGATACATGGGGATAAGCGCAACCTCATAGAACATGAACATGGTGAACATATCCACAGAGATGAAGAAACCAAAAACACCTGTGGAAAGCAACGTGAACCACAGGAAATATTCCTTGGTCAGAGGCTTGAGCTGCCACGATGCAAACGTACCTGTAAAGACAATGATGCTCGAAAGCAAAAGCATCACAACCGATATGCCATCGACACCAACAGCATACTCAATGTTGAGCGGCTTGAACCACTCCACGCTGTAGGTGAACAACATCGGCTCGGTGTTTCCCGACTGGCGCGCTTGTATGAATGCAACGGTAAGCCAAACAGAAAGTGCCAGCAAGCACGAAGAGCCGGCAACCATCACGCCACGTACTTGATTGAGGTTGCGCGCTATCCACAAACCAAGCAACATCAGTACGGGGATTACAACGAATAGACTTAATATACTCATTTTATCTCTTTATATGCAAAGTAATACTAATGTTAAAGCTACTGTTCCTGTGATGAACCATACTGCATACTGGCGCACGTCGCCACTCTGCCATGGCCGAATGGTCTCTCCTGCCGCATTGGCTCCCCAGGCCATGAAGTTGAACGTTCCGTCAATGACATGGCGATCAAACCAGGCAATAGGCGTAGATATGCAGCGGAAAATTATCTTGTGGGTAACAAACATCCACACTTCATCAAGGTAGAAACGGCGATAAGCAGCTTCATGAAGCCTCGGGAAACGGCGGGCAAGCATATCTGCAACCGGAGTCTCCTCGCCTTTATACATATAAGTCGCAAGACAAATGCCAAGGATGGCAAGCACGGTACTCGTTCCGGCTATGGCCCAATTGATGTGCGTGCCAAAGCCAAGGCCGTTGGCTGAAACGAACTCGCCGAATTCAAACACGTGGAGAGTGCCGAAAATACCGACAAGCATCGTTATTGCAGATAGCACAATGAGAGGCACTGTCATTGTCAACGGAGCCTCATGTGGCTCATGCGCGCCTTCTGCCTTGTGAGTCTCATAATAACTCTTACCCCAGAAAATGACATAATATAGGCGGAACATATAGAATGCTGTCATAGTAGCGATAGCACTCATTATCACACCCATGATCGGACTGAAGTTATAGCAAGCCACAAGTATCTCGTCCTTTGAACAGAAGCCGGAGAAGAACGGTATACCAGCTATGGCAAGACATGAAATCAGGAATGTCACGTGTGTAACAGGCATATACTTGCGCAAGCCTCCCATATACATCTTCTCATTTGAATGAACTGCATGAATAATGCAACCAGCCCCAAGGAACAAGCAAGCCTTGAACATGGCATGCGTGAACAGATGATACATACCTGCCATGTAGCCAAGGCCATTTACATCGGCATACTCCACCGTCGGATCAACTCCACCGGTCTCACCAGGCATACAAACGCCCAGGGCCACAAGCATGAAACCTATCTGTGAAATAGTGGAAAAAGCCAGCACCCGCTTGATGTCGCTCTGGCAGCAAGCCACCGCAGCCGCATAGAAAGCCGTGAAAGCTGCTATATATGCTATCCAATGCAATGCCTGTGGTGCAAACTCAACAAACAGAGGGAACAGGCTGGCTACAAGATAAACGCCGGCAACCACCATGGTGGCAGCATGAATCAATGCAGAAACCGGCGTTGGGCCTTCCATGGCATCTGGTAACCATATGTGCAAAGGGAACATCGCAGACTTACCTGCACCTCCAATGAACATAAGGAACAATGCCATCGGCATCACCCATGCCACACCTGCAACATTCTGATGCAGTTCGGGCATTGCCGTGAGATCATAACTGAACGTTCCCACATAGAAACTGTAAAACAAGATACCTATCAAGAAGAACAAATCAGCAAAGCGGGTTACAATAAACGCTTTCTTGGATGCTGCCACAGCAGAATGCAACGGGTAATAGAAACCTATGAGCAAATAGGAACTTACTCCCACTAACTCCCAGAACAGATACATCTGGAAAATATTGGTCGCAACAACCAAACCAAGCATTGACATTGTGAACAGTGAAAGGAAAGCATAATAACGCTGGAAGCCTTTCTCACCATGCATATATCCAAAAGAATAGATATGAACCATGAAGCTGACCGTGGATATCACGATAAGCATCATCACTGAAATAGGTGTGAGGCGGAAACCAATGGTAAATGTCAGCAGTTCAGAGAACTTAATCCATACAAAATCGAACGCTGTCACAGTTGGATAAAGTCCGTCGGCACCACGCCCATCAACCAGAAAATACTTGAATGCAGTGTAGTAGCACAGCACTGTGACCACAGCAAGGACACAAGTTCCAATGGAGCCAGCCACCTTATGCGACATCTTCATGCCAGCCAAGCCCAACAGAATGAAAGACAGAGCAGGCAGAAGAAGTATCAGAAATACATAACTATAATCCATAACACACACTAAAATTTCATGTTTTCAATACTATTCACCTGATCGCTGTGGAAATTGCGATAGACATTAATGACAATGGCTATGGCAACGGCACTCTCTGCTGCACTCACACCTATGGAGAACAAGGTCATGAAGAAGCCTTCCATCCCTTCGGGAAACAACAGGCGGTTGAATGCCGCGAAGTTGATGTCAACTGCATTGAGCACAAGTTCAACAGAAATGAGCATTGCTATCAAGTTGCGGCGTGTTACAAAACCAAACACACCGATAAAGAACAAAAGTGCACTAAGCACAAAATACGCTTCTACTGGTACCATCATTTATTCTCCTTTTCTTTTCGTGCAACCACAATGCCTCCAATTATACATGCAAGCAAAAACACTGAAATGAATTCAAACGGAAGCACGTATTGATATTTTTCACTACCGAGCAAAGCCATACCTATGGTCTCCATCGGCACTTCTACGTCAGCTACAGCGCATGCACGGTATACAAACTGATTCTTAAGCAGCACAACAGCCACCATAACCAGCCCGACCAATGCTACTGTTCCACCAAACAAGACCCGGCTTCCTTTCAAACGTTCTACCATACCTTGTAAGGTGCGCTTGCTGACAAGCTGGATTGCAAATATATATATCATCGTTATTGCACCAGCATAAATGCTTATCTGCGCTGCACCAAGGAAAGTATAATCAAGCAGGAAATAGAGTCCTGCAACACCAAGGAGGACGAACAGCAAGAACGTTGCCGCACGCATGATTCTCTTTGTCATCACACACAAGATGGCAGAGCCAAGAATGACGACTGCCAAAATGCAAAACATTACTAAATTAGCCATTTCTTTATAAGCCCTCCATTATTTTGTTGCAGTATTAAACTTGCCGATAGTCAGCGGAGCGCCGCCATCAAGGATGTTTGGCAACGAGCTTTCATATTGCTCCTTGTCAAGGTGCAACACAAGCTTGTCGCGGTCAAACACGCTGTTCTCAAAATCATTAGTGAACTCTATCGCGTCGAAATTGCAGGCATTGACGCACAACTGGCAAAACATACAATCGCCTAAGTCATACTGGTAATCAACAAGCTGACGTTTCTTTTTACCATCCTCGGTCGTTACCATCTGCGAGGCAATCTTTATCGTTCCGTTAGGACAAGCCTTCTCACAAAGAGTGCAGGCCACGCACTTCACCACCCCATTTTCATCGCGCTTCATGACCAGGCGTCCACGATGGCGTTTGGCCACATGAAGCGTCGTCTTGCGGTTCTCGGGATATTGCTCGGTGCTTTTCTTTGTGAAATACTCCTTCAAAGTTACCCGCAAACCTGTCGCGAGCGACTTGATGGCCTCTCCTATTTCACCGAAATATGATTTGTTGTTATCTTCCATTTTCAATATTTGTTTAGAAGTGCCACCCAAAAGCGACAATTATAGTCATAAGAACAAGATTCAGCAGGCACAGCGGCATCAAATACTTCCACTCAAGCTTCAGTATCTGGTCAATGCGCAAGCGTGGGAACGTCCAGCGAATCCACATCAACAACCATACAATGGCAAAAGTCTTGCCCAGGAACCATACTATGCCGGGGATGTAATCCATGACAGTATCAAAAGCTGCGATACCGACATTGATGGGGGCCCATCCGCCAAGGAATACGGTAGTGGCAATACCTGCTATCACAAACAGATTTAGATACTCTGCCAGATAATAGAAGCCGAACCCCATACCACTATATTCAGTATGGTAACCGGCGGTAAGCTCGCTCTCTGCCTCGGCGAGGTCGAAGGGGCCACGGTTTGCCTCTGCGTTCCCTGCCACGAGGAAGACCAAGAAAGCAATGATGGCAGGAACATGCCCTTGGAAGATGAGCCAGTTCCATGGGCCGGTCTGGGCTTCAACGATACCAGACACTTGCATCGTGCCTGTAAGTATCACTGCAGTGATAAGGCAAAGCCCGAGCGACATCTCATAAGATATAAGCTGCACGGCTCCGCGCATTGCCGACACGACACCATACTTGTTATTGCTACCCCATCCGGCCATGAAAATGCCGACAACGCCAATACTTGACACAGCCGTGAGAAGGAAAATGCCGACATTGAAATTAAGAATCTCGGCACCTTTATTCCACGGAAGGAACGAGAAAGTACCTACAGATGCTATTATAACAAGGAAAGGAGCCACATAATAAAGCAGTTTGTCTGCCTTGTCAACAGCAAAAATCTCCTTGATGAGCATCTTCAGCACATCAGCAAACACCTGGAATATGCCCCATGGGCCTACACGCATCGGGCCAAGGCGGCACTGAAAGTAGGCACAAACCTTGCGCTCCATGAATATCAAGACAATAGCCAGCATGGCATACCCCACTAGAATGAGCACGCCCACCAGTATGCACTCGATAAGTATCGACCAGAAATCTCCCAAGCCTAGGGTCTGGCGGAGAAGACTGTCGAACCATGTTGTTACTATACTAAAATCAAACATTTCGTTTAATCGTGAATTTTAATTGTGAATTAAGGTAGTGCGCATTACCTGTCTATGTCAGGTATGACAAAGTCGAGAGCAGCACCGGTTGTTATTATGTCGGCCACTTTCTGTCCGCGCAGCATCTCGTCCATGGCTGCCACAAGATTCAAGCCCATTGGCTTTATCTTCAGGCGATAAGGCGACTTGTCGCCCTTGGAGTCGAGATATACACCGATTTCGCCACGGCTTCCCTCGCAGGAGAAGAACCACTGCCCTTCCGGCACTTTGATGATTGGCTTTTGCTTCACATAGAAATCGCCTTCGGGGATGTTGTCGATTAGCTGTTCCAATATGCGGACGCTTTGTTTCATTTCTTCGATACGGATGAGATAACGTCCCATCGAGTCACACATATTGTTGGTCACCTCATCGAAATCCACTTTGCCATACATGGCGTAAGGATGGTTCTTGCGCACATCATTGTTCCAGCCGGAAGCACGACCTGATGCACCAGACACGCCATAGCTAATGGCATCTGCCTTGAAGAGCGGCCCTACATTCTTGAATCGGTTCTGCATGATGACATTGTCGCCAAAAACATCCATGTACTCCTGAAACATTGGCTTGATGTAGCGACACAAATCCTTGACGTTTTTCACGAAGTTGGGATCAATGTCGTCCTGCAACCCACCTATGCGATAGTAGTTTTGGATGAGACGCCCGCCGGTAGTTTCCTCCATGGCGTTGAGCACGTGCTCGCGGTCACGCATGGAATAAAGGAACGCCGTCAGTGCGCCGAGGTCCTGGGCACAGCACCCGATGTAAAGCAAGTGACTGTCAAGGCGCTGCAGCTCGTCCATGATGGTACGGACATACTGGATACGGTCTGTCAGTTCCACTCCCATCGCCTCCTCAATGACTCCACAAAGGGCATGACGGTTCATCATTGCGCTGAGATAGTCGAGGCGGTCGGTCAGGGCGAGCGTCTGCGGATAAGTATAGCTCTCGCACATCTTCTCGATGCCACGATGTATGTAACCGAAATGGGGGTATATTTTCCTCACCGTCTCGCCGTCGAGCACAGTCTGCAGGCGGAGCACTCCATGGGTAGACGGGTGCTGCGGCCCAATGTTCACTACGAAGTCATCGTCGGTGAAAAGCCTGCGCTGCTTCGCCTGCAGGTTTCCATCGGCATCGAGCGTATACTCATAAGTATAATCAGGCTCCGGGTCGTCCTCAAGCGTAAAACCGTTGTTCTCCGGGCTCATGTCATAGTCCTTGCGGAACGGATGGCCTACAAAATCACTACGGAGGTACAGGCGGCGCATATCTGGATGGCCCAGGAACTTTATGCCGAAAAAGTCGAACACCTCACGCTCAAGCAACTCGGCAGATTTCCACAAGCCACATACTGTTGGCATAACGTAGTCGTCGCCGACCCGCTCGGCCAGTTCCTTTACGGACACGCGCTCATTGGTATCCGTATTCTCCAATATATATATGCAGCCCAAGCTTTCCTCGCCGAAGTCCTCACCGACGATTGTAACAAGGTAGTCAAAATGCTTTTCGTTACGCAGTTTGGCCATTTCGGCGGCAAAGCTGCCTTTATCGAATATTAAATTATTCAGTTTCATATTTTCTCTTACCTTATTATATTATTCAGCCTGGCCATCTTTGGAGTCAAAGCCCTTCGGAACGTCAGTCACCACGATGGGCTTCATAGCCTCCCGGCGTTCCTCAGCGGTCTGCTTGTGGTTGACGCCGCCGAAGAACTTCTCGATTTTAACCTTGCGTTGCAACTGCATCATGCCGTACATGATTGCCTCCGGACGCGGAGGGCATCCCGGTATGTACACGTCGACCGGCACTATCTCTGATATGCCACGCACAACGTGGTAGCTATCTTTAAACGGGCCTCCCGATATGGCGCAACCGCCTACAGCTATGACGTACTTCGGGTCGGCCATCTCATCATAAAGGCGCTTGAACACGGGTGCCATCTTGTGGGTAATCGTACCGGCGCACATGATGAGGTCGGCCTGGCGTGGGGAGTTGCGCGTCACCTCGAACCCGAACCGGGCGAAATCATAGCGCGCGCAGCCTACGGCCATGAACTCTATTCCGCAGCAGCTTGTGGCGAACGTGAGCGACCACAACGAATTGCTACGCCCCCAGTTGATTGCCTGGTCAAGTGTGCCGAGAACGACATTGGTACCGCCTTCATGAAGCTCATCCACGAGTTTCTCAAGGGTCTCGTTGTCCTTGAATTCACCGTAAGGAATACTCTTGATTACAGGTTTTCTCACTTCCATTCCAACGCTCCTTTCCGCCAGGCGTATGCCAAGCCAAACACCAATACCAACAGGAAGAAGCCTATGCTACAGAGAGCCATGGCCCCAAACTGCTTAACGACAACTGCCCAAGGGTAGAGGAACACCGTCTCGATGTCGAACATCAAGAATAGGATGGCGAAGAGATAGTAGCCCACATGGACGGGAAGCCACGATGAACCTCGCGTCGGGATACCACACTCAAACGGCTCTCCCTTTACCGGATTGTACGAACGCGGCCCTATCAGCTTGGCCACGACATACGCGCCTACAACCAATACGACAGCCGTCAAGATAACGGTAATGAATAAAGTAAAATACATAAAAAATTATAATATTACAAATTTGTACGCCTTAAGCGGTTGCAAAGTTAGTAAATTTATCGCAAAGAAAACGCCAAACCACAAAAAATGTTTTTTACGAAACGTGAGATTAATGTAAATCAAGCTTCGCACAGTTGCTTGGCATATGCGTGGCCATTGTTCTACACTGCATATTTGCGGGCTACGTGTATAAACAAGCCGTATTTCAGCGCGATTTTCGCGAATGCTGAAAAAAATGGAATGGTGCGTGCATCGAAACTGAAATGATTGGAGGAAAGCTAAGCTAAAGATACGGCACCCGCAGAGCCTATTCATATGGAGACTTCGACTTATATGTCAATTTACGCCATAAACATCATTTACAAACATTCTCCCGCAGACTGTTTTAGGCAGTATTGTTTGCAGCGCGGGCTGTTTGGGATTACGAAACGCACCGTTAGGCATCGCAAAACAGCACGAATGGCATCCAAAAATGGCAGCAAGCATAACCATCTACACACCAAACAGTTATGCGTTATCAAGAAAGCAGTAATTAAACTTTACACACCTGATAATCCATAATGCGGTCACGCCGTGGCAAAGCCTGCAAAGTTGGCAGCCATCAGCAAGCTGCCGTATGGAAACGCAGCAACCCCTCCAGCGGACTGCGCACCACACGCCCTACCGTCATGCCTTCTGCCTCAGCCGCCTCGACAAGCTCTTCCTTATAAACATAGCCAATGCTTCCCACAACGCCCAGTGGAATGTCGGGCCGGTTATAGCATGCTACATTGTTGCGCAGGAAACAGCGAAAATTGTCAACTACAATGCCACGCACACCTGCATCTGCAATGTGGGAGTGAATGAATGGCGACAGCGAGGCAAGGAAGCGATTTGCCATCGGCTCGCGGTAAACGCGGTGTATTATCCCATCCAGCGTCAGTCCGCTCTCTGCAAAGAATGCATCACGCACAGATACAGAAAGCCTCCCCTTGAAAAGTGCATTTACGAAGTTGCGGCAAAGTACAGCCCCACTGCCTTCGTCGCCGAGGATGTAACCAAGCGGAGGGGTGTTCATCACGATGGCATTCCCGTCGTACAGGCAAGAGTTCGCCCCTGTGCCAAGTATGCACGCTATGCCCTCGCGCCCGCCACAGACTGAGCGCGCCGCACCGAGAAGGTCTCCATGTACCTCAATTGTATTAGCCTGCGGAAACACCTGCGCCAGCACGCCGACAAGAGTGCCAACCACTTCGTCACGGCAACCGCTGCCATAGAAAAACACCATGCCGGGCTGCTGCCCGCCGAGCTGTGGCAACAGCTCGCCAGACATTATGTTGTGTATTTCGTCTGCTGTTTGGTGATAAGGATTAATACCTTGCGTGGCCACACGCATCACGACATCCCCTCCTTCAGCCAACAACCAATCAGTCTTCGTGCTCCCGCTGTCTGCAATCAGTATCATGCTTGTGTTCAATTTTGTTGGCAAAAGTAAGAATTATTTATCAAATAGCCGCACAGAAACACAACAAATCCAGCATTTACTACAAGTCTTTAAACGATTGAGACCACCAAATGCAGACTGTTACAAGCCAAACATCCAACAAAAACTACAGTGTCTTTTCAAGTTTTTAGCATATATAATTTCATTTAATCGTTTTTGTTCGTTTATTACGGTGATTATTAGTACTTTTGCATCGTTCAAAACCATGACCCCACCAAATATGAACCGTACAATAATTGCCGGCCCATGCGTCATAGAGTCGGCCGAACTGCTGGACACAGTGGCCCGCGAACTTGTAAGGATAAACCGCGAGCTGGGAACTGACATCATCTTCAAAGCTTCGTTCGACAAAGCCAACCGCACATCCGTCAGTTCCTTCAGAGGCCCCGGCCTTGACCGTGGAATGCAGATGCTTGCAGACATAAAGAGCCGTTACGGGCTGAGGATACTTACCGACATCCACGAGAGTTGGCAGGCTGAGCCTGCAGGCGAGGTGGCCGACGTGCTGCAGATACCGGCTTTCCTCTGCCGCCAGACCGACCTGCTGGTAGCCGCAGCCCGCACCGGGCGCACGATAAACATCAAAAAGGCCCAGTTCCTCAGCGGACAGGATATGCGTTACCCCGTAGAGAAAGCCCGCGATGCCGGTGCAAAAGACATTTGGCTTACAGAACGCGGCAATATGTTCGGGTACAACAACCTGGTAGTCGACTTCCGCAACATCAGCGACATGCTGGGAATAGTTCCTACGGTCATCATGGACTGCACGCACAGTGTACAACGCCCGGGGGGAGCCGACGGCAAGACAGGAGGCGACCGACGCTTCGTGCCACAGATGGCCATGGCAGCCAAGGCATTCGGGGCAACAGGATGGTTCTTCGAGGTACACCCCGAACCCGACCGCGGCCTAAGCGACGCCGCAAACATGCTGGAACTGGCAAAGCTCAGCTCTCTAGTCAAAGAAATCATCGCATGACACATCAACCATAAACCCACATGACAGTAAGAGACTACGCCATACAATGCATAAAAGACGAGGCACAGGCACTGCTCGACCTAATCCCGCAGATTGACACGAACTTCGACAATGCCGTGGAACTGATATTGGGTTGCCATGGGAAAGTGATAGTAACCGGCGTCGGCAAGAGCGGCCACATAGGGGCAAAGATAGCTGCAACGCTTTCAAGCACAGGCACGCCATCGTTTTTCATCAACCCGCTCGATGTGTATCACGGCGACCTTGGCGTAATGACACCCGACGACGTGGTGCTCGCCATATCCAACTCAGGGCAGACAGATGAGCTGCTGCGTTTCATCCCCATGCTCCAGCACATGAATGTACCCATCATCGGCATGAGCGGCAACCCCGGCTCGCTGCTGGCCAAATATTCCACCTGCCATCTCAACGTGAGCGTGCGCAAAGAAGCCTGCCCACTGAATCTCGCCCCCACAAGCAGCACCACAGCAACGCTTGCCATGGGCGACGCATTGGCCGTGGCACTGATGGAAAGACGCAACTTCCAGCCAAAGGACTTCGCACAGTTCCACCCCGGCGGCGAACTGGGCAAGCGTCTGCTCACAACCGCGCAAGACGTGATGCGTACCACGGAAATGCCAATCATAACGCCGGAAATGCACCTCGGCGAAGCCATCATACTCGTGAGCAAAGGCAAACTGGGCCTCGGGGTGGCCGAACGTGGCGGGAAGGTGGTAGGCCTCATAACCGACGGCGACATACGTAGGGCCATGGAAAAATGGCAGGCAGAGTTCTTCGACCGCACCGTGGCTGACATAATGACCCAACAACCCAAGACAGTATCACCCAAAACCAGGATAACAGAGATACAGGACATCATGAACAAATACAAGATCCATACGGTTCTCGTAGTCGATGAAACAAACCATCTGCTTGGAGTGGTGGATCACTATTCGTGCATGGTATGACCCGTCCAACACAAAACAATGACAAGACTAAAATACATTTTATTATTATCCGTACTGTCAGCAACCATTGGCAGCATGGCTATCGCCGCAGAGACAAGCGACTCCACAATCGTAAGAGTGCTAAAAGACAATGGCGTAACGTTCACTGACAACAACAAGGTAGTACTGCTCATGTCGGGGCAAGAAAAGTTCGACGACATGTTCAAAGCCATCAAACAGGCCAAAAGCAGCATCCACCTTGAATATTTCAACTTCCGCAACGACTCAATAGCAGGTGAACTGTTCAGGCTATTGCGCCGCAAGGCACAAGAAGGCGTGGAGGTAAGGGCCTTGTTCGATGGGTTCGGCAACGACTCCAATAACCGCCCGCTTAAGAAAAAGCATGTCGAAAGGCTGCGCAAAGACGGCATCCAGATTTATGAGTTCGACCCATTGCGTTTCCCATGGATAAACCACGTGTTCACACGCGACCACCGAAAGATTGTCGTCATCGACGGAAACGTAGCTTATACTGGAGGAATGAACGTGGCAGACTATTACATAAACGGCACGGATGAAGTCGGGGAATGGCGCGATATGCACTGCCGAATAGAAGGCGGGGCCGTAAGCCAGCTGCAAATGATTTTCGTAAGGATGTGGAAAAAGGTAACCGGCGAGGACATCTGGAAACAGAAGTATTTCCGTGCATACCAGCCGGTGGAACTAAAAGGTCTGAAACCAGACACAACCTCGACTGCTGGACGCAAGAAAGTAGGCATCATCAACCGCGAACCAAGAACGACAAACGAAATAATACGCACATTCTACATCAACGCCTTCAACAGCGCAAAAGACTCCATAAAACTCATAAACCCCTACTTCACCCTAAACCGTAAAGTGAAACGAGCCATAAAAAATGCCATAAAGCGTGGTGTCAAGGTAGAAATAATGGTTTCGGCCCACAGTGACATACCGCTTACGCCTGCCTGCGTATTCTATAACGTCCATAAACTAATGAAGAAAGGTGCCGACGTTTGGCTCTATCTACCGGGCTTTCACCACTCAAAGGTCATTATGGTTGATGGCCGTTACTGCACAATAGGCAGCGCAAACCTCAACGCCCGGAGCCTAAGCTGGGATTACGAAGAGAATGCCGTAATAATAGACAAGCCCACAACGCAGGAACTCGACAATATGTTTGACAACGACAAGAAGCAAAGCATATACCTCACGCCTGAATATTGGAAAGAGTTCCGCAACCCGTGGCAGAAGTTTGTCGGCTGGTTCGCCCACCTACTCACACCGTTCCTATGACATATACATCATTTTCAAGTGGCTTGTCATACGGCAATACATTGCGAAACGCCCTACGAAAGCATTGGTAAATAAGTGCTGACACATAAAAAACGCAAAACAAAATGACAAGATGAGTGCAATAATAAAAGTCGACTCCGCCGCCTTGACTCCGCCCAACTGAAGTTGGCAGCAAATTTACAATAAAAAATTAGGCTGTTAAGAATTTATTTAGTAACTTTGCAGCCGATTTAGGCCCCGTAGCTTAGCTGAATAGAGCGTCAGATTCCGGTTCTGAAGGTCTTGGGTTTGAATCCCAACGGGGTCACACAAGGAAGTATTCGTACTTCCTTTTTTTGTTTTCGCCTGCAGTTACAATCATTCATAAACCTCATCAATGCCATCAACGCCGACGGAATCTGCGGGAATGCCACACGGGTCATAGCCTTTAGGCAAGTCGAAAAGACTCTCTTCACTATAGCCCAAATCCTTTTCGGCATACACTCGGCGCATATAATATGCCCATATAGGCAGTGCCATGGTAGCACCCTGCCCCATGCGCATTGTGTCAAAGTGTATGTCACGGTCGTCACCGCCGACCCAAACACCGCTTATAAGCTCAGGTGTGAACCCAATGAACCACGCATCGCTGTTATTATTGGTTGTGCCGGTCTTCCCTCCTATCTCGCCTTTAATCTTATACCTAAAGCGCAAGCGGCCTGCCGTTCCGCCATCAACTACACCTTTAAGCATATAAAGCATCTTGTTGGCACTCTCCTCGCTTATCACTTCGTTCATGCGAGGCTGGAAACGAGCGACTACATTGCCTTCATTATCCTCTATCCTGGTGACGAACAACGGTGCACAGCGTATACCATGGTTAACAAATGCCGTGTATGCACTGACCATCTCTGCCACAGTAATCTCGCATGGCCCCAGGCATAATGCCATAGACGGATGGATTCCTGGATTCTTCACGCCATACTCATGGAGCAAATCGACAAAAGCCTGTGGATTGAGCTTGCTCATAAGATATGCGGAAATCCAGTTGTTGGACTGCGCCAGCCCCCACTTGAGCGGCACCATCTGCCCGTAGCGGCTGTGACTGGTATTGCGCGGGGTCCACCTTTGCCCAGCCACGATGTAAGTCTGTTGCACGTTTGGAGCCATGTCACACGGCGAGAACCCATTTTCCATAGCCAGCGAATAAAGGAATGGCTTGATGGTAGACCCCACCTGCCTACGACCTTCCATGCACATATCGTACTTGAAGTGGATGAAGTCCATGCCTCCCACATAAGCCTTGACAGCACCATCGACCGGGCTCATGCTCATGAAGCCGGCACGCAAGAACGACTTGTAATAACGGATAGAGTCTAGCGGGGTCATAACTGTATCTATCTCACCATGGTAAGTAAACACAGACATCTCAGTCGGCGTGTTGAACGCCTTGGAAATTTCAGTGCTGGTGGCACCGTCGGCTTTCATCACGCGATAGCGCTCACTCTGCCGCACAGAGCGCATCAATATCTGGCGCACCTGGCTGTCCGTAAGCTTACCTGAGAACGGGGCCGTGCTTTTCCCACGGTTTTCCTTGTCGAAAGCCGGCTGCAGGAACTTGACTACATGGTCGTGAACAGCCTGTTCCGCGTATTCCTGCATACGCGAATCAATGGTGGTAAAAACCTTCAAGCCGTCTGAATAGACGTTATATGGCTCCCCGTCTTTCTTCTTGTTTTTATTGCACCACCCGCATAAAGGGTCTGCCTCCCAGTTCAAAGAGTCCTGGTAGAACTTAACATAATTCCACGACGGGTATGCCGAACGTTCCGGCTTCTCCATTGTCATGTAAAGTCTTAGAAACTCGCGGAAATAAGTCGCGACACCGTCCTTGTGGTCAGCAACGTGGAAATTGAGATTCAGTGGCTCTGCCGCATATTGCTTATATTGTGCCTCAGTAAGGTATCCAGCCTTCTGCATCTGCATGAGCACTACGTTGCGCCGTTCGCGGCAGCGCTCGGGATTGCGCACAGGATTGTAGTACGACGGATTCTTGCAAAGCCCGATGAGCGTTGCCGACTCGGTTACCGAGAGGTTGCGCGGGTCTTTCCCAAAGTATGTGTTCGCCGCAGTCTTTATGCCCACGGCGTTGTGGAGGAAGTCAAAATAGTTCAAATAGAGGGCTATAATCTCATTCTTGGTATAGTTACGTTCCAGCTGTACGGCTATCACCCACTCTATTGGCTTCTGGAGCATACGCTCCGTGACACTGTGTGCCGTCCCGGAATAAAGTTGCTTGGCCAACTGTTGCGTTATTGTTGAGCCACCACCTGCATTGACCTGCCCCAGGATGCCACGCTTCACGACGGCGCGCCCCAACGCATAGAAGTCAATGCCCGAATGGTCATAGAAGCGTGCATCTTCCGTGGCGATGAGCGCCTGCACAAGTGACGGGGCCAGCTGCGAGTAATCAACGCAAATGCGGTTTTCCTTGTTGTAGTTCCACGTTCCCATAATCTTGCCATCTGCCGAATATATTTGCGTGGCAAAACGGTCAATCGGGTTCTGCAAATCCTCCACCGGCGGCATATAGCCGACCCAGCCTTTTGCTATCGCCGTAAACGCCACGGCAGCAAAGGCCACAGCAAGCACAAGCATTGTCCAGAGGAAGCGAACAAAGAATTTTCTCATCTCGAAACGTTGTCTTGGTTGATTATTATCGTGCAAAAATAAGGATTTTCGCCCATATACGGAAAAATATGGTTGAATTTCTGTGAAAGCTGGATGCTTTTATCGGAAATTATGCGTACCTTAGCAGACGAAAACGAACTTTAAAACAACATAACCGCTGATGGAAAAGCATAATTTTGTCACTATCGCCGACATCACGAAAGAGAAAATTCTCTACATGATTGAGATGGCGCGTGAATTCGAGAAGCATCCCAACAGGGAGATACTGAAAGGCAAGGTTGTAGCCACGCTGTTTTTTGAACCGTCCACCAGGACACGCCTCAGCTTCGAGACGGCAGCCAACAGGCTCGGGGCAAGGGTCATCGGCTTTGCCGACCCGAAGGTCACAAGCGGCACGAAGGGAGAGACACTCAAGGACACCATTTTGATGGTAGCCAACTATGCTGATGTCATCGTAATGCGCCACTACATAGAAGGCGCAGCCCAGTACGCCAGCGAAGTGTCGCCAGTGCCAATTGTCAATGCCGGAGACGGCGCACACCAACATCCGTCCCAGTGCATGCTCGACCTTTATTCCATATACAAGACGCAAGGAACACTGGAAGGCCTCAACATTTACCTTGTGGGCGACCTCAAGTATGGGCGAACTGTCCATTCGCTGATCATGGCCATGCGCCATTTCAACCCGACGTTCCACTTTGTCGCGCCAAGCGAGCTGGCCATGCCCATGGAATACAAGCTGTACTGCAAGGAGAACGGCATACGCTACGAGGAGCACACCGACTTCAACGAAAACACCATAGCCGACGCCGACATATTATATATGACACGCGTGCAGAAGGAGCGTTTCTCCGACCTCATGGAATATGAACGCGTAAAAAACGTCTACATCCTGAAGAACGACATGCTGTGCAAAGCCAAGCCAAACATGAGGATACTTCACCCGCTGCCACGCGTAAACGAGATAAGCTACGATGTGGACACCAACCCACATGCCTACTACATCCAACAGGCCGGCAACGGACTTTTTGCGCGAGAGGCCATTTTCTGTGACGTACTGGGGATTTCACTTGACGAAGTTAAAAACGACAAAACAATCATCTGAGACATGAACAAAAACGAGATGCTGGTTGCCGCCATCAAAAACGGCACCGTGATTGACCACATACCTGCCAACAAGACATACCAGGTTGTAAGCCTGCTGAAACTGGAAGAGATATCGACTCCCGTCACCATAGGATACAACTACCTCTCGAAAAAGCTCGGGCGGAAAGGCATAATAAAGGTAGAAGACAAGTTCTTCACCGACGAAGAAATATCGCGCCTCTCAATAGTGGCGCCTAACATCGTGCTCAACATAATCAATGACTACGAGGTTGTTGCAAAGAAAACAGCCGCCACTCCCGACGAACTGCGTGGCATCGTGAAATGCAACAACCCAAAATGCATAACCAACAACGAGCCAATGCAAACCCTATTCCACGTGGTCAACAAGAAAAGCGGCATACTGAAATGCCACTATTGCGAAATGGAACAGGACATAGACAACGTGGAGTTGTGTGACAGGCCATGAAGCCCAAGGCTGCACGACCAATGCCAACGCTACTGATGTAAGGAAAAGCGCAAGTCTCTGCCGCGATTGACATGGCGCACGCCAGCCACTGACACATAGCAAATTACAACAAACTACATCCGCAACACCGAAACGCCCCGTTTGGCCCGGCCGAACAGGGCGTTTTGCATTGCAAAATGCCCAGAACAGCCAAGCCAAACGATGACACCCACCCAGCAAGCCTTGCCACTGTAAAAAATAATCCAAACCACCATCGCCCGTTACCAGTAGCACTGAAAAACAGCCATCCTCATCATCCAGCATCAGTGTGGTGGCCCAATGGCACAAGGCAGCAAGCCCGCAAAAGAGCACCGCAAGTCAAATTCAGGAAAAAAATCGGCCGAAAAATTTGGAGGAACAAAAAAAAGTGTGTACCTTTGCACCCGCAAAACAACAAGGATGCGCTTGTAGCTCAGTTGGTAGAGCACCTGACTCTTAATCAGGGTGTCCAGGGTTCGACCCCCTGCAGGCGTACAAAGCAAAAGGAAACAACAACAAGGATGCGCTTGTAGCTCAGTTGGTAGAGCACCTGACTCTTAATCAGGGTGTCCAGGGTTCGACCCCCTGCAGGCGTACAAAGCAAAAGGACAGTTGCGGTAGCACTGCCCTTTTGTTTTTTTGCGTGTTCCGGCATTTTCCATACTGCCGATTTTCACAATTCAATTTTAATGCTTAACTTTGCAACTCAAAAACAACAATTCAGAATGGACAACAAACAAAATAAATCTTTTTCCATGATTGCAGACATTGAGGGTGATTACAACGACCTGTCCAAATCATCAGAAATGCCAGCATCGCTGCCAATACTGGCAGTAAGGAACCTCGTGCTCTTCCCCGGTGTCGTGTCGCCGATACTCATAGGACGCGAATCAAGCATGAGCCTCGTGAAAAGAGCCGAGAAGACAAACATAACCATAGGCATAGTGTGCCAGCGCGACCCAGAGGTCGACGAGCCAGGCAAGTCAGACCTGTATGACTATGGTGTATACGCACGCGTCGTGAAAATACTTACACTGCCCAATGGCAACATCACAGCCATAGTGCAAGGGTTCGGCAGGCTCCGCCTGGCAGAAATAACACGGAGGAAGCCATATCTCTACGGCAAGGTGGAACAAGCCGCCGAAATCGTGCCGGAAAAGGATGACAGCGAATTTGCCGCTGCCATGGACGACTTGCGCCAGATGACCAACGAATACATCAAGCTCAACGATGACATACCCGAGGAAGCCATCTTCGCGATAAAAAACGTGAACAACAACGTAATGGCCCTCAATTTCATCTGCTCAAACATGGCCTTCACCATAAAGGAGAAGATGGACCTGCTGCAAAAAGACTCTATAAAAGAGCGGCTCTTCGGCACTATGCGCATAATAAACCGCGAGCTGTCGCTGCTCAGCCTGAAGCAAGACATTAGGAACAAGACACGCGACGACATAGACGAACAGCAACGCAACTATTTCTTGCAACAGCAAATCAAGAACCTGCAGGCCGAGATAAGCAACGGGGAAAGCTCACCCGAAAAGAGTGAACTGCTGGAGAAGGCCGAAGGGAAGAAGTGGCCGCAGGATGTGGAAAAGACATTCCGCAAGGAAGTCGACAAGCTCGACCAGCTCAGCCCGCAAAGTCCGGAGTACAACGTGCAGCTGACTTACCTCCAGACACTCGTGTCACTACCCTGGGGCGAATACACCAGGGATGACCTAAACCTCAACAAGGCGCAAAAGACACTCGACAAAGACCATTACGGCATGGAGAAAGTGAAAGAGCGCATACTTGAGTACATGGCCGTGCTGAGCCTCAAGGGCGACCTCAAATCGCCGATTCTCTGCCTTTACGGCCCGCCGGGAGTCGGGAAGACAAGCCTCTGCAAAAGCATCGCCGCCGCTATGAACAGAAAATACGTGCGCATATCGCTGGGCGGACTGCACGACGAGGCTGAAATAAGGGGCCACCGCCGCACGTACATAGGCGCAATGCCAGGCAGAATCATAAAAAACATACAGAAAGCCGGAGCTTCAAACCCAGTGTTCGTGCTGGACGAGATAGACAAGGTAACCCAAAACACCGTAAACGGCGACCCGGCTTCTGCACTGCTAGAGGTGCTGGACCCGGAACAGAACAATACGTTCCACGACAATTACCTTGACGTGGACTACGACCTGTCAAAGGTACTGTTCATCGCCACGGCAAACGACCTGAACACAATACCACGGCCGCTGCTCGACCGCATGGAACTGATAGAGGTGAGCGGATACATCACTGAAGAGAAAATCGAGATAGCCCGCCGCCACCTCATACCCAAAGAGAAAGGCAACACCGGGCTCGACAGCGAGAAAAAGCTGTCGTTCACGAAACCTGCAATCGAAAAGGTAATAGAGCAATATACCCGCGAGAGCGGCGTAAGGCAACTGGAAAAGCAAATAAACAAAGCCCTGCGCAAACTAGCCTTCACCAAGGCCAAAGACGACAAGTTGCCCTACACGAAAATCACCCCCGATGAAATAGAGGGGCTGCTTGGCAAACCGCCATTCTACCGTGACATATACCAAGGCAACGCATACGCAGGCGTTGTCACCGGCCTCGCATGGACAAGCGTGGGCGGCGAGATACTGTTCATAGAAACCAGCCTCAGCAAGGGCAAAGGCTCAAAGCTGACACTCACCGGCAATCTCGGCGACGTGATGAAAGAGTCTGCCATACTTGCCCTTGAATATGTGAAAGCCCACGCCAACACGCTCAACATAGATTACCGCATCTTCGACCACTGGAACATCCACATCCATGTACCTGAAGGCGCCACCCCGAAAGACGGCCCATCGGCCGGCATAACAATCGCCACCTCCATAGCCTCGGCACTGACTCAGCGCAAAGTGCGCAAAAACACAGCCATGACCGGCGAAATCACACTCAGGGGCAAAGTGCTGCCCGTTGGCGGCATAAAAGAAAAGATACTGGCAGCGAAACGCGCCGGAATCACAGACATCGTGATGTGCAGGGACAACAGGAAAGACATCGAAGAGATACCAGACATATACCTGCAAGGGGTCAAGTTCCATTACGTGGAAAATGTACAGGAAGTTTGGGATTTCGCCTTGACTGACGAACTTGTGGACAACCCGCTGAAGTTTGAAATAGAAGAAACAGAGAAGGGATGACGTTCGAACTGACACATACAGACCCACATTCAGATGCACGTGCAGGCGTCATAACCACTTCGCACGGGCATATCCAGACCCCGATATTCATGCCTGTAGGCACGTGCGGAAGCGTTAAAGGTGTGCATTTCTCCGAACTGAAGGAACAAGTCAAGGCACAGATTATACTGGGCAACACCTACCATTTATATTTGCGGCCGGGCCTGGAGACACTGCAAGCCGCAGGCGGACTTCACCGCTTCTGCGGCTGGGACCGTCCGATACTAACCGACTCAGGGGGATTCCAGGTATTTTCGCTTACAGGCATAAGGAAGCTTCGTGAAGAAGGCTGCGAGTTCAGGTCGCACATAGACGGATCGAAGCACATTTTCACCCCAGAAAGTGTTATGGACACAGAACGAATAATCGGGGCCGACATCATGATGGCATTCGATGAATGCCCACCGGGGCAAAGCGACTACTCATACGCCAAGAAAAGCCTGGGCCTGACCCAACGATGGTTGGACAGATGCCTGAAACGTTTCAACGAAACCTCCCCAATATACGGCCATGAGCAAAGCCTTTTCCCTATTGTACAGGGGTGCACATACAAGGATTTGAGGAAAGAAGCCGCCAAGTTCGTTGCTGACAAGGGTGCAGACGGCAACGCAATCGGAGGCCTTGCGGTAGGCGAACCCACAGAGGTGATGTATGAAATGATAGAAGTAGTCAACGAAATACTGCCAAAAGAGAAGCCACGTTACCTCATGGGCGTGGGTACTCCTCAAAACATTCTTGAGGCAATAGAGCGAGGCGTGGATATGTTTGACTGTGTGATGCCTACACGTAACGGACGTAACGCGATGCTGTTCACATACAACGGCACCATGAACATGAGGAACAAGAAATGGGAGAAAGACTTCACTCCGATTGACCCTGATGGTTGTGAGACAGACAAGACATATACAAAAGCCTATCTCCACCATCTCTTCAAAGCAGGCGAGCTGCTGGCAATGCAAATTGCCAGCATACACAATCTTGCATTCTACCTGCGCCTGGCCGGAGATGCACGCAAGCATATAATTGCCGGCGACTTCACGTCGTGGAAAAGAAGTGTAGTAGAAAACCTTGGACATAGGATATAGGTAACGGAACCAGATAGAAACATGAAATATAGCAACATACGGAAACACTCACGCGCATTGAAGCGCTTGCGGACAATAAAACGACTATCCGCAAGTGCTTCACGCATCATGGCAAAAGCTGTATGGTTACTAGACAAGGTTAATCCGCTTAATTACATCAAAAAGATAGATGGATATATCATAAAGAAGTTCATCGGCACATACATCTATTCAATTGCGCTGATCATATCTATCTCCATAGTGTTCGACGTGAATGAAAACCTGGCCAAGTTTAGCACAAACAATGCGCCATTGAGGGCCATCGTATTTGACTACTATGCCAACTTTGTACCTTACTTTGCCAATCTGTTCAGCCCGTTGTTCGTTTTCATAGCAGTCATATTTTTCACGTCAAAACTGGCGGGAAACTCAGAAATAATCGCCATGATGGCTTGCGGCATGAGCTTCAAGAGGCTTCTGCGACCATATATGATATCTGCCGCACTCATATCAATACTCAATTTCTACTTGGGTGCATACGTAATCCCAAAGGGAACGGTAGTTCGCCATAACTTTGAGTCGCTGTACAAAAACAACAAGAAGAACACCTCTGCAAGCAATGTACAACTGCAAGTGGGGCCAGGGGTGATTGCTTACATCGCGCAATACGACAACGTACACAAGACCGGCTACGGCTTTTCGCTTGACAAATTTGAGAACAAGAAGCTAGTCAGCCACATGACAGCCAACATAATCCAATATGACACAATCTCTGACAGCCGCTATCATTGGAAAGCAATAAACTACAAGATACGAACTCTCAAGGGAATGAGGGAACACATCAAGACTGGCATGGAAATGGATACAACCGTCATGATGGAACCAATGGACCTGGTTTTCAGCAAAGGGCAACAGGAAACATTCACCAGCCCGGAGCTCAAACGCTACATATCAAAGCAAAAAGACCGTGGCTCAAGCAACGTTGTGCAATATGAAGTTGAATACCACAAGCGCATTGCAACGTGCTTCGCATCATTCATACTCACAATCATAGGGGCCAGCCTAAGCGCACGCAAACGCAAAGGCGGCATGGGCCTGTACCTAGGAATAGGGCTAGCATTAAGCTTTTCATACATTTTATTGCAAACAATAAGCTCTACATTCGCGATAAACGCCAACACTCCCCCCATGCTCGCCGCATGGATTCCCAATATACTTTATTTCATAATTGCATATTTCTGTTATAAAAAAGCTCCAAACTAATGAAATTTGAAGAAACAGACCTGAACGATAACATCCTTGATGCACTATACGACATGCATTTCGACGAATGCACGCCAATACAAGAAAAGTGCATCCCGGAAATTCTTGGCAAGCAAGACATCATCGGAGTCGCCCAGACTGGCACTGGCAAAACTGCCGCCTACCTGTTACCAATACTAAGCATGCTCGATGACGGCGGCTATCCGCAAAACTCCATTAACTGCATTGTAATGTCGCCTACACGTGAACTAGCCCAACAGATAGACCAAGCCATGCAAGGCTTCGGGTATTATCTCAACGGCGTGAGCAGTGTGGCTGTATATGGAGGTAACGATGGCAACCGTTATGACCAAGAAATGAAAAGCCTCAAACTTGGAGCCGACGTTGTGATAGCCACGCCAGGACGCTTGCTCAGCCATATACGCATGGGCAACGTCGACTTGAGCAAAGTAAGCTTTTTCGTGCTTGATGAGGCAGACCGCATGCTCGACATGGGCTTCAGCGATGACATCATGCAAATCGCCAAAGGATTGCCCAGCACGGTTCAAACCATCATGTTTTCAGCCACAATGCCCGACAAGATACAACAGCTTGCCAGGACATTGCTAAAGAATCCTGTTGAAGTGAAGATTGCCGTGAGCAAACCAGCTGAGAAAATAAAGCAATCAGCCTATGTTTGCCACGAGGCACAGAAGATTGGAATCATCAAATACCTGTTTGGCACCGACCAACTAAAACGCGTGATTATCTTCTCCGGGAAGAAAGACAAGGTGAAAGACATAACACGCGAATTGCGCAGGCTGAACATCAACTGCTGCCAGATGCACAGCGACCTGACCCAACAAGAACGTGATGAAGTGATGTATGAGTTCAAGTCTGGGCAGAAAGACGTGCTCGTGGCAACCGACATTGTAGCGCGAGGCATTGACATTGATGACATTCTGATGGTCATAAACTATGACGTTCCACACGATGCAGAAGACTACGTACACAGAATAGGGCGCACAGCACGGGCAGACAGGGACGGCATTGCCATTACGTTCGTAAGCGAGAAAGACATGTACTCTTTCGGGCAGATTGAGAAGTTCCTTGAAAAGGAAATCACGAAGAACCCGCTGCCAGAAAAATTAGGGAACGGCCCAGAATATGTACCCAACAAAAAAGTCTCTGCAAATACAAGCAGAAACAGGCAACACAGCCACGGCAACAGACATCGGCGCAAGGGAAAGGCCGCATCCGATACCCAACAACAAAGTAATGCGCAACCAGCAAAGCCAAAAAGCAAGAGCAGAAGACGCAGGAGGAACAAGAATGGGGCCGACAACGCCAAAAACCAGAAAGATCCGCAATAACGGCAAATTCAGCCTTTAGTTTGCAGCAGAGACAAAAACTGCTACGTAACAACAGAACAAAAAACGGCGGCACGCAATGATTTTAACAATTGCGTGCCGCCGTTATCATCTGATGAAGCCAGTCATCATGCCTCCTCTACCACAGCTTGGGCCACTGTAATATAAGACTTATTATCAATGTCTTATATACGTTTTGTATGTAATTTGTATGTGCTATCA
>CALUGQ010000037.1 GCA_944320235.1 uncultured Prevotella sp.
AGTTGGTTAGAGCAACAGACTCATAATCTGGAGGTCCCAGGTTCAAGCCCTGGATGGCCCACACTGAAAATCAAGCAGTTACGAACTTTGTAACTGCTTTTTTCATACCCTTTGCGAACACCGTGCGAACACCGAACACTCGTGAGACGTAATGCAATCTATACAATTCCATACAAAGTTTCATTAAATTGAAATTTTTGCTTGTTATCAATATTATTTTTAGAATTAATATAATGAACACTGTATTCCGATGAATTAGAATTGAAGAACCTAAGATTATACAACCGCATGACAAAAGGGAAAAGAGTTATTGATTTGCGGATTTCTGGTACTTTTGTTTCCCGAATTTTAATACTCTCGATATTTCAGATGACGCAACTCGGAGTGCTTGGTTACATGGCTTCCATATTCGCAGTTATGGGAATATTGGTCACATAAATCATGTGATACGGGATGTTTAGCCGTTTTGAAGTATGTAAAATCAACGAAGGAATACGTTTTGTTATATTAATATGGTTGCAGAAAATGCCAAGCAAGTTGTACTTTTGTGGCCACAAAAGTTACTTGCCGACCGCTTCATGTCGGAGCAACTTCATTGCTGTTTCGCCTTGCGAAATATAATCTTGGAAATATTGCATCGGACATTCGAGGTATGAAGAACACAAAAAACCGAGAATGCGAAGACTTATGACATTTCTAAAATAAGAATTCGGTTGAGTGGAATAAGCCGTCCAGAAAGCAAGTAACCACGGTTACTTAAATCTGTGGAAAAGAAGCAAACCAAACAACGGAATGTTGCGCAAATCTTGACATCTCTTCGTAAGAGATGAACACGTTTGCAAAGATACAAAAAACTGCAAATAAAATGCTGATAATGAATGGAAATATTAGAATTTATTTGCATTTCGCCATGATATTTGCACAACAAAATCTCTTTTTACACAACATTTGTTTCGCAATTTTTCGTATATGTTATTCTTTTTAGCTTGATAATCAGGTATTTAGCTTAATGTTTATAGTCGGTATTCATCTCTTACGAAGAGATGCACCGCAGGGGAAGGCTATGTCTCAGTAAACCAACACATGAAGCCGTATGGAAAATTTAAGACTCAAGACAAAGAAATTTTCCTTTGAGCTTTTGGGGATAAACAACGTAACTGCTTGTGTTTCAATTAAAAATGGACATTCGCAGGACTCCGGGGCTTGTCTTTTGTTGATTTAAACATAATGGCAGGCTGTCTTTAGCAATAGAATCTTTGTGCCTATAATATAATAAGGTAAGAGCATGAACGAAAATTCTGATATGGAGAACACCATGCAATGGTACGCAATGCGTGACCTGAAACGGCGCAACGCAAAGCTGCCGGCCTATAAGATGTTCGAGGGCATGGGTATGGAATGCTTTACGCCGATGGTGCAAAGGTTGACTGTAATTAAAGGTAAAAATGAAGAAGAGGTTGTGCCTTTCATGCAGGACCTGCTTTTCGTGAAAGAGACACGTGAACGGCTTGACCTGATAGTAGAACGCACGCCTACACTGCAATACCGCTACAAGATTGGAGTCCGACACACGCCGATAGTTGTACGCAACGCCGACATGGAACGGTTTATCAAGGCCGTGAAATCAACAAATAATCCGAAATATTACAGTCCGGACGAGATAACTCCCGACATGAGAAACCGCAGAATCCTTATAATCGGCGGCACACTTGACGGCTATACCGGAACGTTGGTCACCACGCGCGGCTCGAAAGTGAAACGTCTGTTGGTGGAACTTCCGACACTGTTGGCCGCTGCCGTCGAGGTGCAGCCCGAATACATACAGCTTTTATAGTTGACGAGTGACAAGGTACGAGCAAACGAGAGGATTTGCCTTGAAGTTACAACTCTCCTCATAACCTTCAAACCTCAGAACCTCAGAACCGTACGCCCCCATAACCTTAAAACCTTATAACCGCGCCCTCATGTACACGACAGACAAATTCAAGACGGAATGGCAGTGCTTACACCACCCGTCAATGAACGTTGACGGCGATGTGGCTTTCTTCTATCAGCTGTATGGCAAGCTGTACCGTATTATCGGGCAGGAAGCGAGGTGCTTCGACAACAATAAAATCCTTCCCTTTCTGCTCTATATAGAGAACACCGTAGCCGTCGGGCTTGACGGCGTTTACGAATACAGGTACCGCAGCGTAGGCGATGTGGAGAGCCGCTGGTGCAACGGATTTGACATGAGCATCAATGCAGGTTCTGAAGTCCACAACCTCGTGGGCAGGACCGTGGCAGACACCAAGTACAGCGCCCTCAGGCAATGGATGGTTGAAAGCGTACTGTCGGGTGACTTCTCCCGTTTGAGCGAAATGCTGACATGGTTTGTCCGGAAGGACAAAATCCTGCTGCAAGTCTTTCCTGACCTGCGTTTCCGCAAGGCGATGTTCATGCGGCTCGCAGGAAACAGGCAGTCATCAAATAAGATGCTGTGGGCAGACCTCGCCTTCAACTGGCGCGACAAGCGTGGTTTCTCCTTGGCGGATACCATAACCAAAGAGTTCCGCTTTAAAACTTCTTTTGTGGAAGGAAAGGAAAAGGCTTTGCTGAATGAAGCGGCAAAGACACTTGATGTAATCCAGGCCGAACGGTTGGATACTTATACGGTCATAGATCAAAGGGATGAGCGCACGTTCACCTTGCGCCACAGGGACGGTCGTGTGTTCCATGACGTGATTTTTCCAACACCAGTTTCCGAAGACATGCCAAGCCGCTACCTTGCCGCCCAGCTCGTCACCTATAATGACAAAACATATGTAAGCGGCTCGGCAGTTTGGATAGATAAGGGAACCCTGCCTGTGTGGAACGGCGAAGCCGTATGGGATGATATCCACAAGAAAGAACAGGATGCTGCAAGACGAACTTACTTTACCACAATGTTCGGCAAACGGATAAGCCTTTACGAAGACCTATACACCATACCCAAAGACCCGGAGGAAGCCTATTACGCCGACATGGGCATCTATTTCGACGAGCCGAATATCTTTGATTTCCTGGGAGGCAAGCCTAACGGCAGGGTAATCTATTTTGGCGGCTGACAGACAAGGTAAAAATGCAATAAAGTGGATAACAACAGAAAGAAAAATGCACAGACGGCAGCCGTGCCCGTTCCAGCATGGAAGAAAAACGGAGGAGGTTTCGGTTTCATCGCTTACGCCAACTCCCGCGTTGAGAAACTGCGGGATGAGGGACGTTACGATGCGGCCTATAAGTTGAAAATGTACCTCAGGAGGTTCATTGCTTATTTAGGCAAGAATGAGGTTCCTTTTAAGGACTTCGACGCTTTGCTGATGCGCAACTACCACACGTGGCTGAAGAACCAGGAGCTGGGGCGCAACACCATTTCCCTCTATATCCGGAATTTGAAGCGTGTTTATAAACTTGCCGTAAACGACGGGCTTGCCGCTGACATCAATCCTTTTGAGGGTCTTGACGTGAGCTACCACGTCAAGAAAGAGAAAAACGGCCTGACGCTCGACGAAGTGAAACGCCTGCGCAGTCTGAACCTGAGCGGCGAATCAGAGATGACCGTCTTCGCACGCGACATTTTCCTGTTCACGGTCTATACCAAAGGCATGAAGAGCGACGACATTTTCCGCCTGACAAAAGAAAACATCATTGACGGTCGGCTCACCTACCGGCAGCACCTCACAGGCAAGGAAATCTCCATGCCATGGGAGTCGCTGATGCAAGAAATCGCCGACCGCTACAAACGGAAAGGCACGACCCTCCTCTTCCCCGTCATCACGGCGAAAAATCCGCGAGAGCAATGGAAGCAGTATGACGGCATCCTGCACCGCATCAATTACAGCCTGAAGAAGTTGGGTGAGATGATAGGACTCGATTATCCGCTGAACCTAACTGTCGCAAGGCATTCGTGGGAGAGCATGACCAAGAGCGTAAGCATAAGCGACATCCTGTGAATTTGCGGGTTGACAAAGTTAATAAAGAATATGACTATGGAAGAGTCACAAAAAGAGATGCGCAAGCAGAAGTTCGACCAAATAGAAACCGATTTACAGAAAAGCTGTACGCTGGAAGAACGGATGTTTTCCTTGCATCCCGACGAAGGCCATATCATCGTTTCTCACGCTTTGTTCTTGATGATGAGCAAGCCGTTGGCAGGCAAGCTGCCGAGCCTGAAAGGGCTCTTCCTCTTGCGCAAATATGAGGAAGAGATGTTGACGGCATACCTGACCGAATCAGACGAGTTCCCCGAACTGCTGCGTTATTGCAACCTCCTGTACGATATGTTTCCCTACGAACTGGC